>CAKUYZ010000007.1 GCA_934717675.1 uncultured Bacteroidales bacterium
TCAGGGAGGGGGAGGCGGGACAGGGGCGGGGGCGGTGTGGTTCAGGGGGTTGGGGTGGGTGTTAAAGTTTGTTGAGAGGAGAAATATCCCTCGTCAGGAGACAAAAAGAGATGCGCCCCCTTATGTTGAGGAGGCGCGTCTTATGGGTTCGCTGCGCAAAAATCAGTGCGCCGTATGCGTCATTTCAAGACGGACGGAACGTATCATGGATCTTATCTTGCGAGATTCTCGCAGGGATCGGGACAATTCCCACACTTGGCATATGGCTTTTTTGTCGGCCTCTGTCATGCTTGCGACGTAGTGAGCCTTTGGACCGAGGTATTCAACAACGATGCGTTGCCCAGCGTAGAGTGAGATGAACTTGGCGACATCAGCTGCCTCATGCCCCTCATAACGCAACGTCTCCCAGACATACTCATCGTTGGAGAATGTGTTTCGGAACGCCCCGTCGTCAACATGGCTCATGGAGACGAATTGCTCCCCGCTCTTGATCTCGAAATGATCGTGATGGATGGGTTTCTCACCGACATAGTTGCTAGTGATGGAGAAATGCCCATTGGCGTCGGTCTTGGCCTTGAGGTAGCAACGGTCGTAGGCTCTCCACGTCTGCTGCACTTTGGCGACATAGACAGGGGTTGGGGCGTTGGCGTCGTCTACCGCCATAGGCGTCATCTGCTCTTGCAGCCTCTGGTCACATGCGGCCAAAGAGCTGTCTAGAAAGGCCAACGTCCGCTCACCTTCATATCGGACGACGAGCCTGCCAAGATCCCTGGCCTCTCGACAGGCCGTCGGGATGTCAGAATAACAATTCTTTACGCTGTCTAACAAGACCTTGGCCTCTCCCATTTTTTTGTTGGAGAAAGCCTCCACGGCCTCGGCGTAGAGCGACTCCGCCTGCTCCTGCCTGCTTGGAGCGCAAGAGAGCAGCAGCACGGGGATGGACAATGTCATAACTTGACGTGAAAGCAGCAGACTCATGACGGCTTGGAGAACAACGTTGGACTTCTGGCTCATTGAATGGTGCCTCGCTTTGTGCTGAGCAGTCCGCAAGCGGCATCGATGTCTTGCCCCTTGGACTGACGGATGGTGGCGGTCAACCCCTTGTCATTGAGCATATCGCGGAACCACTCCATTTTCTTGCGACTACAGCCCTTGAGGTCGGAGTCTGGTATGGCATTGAAAGCTATGAGGTTGACCCTGCACCATTTGAGCGGAGCGAGGAGGCGCACAAGGTTCTCCGCGTCTCGCGGAGAGTCGTTGACACCCTCAAAGAGCGTATATTCGAAAGTGAGGCGTCGCTGCCCCGTCCAATCATAGTGTCTTAGCAGCTCGAGCGTATCTTCGATGGGGAAGCCTTTTTGCGCGGGCATCAGCTCCGCCCGCCGAGCGGGATCTGGAGAGTGGAGGCTTATGGCCACATGGACGTCAGACTCATCCAACAGACGGACGAGCTGGCCGGGGATGCCTATGGATGAGACCGTTATGCGCCTCGGGCTCCAAGCGTAGCCCCATGGTGAGGTGAGGATGGAGAGCGACTTGAGAACCTCCTCGGTATTGTCCATCGGCTCACCCATGCCCATGAAGACGATGTTGGTGAGCTGCTCATGGCCTGTGGTTGACGCCATCTGATTGAGTATCTGGCCAGAAGTGAGATTACCGGCAAAGCCTTGCCTGCCTGTCATGCAAAACTTGCACGCCATCTTGCACCCTACCTGCGATGAGACGCAG
Source organism: uncultured Bacteroidales bacterium (assembly GCA_934717675.1). Lineage (GTDB taxonomy): Bacteria > Bacteroidota > Bacteroidia > Bacteroidales > Marinilabiliaceae > W3P20-009. The sequence continues at coordinate 1,729 of CAKUYZ010000007.1, forward strand.
AGCGTGTTATGCTCATCGCGCCCGTCTGGGATATAGGCCGTCTCGACGGCTTTGCCGTCATAGTCGAAGAGCATCTTACGAGTGCCATCGACCGAAGTGACCTCGGCCACAGGGGCCACCCTGCCCACATCATAGCCCGCAGCCAAAGCCTCACGACCTTTATTGGATATGTTCGTCATGCCGCCAATGTCCGCGACATTCTTCTTATATAGCCAATCGGCCATTTGCTTTGCCGCAAAACGCGGCAGGCCGACCTCTTCGGCTACCTGCTGAAGCTCGGGAAGCGTCTTGCCAAAAAGGTGAGACAGACTCATATGATTATCTGGTGGATGTCCGTTATTTCTTTAATAATTTGATTCCCCTGGGCGTTATGTCAATCACCCCCTGGCGAAAGAGCGTCCCGATGGTCATCTTAAAACTCTTCTTGCTGCAGCCAAAGAGGTCGCGGATGAGGTCGGGGCTTGACTTGTCACCCACATTGAGCTCCCCATTGCTGAGTTTCAGCCTTTTGATGACTTCCGCGGCAATGTTGTCCACCTTGGCGTAGCCTATGGGCGAGGGTGAGACATCAATCTTGTCATCTTCCCTGACGCACTTGACGTAGACCTTCAGCCTATCTCCCACTGCCAAAGGCGAATAGACATCGCTCTCATAAATGAGGCCTGTGAAGGCATCGTCTAGCACCACCTTATAGCCAAGCGGTGAGAGCTCGTAGACGAGGGCGTCGGCGGCATCTCCCACCCTATAGCGCGGCATAACATTATTCAGTTGCCGTTCAAACCATTGCGTGGCGGCTATTCGGCCTGTCACGGGATCTTGGTAGACGTAGACCACATAGGATCGCCCCGCAATCATATTGTCTCGCTGCTCACGCCTTGGCACGAGCAAATCTTTGACAAGCCCCCAATCCAAGAACGCGCCAGGGCTAGCGACCTCTTTTACTTTGAGGTAGGCGAACTGTCCCACCTGCGCCAGCGGGGTCTCCGTCGTGGCCACAAGGCGGTCTTCTGAGTCGAAATAGACAAAAACTTCGACCTCGTCACCGACCGACAGTCCTTGAGGCATATATTTCTTTGGAATCAAGATCTCGCCCTCGGGGCCGCCAACAAGGTAGCAACCGAAGTCTACGAGACGCGACACCACGAGAACATTGCGCCGCCCAACGCGGACGCCACGGCCGTCAAAATTATTTATCATGCTGCAAATGTAGCCAAATAAACATTTGAATATATTTATCTTAGACGCTAAAAAGAGTTTATAATGGATAAGACGATATTACAAGACCTGGTGACGACGGCGATGCCCTACGGACGGTATAAGGGAACTCCACTGTACAGGCTGCCAGAGTTTTACATTGTATGGTACAAACAGCACGGTTTCCCTCAAGGACGATTGGGGACACTGCTGGAGACGCTATATGAGATTAAGCTCAACGGGCTTGAATATCTGCTGGAGCCTCTTGTGAGGGCGGCGTATGGGCGCCACGGCGCATAAGTTTTGGGAGCCAGAGCAGAAAGAATCTAGCCGCGCCGACCTCGGAGGCCGGCACGGCTAGATTTTTATTACATGATTGAAAGTGAGACGCGCCAAGACCCGTCTCCACACGGTGGCGTCTTGTTATGAGCGGACGGGCTATAGCGCCACGACCTCGGCCAGACGGGCCACGACCTCGGCGGCCTTGCGGAGGCTGGGGACGGGGAGGTACTCGTATTTGCCGTGGAAGTTCTCGCCCCCGGCGAATATGTTGGGCGTGGGCAGGCCCATGAAAGAGAGCCTGGAGCCGTCGGTGCCACCTCGGACAGGCACGACCTTGCACTCTACGCCACAATCGGCCATGGCGCGGCGCGCGTGATCGACGACATACATGACGGGCTCAATCTTCTCGCGCATATTGTAATACTGGTCTCGGATGGTGGTGACGACGGTACCCTCTCCAAACTCGGCGTTGAACTTGTTCGTGAGGTGGAGCATCTCCTTCTTCCGATCCTCGAAACGGTCTCGACGGAAGTCTCGGATTATGTATTTGAGTGTGGTCTTCTCAACGCAGCCCTCCATGAGCGTGAGGTGGAAGAAGCCGTCATAGCCATTAGTATGCTCCGGCGTCTGGAAGCTTGGGAGCATGACAGTGAACTGGCTGGCAATCCTCATTGAATTGCGCATCTTGTGGTAGGCGTAGCCAGGGTGGACGTTGCGCCCATGGATGACCACCGTGGCCTCGGCGGCGTTGAACGTCTCATATTCCAGCTCTCCTATGGCGCCGCCATCGACAGTGTAGGCGAAATCGGCGCCGAAGGCCTTGACATCGAAATGGTCAGCCCCCTGGCCTATCTCCTCATCGGGCGTGAAGCAGACGCGTATTTTGCCGTGCGGGCGCGACGGGTTGGCGATGAGGGCCTCCATAGCGGCAAAGATGGCGGCCACGCCGGCCTTGTCATCGGCTCCGAGGAGCGTGGTGCCGTCAGTGACGATGATGTCTTGCCCCTTGTAGTTGAGCAACTCGGGGAACTCGGACGGCGAGAGCGTGACACCAAGCTCGCTGTTGAGGACAATGTCCGCGCCATCGTAGGATGTGACAATGCGCGGGTTGACGTGCTTGGCGGAGAAGTCTGGGCTCGTGTCCATATGCGCGATGAAGCCGACGACGGGCGCGGGCTTAGTGGTGTTGGCGGGGAGTGTGGCCGTGACGTAGCCGTATTGGCTGACATCGACATCGGACATTCCTATCTGGCGGAGATCAGCCGCCAGCCTGTTGGCGAAATCGAGCTGCGAGAGTGTTGACGGCACGATGCCGGTGGTCTCGTCGCTCTGGGTGTTGACCTTGGCGTAGGTCAAGAAGCGTTCTACGACATCCATCTCTGTGTGAGAGTATTCTGAAAGGTTGTTTGTGATCTTGCGTTGTTGGCTTACGGTCTGACGGGCTACTTGACATCATCGGCCCTGAAGCCGAAGCCCATCCTCTTCGCGGTCTTGGTCTTGGAGGTGAGGATGTATTGCTTGAGCGTGGCCATATCGGTTTGCATGACCATCTCGTAGGGCGGGACGAGCGGGTTCTCCTCCACCGCGTATTTGAAGGCCGTCTCCACCACTTTCCTCCAGTTCTCGGCATTGAGGGTGCGCTCGCCATATTGAGCCACCCCCATGCCCCTCTGCCTCTTGCCCTCGACGAAGAATGCGGACTCGGCATTGACAAAGACGCGGGCCACGAGGTAGCCGCCGTCTTCGTCGCGGTCATATTTGAAAGAGTCGGCCAGGAAATTGTAGACGTTGACCATGCCGACGAAAGAGCGCGAGGCGTTGGCCTTGACATATTCCGTGGCGCGGGCCTCGTGGTCGCGATCGAATTGGAAGACATCGGTCAACTGGGCGAAGACGAGCACATCGGCATCGAGCGTGAAGATGGCCACATGCTGCGCCCGGCGCTCAAACTTGACAACGACATCGGGTTCAAGGAGCTCACGATACTCTACGGCCAAGCCTTCCAAGACGTAGCACAAAGTCTCAAAATTGGCGGAGACGGCCTGCTCCACCTCCTTACGGAGCTTGGCCTGAGGGGCCAAAGCCGCTATTATATTGTTTCTTAGCCTCTTATTCATGGGACTATAAATTGATGTTCTTCAATAAAAAACGGCCTCGGACTAGCCTAGCAGCTCAAGCTGCGCCACGCTGCGACAACCGGGCGTGAACTTGAACCTGTCATCTAGCCTGCGGCCAAGGACGCAGACAATTTGACCCGCGGAGACGACGACCCACGCGGCCTCCTTCTCCGGCAAGCTCATCTTGCAATCGACAAAAAAGTCGGACAACTTTTTCCGCCCACTCATGCCAAGCGGGACGAACGAGTCGCCCTGCCGCCAGTGCCGCACCTCAAGAGGGAAAGAGAGTTTGGACGCGTCGATATGCATTGTGATAGGAGACCGCGAGAGGCGGAAACCATCGTCTACGGGCACGAGAGACAAACGAATGCGAACGGGCTCAAAGACCTCACAGTCAAAACCCTGCAATTCAAACGAAGAAGGCGCAAGACCACCTGCAACGGGAGACACGATGACCTGCGAGCGATCCACCACCGCACGGAGCCCCGGGGCGTAGAAGACGCGGCCACTAAGCCTCCCCTCGACACACCGCGTCATGCTGACGATGGAGCGGGGAGGGAAACCCATGGGCGCGAGGAGCCAATGGAGGAAAGGCTCGGCGCAAGGAGCCGCGCGCAAGGCGCCAGCCGAGATGGAGACAACGCCCCCCTCGCGCCTGACGGCCTCGGCCTCGAAACGCGACGCCTCGGCCTCGAAGACGGCAAGCACACCTGCCAAATGGGCGGTGTTGGCACCCATGGTGGAGAGGAAAGAGGGATTGATGGACTTGAGAGCCGGTATGACGTGATGGCGAATTTTGTTTCGGGAGAAATCGTCGGACGCATTGGACGAGTCCGTGACAAAATCTAGCCCGTGGGCGCGACAATAAAGCTCAATGTCGGCACGCGACACATCGAGCAATGGACGCACCACGCGCCCCTGCACGGGCTTCATTCCCGTGAGGCCGCGCAGCCCGGTGCCGCGGGTCAGGTTGAGCAGGAAAGTCTCGGCGGCATCGTCAGCATGGTGGGCCACGGCAACGCAGGGAATCCCGCGCTCGTCCAAGAGCCTATAGAACCACTCGTAGCGCAGGTCTCGAGCAGCCATCTCGATGGATACGTGGTGCGAGAGCGCATAGGCGCGCGTGTCAAAGTGATTGACAATCAAATCAACAGCCAACATATCACAAAGAGAGCGGACATAAGCCTCGTCAGAATCGGACTCTTGGCCGCGCAAATGGAAATTGCAATGCGCCGCCACGCAGCGGAAACCTTCCGTCACAAGGCGGTGGAGCAACGCCACACTGTCGGCGCCGCCACTGACCGCCACGAGCACGGGGCGGGACCTGTCTATGATCCGAGATATGTCCATCGTTACGCTAAGTTAACAAAAATCCGGAAACAGAACCCCAGGGGGCCGCGCCGCCCCCTCCTCAACGACGGCTTTGCAAATTTTGCAAAAAAGACGTAACTTCAAACTCATTTCGACTAGCGTCTTGACGCGGACGGGAACGCCCCCACGCAGGACGGAACATATTGACAAAACAATTTTCTAAACTCAACAAAAGATGGCAAAGACATCGTCGCCAACCATTGGCGCAAAACAAGAGCTGAAAGTAAAAGAGCTAAAAAAGGACTTTAAGAACTGGTATTATGTGGTGGATTGTGATGGGCAAGAATATAAGGTCAAGCTCTTCGACTTCCAAAAGACGCAAGAGACGCCAAGCACCGTGACATGCATGCTGAAAACGAACCCGGACGGGACACAGTCACTTACGCAAGACCTGGTGCCACTCATCGCTTCGAGATATAAAGTGGGCGAGACATATAGCCTAAACGTGAAGCGCAGCATGGAGCGCAGCGGGCAATATGACGCCTTCGGCTCCGAAGGATTCAGATTTCACTTTGTCAACACCAAGGGAAAGAAATATGGCGAGAGGCAGACCCTCTTGTGTCGCGTGACATCGATAGATGGCATTAAAGTGAACGTGGAGGAGGTGGAAGAGGCCACAAAAACGTCGGAACCCATTGTCTCGACAACCATCAGCCCACAGGCACTGAAAGCCATGGGCGAGGCGCAAGAGATTTCACCAGCCATAATCCGCATGACGGCGCGCGTTTTCAGGCGCGACTCGGCATTTTATGACGCCCGACAAGAACTGGAATCTCAATCAGGAGAATGGCTCACAGAGGCCGTCAGAGTGGTGGAGGACCACATGGGCGAGTGGCTCTCCACGCGGCTGGACACAAGGAAAGGGACATCGCACAAGATATGCCTGCTCAACGCGTTGAGACGCATGGGCATAGAGATTTTGGAGCGGAGCGGCCTCGTGACGGGTCAGGGCGAGGACATGATGAGGCTCCGGTCGCAGATCGCGAGCTGCATTGGCCGCGCGGATGAGTTCACATCGGCCATAAACAAAGTAAAAGACAAGACGATAGACGACTACGCGTCGGACATACGGTCGAGCCTGGAGCGGACTGGCTATGTGTATGAGGCGGCTCATCGCCTGGGAGTGCTGACGTGCGCCATGCTGATAGACAGCGACCTGATGGTGAAAAACATACGTCTGCTTTTTGGCACACTGAGCAGCCGCAGCCTGACGGACTGGCGGCAAGAGCCGCTTCGCAGCGCATTGGTGAAAGTATTGATGGCGTTCATTGACCAGCGAGCCGAAGAGGCGGATCGCGTGATGAACATCAGCCTGGGCGAGAACAAGGCCGTGGTGTCTGACATGACGCGCGCCCTGGCCATGACGTTGATGCTGACCGACGATGGCGACAGAGGGGTGAACCGCTATGTGCTGATGTCTCGCCTGTGCCGCTACGCGTCTCTCTTCCACACCAACCTGAGCGGGACACTCAACAGCAAAGCCTACGGCTACCTGTTTGGCAATGCGCCGAGCCAACTGCCGTTTGGATGGAACGACATGAAGAGCAGTGCCGACGTGATAAGTTTCAAGGCCTCGCAGGCCCCCACGCCACAGCTTGTGGATGGCACGCTGACGCACATGGGGCGCAACGCGACAGTGAGCGTGAACGGCAACAACGTGACCATATCCCCCCGCATGGGTGGCAGCCACCTGCGCAACGTCTTGCCCGACGGCATCCCGGGGTGGAGGAACATTGAGGTGAAGCTGTCGGACCGCGACTCCGTGCGTGAGGTGAAAGGAGACTGCGCGGACACTCAAGAGCTGCGCCTGATGTGGCGCGACGTGGAAGACAGCCTCATGGACGAGCGCGATGGAGTCAAAAGGCAGACGCCACCACTGGGGCACAAAGTGAAGCTACAGGCCGAAGAGGGAGACGAAGTGATGATTATGGTGACGGGCAGCAACGGAACCACAGACGAAGGGCGCAACCCAATTTTCCACTGCGTGGTGGTGGATGACCACATAACGGGGAAGGGCCTGCTGTCTCCACGAGACATTGTACGCTACAACGTGCTCTCGGCTCACGTGAGCGACTTTATGGACGACTCTGGCAAGCCGCTGCTGCTGCGCGCCGTGGTGAGGAAAGTTCTCGGCGACGGGACGTGCCGATTTAACCTTGTGGACTATGTGGAAGACTTCGTGAGCCACTACGCCCAGACCGGCGAGCCGCTGCTGTGCCGCATGACCATATCCTCAAACCGAGGCAACCTGCTCATCAGCGAGAAAGGATATTCGCTGAAAGTGCCTATGGACGACAACACGCCCCTGCTCAAGAGCGGCGACATTGTGTGGGTGGAGCCTACGGCCGTGTATGCCGACGGCAAAGTGGACGCCGAGTTCATTGAGTTTGACGAGACCGGCGAGACACTGAGCGACAGGCAGTGCTTCCACAACATGCTCATGGCCTACTCTGACGGGAAGACCTATGACGGAGACCCTGAGGAGAATGAAGAGGAGGACGAGGATTACGCCCAAGATCAGGAGCAAGCGGAGATGTCCCGCAGCGAGGTGAGCGAGCTGATGAACATTGTGGACCGGCAGAGCACGTTGACCGACAACAGGGCGCAAACGTTTAACCTGCTGGCCGTGGCGCGGCTCTTGGCCATTGCCATTGGCAACGGGGTCAAGGCCGATGAGTATCACGAGCGCATGGCCCTCATATATATGATGGACGAGTATGCCCGCAACCAATGGATAGACCCCGACGATTTTGACAAGCACTTCAGCCGCAGCGCGAAGATGCTAGAGGGCTATCCCGACATGCAAGACCAGGCCACACGCCTCTTCTGCCTGTCGAGGCTGGAGCGGAATGGCAGTGAAGCCCAGCTTCTGGAGGTGGCCGAGCAACGCAAAGAGACGCTGACGGGCAGCGTGGCGCGCCTGACGTTGGCGTTCAACCTGGCAGACGGCTACCACCTGACGGCGGCTCGGCGAGAGATAAGGAACAAGATAAACGAACTGCTTGGCATTGAGGCGCGCGACGAGAGCGAACGCGAGCACATGGGAGAAGAGGGACCCACACAAGAATTTAAGGAGAGCATGGTGTTCCCGCCCGACAACAACATGCGCCCCGACAAGCAGAAGCAGACGCTGAAACTGCTGACCGTGATATGCGGCATGATGAACACCAAGGGCGGCCGCCTACTGGTGGGCGTGAACGACTCCGGCATGGCGGTGGGACTAGACACCGACTTCCGCGAACTGGCGGGCACCGAGCGTTTTGACGAGCAGAAGAGCCGCGACCTGATGAGCAACTTTTTCACCGACATGATGCGCAAGCACATGCCCAACACTGCAAGCCTCTATGTAAACACCCACTTCGAGAGCCACGGCGGGCGCATGATATTCGTGGTGGAGGTGACCCCCACCCCAACAGAGGTGATGAACGTGGATGACGTCTGCTACCGTCGCGTGGGTTCAACCACACGACCAATGGACGAAAACGAGAAGAAGAGCGTGATGGAGCTGAAAAAGCAACAGGCAAGCTAGACCCGCCTCTCCACAACAAAAAGAAGCCGGCCGCCTGCGGGACTAAACCCACGGGCGGCCGGCCTTGCTTTATGGCGCAAGAAGAGGACTTATTTCTTTCCTATCTTCTTCAAATCTTTCTCCAAGAGAGCATCGGGCTGCTTGGCGGAGATCATATGATAGTCAAAATAATAGACCTGAGCGTCGTCTGCCCCCATGAGCATCTTGTAGCACCGCGTCTTACGGTTTTTCTCCGGGCCCACCTTGTGAAGGATCACCACGTCTTTGCGCCTCTCTTCCAGAGCCTCGCGCACCTCGCTCTCATTGACAAGGCGGAAATTGTAGGGATAGACCTTACGGATGGCGCCATCGGTGCGTATGCTCGGCTCCAGGTCGCTCTTGACGAGATAGAGGGTCTTTGAGGCCAAAGACTGGCTGTTTTTGTTATACATGAGCAGCGGCGTCTCGCTTATGAGCTTGGGGTTGGCCCTCATTGCCTCGACATGGTTGACAATGAACCTGATGAAAGCGGGCATCTTATAGACCCACGCCTGGTCGGTGGCGGAGAGGTAGGCCAAGGGCACGGAGATAAGATCCGGCATGTCTTTGAGCTTCACCTTTGGCTTGCCCATCAGGAGGCTGAGGTAGACGTACTTATCCTTTAGCTTGTCCTCGGGATAGGTGACCGTGGTGGTGAGCAGAAACGAGAGCGTGGGGTCTTTACGTTTCTCCTCGAACTCGCGGCGCGAGATGTAGCCCACCTCGGTGAGATGCCAATTGGCCTCCATATCGGCCTTGATGGCCATATTGAAGTCGCTGAACATATTGTCATCCAGCACCACGAGCGTCTTAGACTTCATGAAATTCTCGTAGTCGGCTGGCGTGGGGGTGCAGTTTTGCGCCCCGATGGCGACACTGGCGAGCAGCAGCGTCAGAGCCAGGATTATCTTCTTCATCTTGAAACAGATAGATTTATTGTGTTACACACTTTCCGTTTACGCAAAAGAGGCCGCAAGGTTCAGTTCTCAACCCGCGCCTCGGCCTTCTTGGCGTGACGCCTGCGGAAAATCTTGTGCCAATATTTCTGGAACAGCTCTCGGAATGTGTTGAAATCTTCTTGAAAAGAGACCCCGATGCCTTGGGTTGTTGGCGATGTCTCGTAGATGACGTCATTATTGGAGTGAGTGTAGGCCTTGGCCCTTATGTTGCCTTGCCTGTTTAGCTTGACCTCTACGTCGAAATCGCCAATGAGCGAGCCGTCATCGGACGACGATGAGCCGGAGGCGTCGCGGCCGTAACCAATGTTTCCGCTCAGGAGGATCTTATTGTCCAGCACCTGCGTGGACAGCGCAACCTCATACTCCTCATTCGTCACCTCATCGCCAGGGCGGTAGTTGACGCCCACGCCGATGTTATGGTCGTTTTGGCTAAAAAGGCTGCTAAGCTGGTTGCTGAGCAACTCAGAAGCCGTGGTGCCGAGGTAGCTCGACCCCTGATTGCCTTGGCTACCCGCATCTTGGACGGCGTAGAACTTATTGGCCATCAGCAGGGAGAAGACCTGGCGGTTCATCTCCTCCTGGGTGTTGACATACTGGTCGAAGGCGTATTGGTTGAAATTTTGCGATGACGGGATCTCGATGTCGAACTTGATGTCGGGATTGGTCAGTTTATTGGAGAGCAGTATGTTGCAATTTACGGGCACGCGACGTTTGAGGTCGGCGTTGGCCTCCTCGCCGCCTCCCTGCACCAGGTCATAGAGCGACGCCTTGAGCTTATACGTGGCCACAATATCAACAAGGGCGTCGTATGGTCCTCCGTCCCACGTGATGTGGCCGCCCTTGTTGATAGCGAACTGCTTATTTATTATGTTCTCGAACGAGAAGTTGTACATTCCGCTCTCAATCTCGTAATCTCCATACATGGTCAGCTCTCCTCCCCTGTCCACATTGACCTGAATTTGTCCGGAGCCTCGCCCCGTGAGTTTGTTGCCCGTCTGTTGGTTTATGACGACAGACATCTCCGCGTCGGGCGTAATCTGAAGGTTGAGCCCCGCCGAGACTCCCGCGCCTATTTGCTCCGTCTGGGTCATGACCACCTCATTGGGTTTCTTGAAAAGGATGTAGTCGTGGCTGCCAACGTCCGACTTGGCTGACGGGGCCACCATAAACTTGGAGTTGCGCTCCGTGCGGGCGTCAATGTCAATCCTGACGGCCTTGGTGGGGCCTGTTATCCTCATTCGGCCAGTACCGTAGACGGTGCCGTAGTATGACGGGCTTTGGCTCGACGTGGTCTGGAGAAGCAGCAGGTCGTCAACATCGAAGACAAGCCCCATCTGCAGGTCGGAGAACATATTGTGCGCTATGCTGCCGCCAAAGATGCCGTGCTTGCCCCTGCTGTCCGCAAAGCGGATGTTGAGAAAATCCATGCTGCGCGGTGAGAGGACGAGCGAGTCCTGCATATCAATGTGATACGTCACATTGGTCTGCATGACGCGGAAATAGTTGTCGTCATTCATCTTGAGACGGGAGTCTAGCGCAATGTCATCCAGGGGGCCGTGGAGCCGCAACCATCCCGACGTAGACCCCCGCCAGGAGTCTATGCAATTGTCCAAATAGAAATTGAGGAAGCCTGTGGACAGGCTGTCGATGTCGAACCTCAGGTCCATGGCAGATCCGCGGGCATCGACATAGCCCGTGGCCACGGCTCTGGGCACGCCACCGGTGACGATGTCCAGCCCAATGTCCAGTTTGTCGGATTCGGGAGACCAGGCCGTCGTCACGTCCATATGCTCCAGCATATCGCCGTTCACCTTGAGTCTCTCGATGCTCGCCATGGACGTCATGCGGACGTCGCCGAGCAATGCGGACACCTCGGCATCGGCATATAAGTCGCCCTCGAGTGAGAATTTTGACGACGCGTCGGTCTTCACTATTTTCTCCAGCACAATCTTGCTGAGAGCGAGCCGCAAGGTGTCATCAGGGCTTGCAGACACGCCGCCTTGCGCCCTTATGGAGTGGTCGGCATTGGAGAGGAGGAAATGGCTCACGCCCAACCGTCCGGCACAGGCGTCGAAGCGGCAAGAGTCCAGCGTCCAGACGTCGCCACCCATCGTCAGCTGCGACTGGTCCACCCCTATGAGCGCCCTCAGCCTTCCCGTCTCATTGTCTTGGACAAACTTGGCGTCCACATTTAGCGCGCCGCCTTGCCGCTTCCCATCGGCCAAAAGCCATGCCACATCGGCCGTCAGCCCGTCGGCTTCGGCCTCGGCCGCCACTCGGAAGCCCTTAATGTCGCCCACCAGTGGCGCCGACACGGCATTTGCCCTCACGCCCAGGCCCACGACACCCTCATTGCTGGCCACAGCGGCCTCGAGCCCCGATGCCGTGCCAGACGCCGTGCGGATGGTGTCTATGGCCACGCGGGCCCAAGCGGTATGGGTTTGAGAGTCGATGCTGCCGCGGACCTCGAGAGTGTCTGACACGCTCACCGACGGCAGAAACAGGGAGGCCAACCGCCGCGCCTGATAGAGAGACAGCTCGAACTCCGCCATTTGGGCATGGCGCGACCTGGCCACAGGCTTGGCCAACAACGGCAGAGCCGCGGCATATTGCCGAGCCAACTCATCGGCCAGACCTTTGACGTCAAAATTTCCCATGGCGTAGCCCGACAGCGCGTCAGACTCCACAGACAAGACGCGGCGACCGAGCGCATCGGTCCCTAACGAGGCCAACAGATGGTCAACGGCCAGCGTGTCTTGCCTATTGCAGAGAGTGAGAGTGGCCAAATGGACGTCGGATACGGACGTGCGGAAATCCACCCCTGTGCTCTCGGCCCTCATGCGAAAAGAGGCCCATGCGTTTGGCGTAAAGACCGCGGGGCAAAGGCTTCCGAGTTGGGCGGAATCGGCCTGGACGGCCAAAGAGACGTAGGGCGAGACCCCGCTCCCGTCTCTCTCGGCCACCACCATCAGGTGGCCATGCAGAGGGTCGTTGACCTGCACAAGGCCATTGGCCTTATTGCCGTCCGCCACGCCATTGAAAGACACGCCGGTGAAGGCTGTACCGGCCACCTCGGCCCTGGTCACGTTGCCACGGAGCATGACGTAGCGCAGGTCTGTCCCGCACGCTCGCCCTTGGGCGGAGAGGGATCCCGTCACCCTTGCCACAATGCCGCTCGTGAGGCGGCCAAGGTCGGCATCGGCAGAGAGTGACGATGAGAAAGAGATGGTTCGCCACCCGTCATCGGAGTGCGCGGTGGCGTAGGCTTCGGAAGTGAGGGGCGAAGACGACAACCGCACATTGGCCGAGGCCTCGCCCCCTGTGTAATCTATCAAGAGGTTGCCCCCCACGGCCACGGGTCGGAAGTCCGCCCGCACGGGCGCATCGGCGCCAAGGCCAGCCACCGCGGCAACGTCGGCGGGACACGTGCGCCCGTCAACAGAGAGTTTGGCCCAAGACAGCCACGCGCCCCCGGCCCCGCGCTCCAACTGCCCAAGGCCCGAAAGTGTGATGAAAGAGGCATCGGCAAAAGAGAGGCGCATGCGGCGGACGTCCACCACGCTGCCGTCTAGCCGCGCGCTAAGGCTCATCCCTGCACTGGGCAGCGGGCGTGCCGCGAGCGCGGAGAGGATGCCGGCGCCCACCCTTGCCGACGGAATCTCCACCCGCGCGTGGCGCACGCCGGCAGAGTCGGCCACGACAATGACGGAATCGACCCGCGCCACGCCCGACCCCAAAGAGACAGACGCCTCGCGGAGGCTCAAAGTGTCTCCCCGCATGGCCAGGCGGCCGCTCAAGGCCGCTTTTAGTGAGAGGCTTGGCAAAAAGAATGACACGGCGGAGACAGAGACGCCGCCACGCCCCTCATCAAAAAGGATGTCGTCTAGGGCAAGGGACACGTCTTGCAGATGGAGCGGTTGGCGACCCATGGCCTCATAGGCCACATGGCACTCCGCCGCCCTGAGAGCGTGCACGCTCACGCGGGGCGCGGCCCCATCGGAAGCCACGCTGTCGGGCCCCGCCAGGGACATGATGTTGAGCTTGCCATCGGCGCCCTGGCGCACCACAACATCCAGGCTGTCCACATCTATCACGTTGAGAGACAGCCCGCCCGACACCAGAGAGGCGGCGGAGACATCGGCCTTGACGCGCCGGAGCGAAATCATGGGCAGAGAGTCAGGCCCCGCTATGCAGACGCGGGAGACCTCGACAGACGAGAAAGGGAAAAAGCGCAGCGAGCCGACTGTCGCAGGCAGTCCTGTGGACGACGTTATGGCATTGGCAATGGCGCGGCCGGCCCACCGTTGGACGGGTGGGAACTGGGTGAGGCCAAATGCCAGCAGCAGCAGAAACATCACCGCCAGCAGAAAGGCCCACAAGGCCGACACTATCTTGCGCAAATATCCCATGGTCTGGGGTGCGCGCCATTGTGGCGCACTGTGCAAAAATAGCCATAAGGTGGCATATTATGCGGAGTTTTGTATATTTGCCCAATGGTTTTGGCACATGGCGCGCCAGACATGAGGCCAGGCACGGCAAAAGAGCCGCCGGCCACGACAAAATAAGCGGAATCAGATGTCTACATCTACACTCATATTGGGCATAGAGTCGTCGTGTGACGACACATCAGCGGCAGTGCTGGAAGACGGCCGCGTTCTCTCAAACGTCACAGCCAGCCAGGCTGTGCACCTGCGTTACGGCGGCGTGGTGCCAGAGCTCGCCTCAAGAGCCCATGAGCAAAACATAATCCCCGTGGTGGACAAGGCTTTGGCCGACGCCGGCATCAAGGCCGACGACCTCAGCGCGGTGGCGTTCACCCGCGGCCCCGGCCTTATGGGGTCGCTGCTGGTGGGCGTGTCTTTCGCCAAGGGCTTCGCCCTCGCACTGGGCAAACCCATCATCGAGGTCAACCACCTTCAGGCCCACGTCTCGGCCCACTTCATTGTCGAGGATGGCAAAGAGCAGCCGCAGTTCCCGTTCCTCTGCCTGCTGGTGTCTGGCGGCAACAGCCAGATACTTTTGGTGAAGGACTATATGGACATGGAGATCATAGGCCAGACGATAGACGACGCGGCGGGCGAAGCCTTTGACAAGTGCGCCAAGGTGATGGGCTTGGGCTACCCTGGCGGCCCCGTAATCAACAAATTGGCCAACGAGGGCAACCCCAAAGCGTTCAGCTTCGCCAGGCCTCACGTGGGCGGCTATGACTACAGCTTCAGCGGGCTGAAGACATCGTTCCTCTACACGCTGCGCGACGCTCTGAGAGAGGATCCCGACTTTGTGGAGAAGCACAAGGCGGATCTATGCGCCTCGCTGCAAAGCACCGTCATAGACATCTTGATGAAAAACCTGACCCGCGCGGCGAAAGACCTGGGCATAAGCACGGTGGCCGTGGCGGGCGGAGTGTCGGCAAACAGCGGGTTGCGCGACGCTTTCGAGAGACTGCACACAAGCCGCGGGTGGAAAGTCTTCGTGCCAAAATTCTCATACACCACAGACAATGCGGCCATGGTGGCATCGGCCGGTTTCCGCAAATTCCAGCGCGGGATGTTCGCCACAATGGATCTGGCCCCATATTCCCGCACAATAGTGTAACGCCGCCACAAAAGGCAACGGCACAAGAGCTACACCATGGACAAGAAATACAGAATCCTCCCCACCTTCGTTATGACTAGGATGGCCGACGAGGCCGTGATTGCCCCTATATGCGAATCTACCGTGGAGATGGGCAAACTGCTGTCTCTCAACCCGACAGGGGCAGACATAATGGACGGGCTGCGCAATGGGCAGAGCGTGAGCGACATTGTGCGCCACATTTTGGACACCTATGACGACAGCGAAGCCCAGAAGGTGGAGCAAGACGTGGAAGACTTCATCAGAGAGATGATGAAGCGCGGCTACGTGGAAGAGGTGGAGGGAGATGACGGCCCGCCCGTTGACGCCCAGTGAGGCATGGCGGGCGCACACGACTATCAATTGCAGCAACAAAATCCAACTTCAGAAAAACCAAACGCGCATCGTGATGAAAGAACAACATGAAGAGAGCGTAAGCGTCAGCGTAGCCGGGCTGCAAATAGAGATAAGGGCGGTAGGGTGCCGCCTGACGGACGTCAGTTTCCGCGGCTTTGGAACGCCTAGACCCTCGCGCTCATGGATGCCGCCCCCAACAGACATCATTGTGGTGACACTCACGCAGTGGAGCAACATCAACGACGGGATCAAGGCCAACGCCCGCTTCGTCTCTCCAAAAAACGGCGAAGACGGGTGCGAGTGGGCGCTCCAAAGCAATGAGGACGGCACGGAGACCATAACCGCCCACTACGACAACGGCCCACTAAAAGCCGCCCAAGTGACCTACACGGCCACCAACGCGCAGCTGCGCGTGGAGCCCGCAGAGAAGCGCGCCTCGACAATAGACCCTTACATATTCCCCATCTTCAACATATTCTTGTCTCGCCAACTCCTGCGCCGCGGCGGGTTCCTCATCCACTCCTCTGTCGTGTGCACAGGCATTGGCAAAGGAATGCTGTTCACTGCGCCTTCCGGCACAGGCAAGAGCACCATAGCGGAGCTGTTCCGCCAAAACAGGGCCGTGGTCATAAATGATGACATGGTGGCCGTGCGCCCGCCCGAGACAGAAGGCGGCGAACCGAGGGCCTACTCCATCCCTATGAGGAACTACAAGCAAAAACCGTCGTCCACCACCCTGCGCGGCGTATACTTGCTGCATCAGGCCCCCGAAAACACGCTGACCAAGATCAAGAGCAAAGCCGAGGCCATGGCGGCCATCATGGCCAACGTGATCCAGCAGCCGCTCAACAAGGAGAGCGTGAACCAGCTGACGTCTAACGTCTTTTTGTGCTTTGGCAATGTGGACACCTGCCACCTGGGCTTCGAGCCTAGCGGCGCGGTGGTGAAACTGCTGCGCGACGCCATGTCGGCTCGCGCAAAAAAAGGAGGCGACCGCTGACGACATGACCACCACGGCGGCGCAAAAAGTTATGTCCGAACCCCTTAAAATGGGGCTTAAAATACGCCTGCGGGTGCAAGGGCTGAGCATGGTGCCAACCATCTGGCCGGGAGAGACCATAACGGTGCGGCCCGCCACAGACCCCAAGGTGGGAGACATTGCCTACATTGGGCCGCTAGAGAAGCCCGACGGGCCGTATTTCATTGTCCACCGCATAATTGAGATCGCAGCAGACCACGTGACCACGCAAGGAGACTCCAACACAGAAGCTGACGGGCCCGTGCCCAAGAGCCTGGCCGCAGGCATTGTGGAGAGCCACCGCCGGCTATGGCTGACGCGGCGCGTGGGCGATGGTCCATGGCGACACTGGATGACCGCACGCCCTCATGCGGCGCACAAGATGAACCATGCGCTTGCCCGCGTCATTGGCGCATTAATCAGGCTCGCGTCAAGACTCTCCGGCCGATGAAAGGAGGGATGCTGACACAGGCGTTGCGCATGGTGTGGGACGCCTCACCCCGCGGCACGGTGGCGTGCGCAGTGTGCGTGACGTTGCGCTCAGTGCTGCCGCTCGTCTTGCTGTGGGCCATGGGGCGCATGGTGGATGCCACGCTAGCCTCGTTTGAGACACTGCGAGACAACCCGTGGGAGGGGCTGCGCGCCATAGCCGCACCCGTGGCGGCGTTTGGAGCGGCGATGCTGGCCACGCACGCGGCGCAAATTGTGGCCGACCTGCAGACGGGGGAGCTTGGCGAGCGGCTGCGCGCCCACGTGGCGTCGCTCACCCAAAGGCAGATGGCGAGCGTTGACTATCAGACGCTTCAAAGCCCGCAGTTCCAAACGGAGGCTTTCAGAGCCATATCGGGCTCCACGGAGCGGCCCGTGCGCATCTTCGCCACCGCCATGGGCTTGGCTCAATCTTTCATAACTTTTTGTGTCTTGAGTTGTTGGATGTTCGCCATCGGGTGGTGGCTGCCGCTGCTGACCATGGCGGCCGGCGCGCCCATTGTGTTGGCGCGCGTCGCAGCGTCGCGGAAGTCTTTTGAGCTGTATAAACGCCAGGCTGTGGATGAGCGCAAAATGGCATATTACAACAGCGTGCTGACGCAGCCTCAATATGCCCCGGAAGTGCGAACCTTTGGCCTGTGGAACCATTTCCACACCTTGTTCGACGCCGTGCGGCAAGGGCTCGCGGCCTCTAGGCTCGGCTTGGCTCGCCAGTCGGCCGTGCGGCAGGGGCTTGCGGCGTTGGCCTCGACACTGATTGTGGTGGGGGTGTTTGTCTGCGTCATTGCGCAATGCTCGGCAGGCGGATATAGCGTGGGCGCGTTGGCCATGTTCCTGATGACCATCCGTCGCGCCGAGTCTGCCGTGGCCGATGCGGCCCACCGTGGCGTGTCGCTCCACAGCCAAGGGCTGTATGTCAGTTCGCTCCTCGACTTTCTGCGACAGGGTAGCGGCAGCGTGCGCGCGGCGCATTTCCCCACCCCCTTTCGGCTGCTGGAAGTCCGCGATGTCTCGTTTAGCTATCCCGGCTCTCGGCGCAAGGCCTTGAGCGGAGTGTCATTCAGCGTCGGGAAGGGCGAGGTGGTGGGCATCTCGGGTCGCAATGGCTGCGGCAAGTCCACCCTCGTGAAACTCATATGCGGGCTGCTGCGGCCCGACGCCGGGAGCGTCAGGATAGACGGCACCCCCGTGGCCGACATCGCGCCCACAGAGATCTCTGCCCACATGACGGCCGTTTTTCAAGACTTCCGCCTCTACTGCGCCACGGCGCAAGACAACATCCGCTTCGGCAACATGGCCGCCCACATTGACGAGAAGCGAATGCGCTCGGCAGCCACGCAAGCCGGCATAGACCACCTGATAGCCTCTCTGCCGCAGGGCTACGCCACCGAGATAGGCAACCAGTTCCCGGGCTCGGAGATGTTCAGCCGCGGAGAGTGGCAGCGTCTGGCCTTGGCCCGCGCCCTATATGCGCAAGCCGACATAATAATATTGGACGAGGCCGCGAGCGCGCTGGACAAAGAGGCGCGCCAAGGGCTGCGCGCCACCATAGACAACCTGCGGCAAGTCGGCAAGACGGTGATTCTGGTCTCGCACTCAGCCGAGACGCTGAGCTTGGCCGACCGTGTGTATGAGATGCAGGGCTTCAGGCGTCGCCCTGATGGCCTGAGAAGCCAAACGGCACCGTGAGCGTGCCAGCCTGCCGCTCCTCAATCTCGCCATATTGCTTCTCATAGTTCCTCACATTCTCTTGCAACGCCGCGAGAAACTTTTTCACATTGTCTGGCGTCATGATTACGCGTGACTTCACCGTAGGCTGCACGCCCGGCACCGTGCGGATGAAATCAATGACAAACTCCGATGGCGAATGCGCAATGACGGCCAAATTGGCATAGATGCCCTGCGCCACATCGGGCGGCAGAGCGATGCTCACCTTTTTCTGCTGTTCTTCCATTTTGTATATGTGATTATAAGACAGCGTAAAGATATAAAAATGCCGCTGTGACGCAAGCCAGACTATTTACCGAACGGGCGAAGAAAATTATCATAACACACTATTTCACAAGAATATAAAGTCCAAAGTCAGCTCTAATGGTCAAAAAAGATTCATTTTTATTTCGCCATATCAACGGAAAGACCTATTTTTAAAAAGTCTAAAAAGCTGCGACTTAACAGAACAACATGGAAAAGAAGGATATTCGAGAGACGGTCAAAGAACTGTTCACCAGATATTTAGAGACACAAGGGCACCGCAAGACGCCCGAGCGTTTTGCCATATTGGACGAGATTTATAGCCGAAAGGGACACTTCGACATTGAGGAGCTGTACTCCTTTATGAAAGAGAAAAACTATCGCGTGAGTCGCGCCACACTATACAACACCATAGACCTGCTGCTGGAGTGCCGCCTAGTGTTTAAGCATCAGTTTGGCAAAAACCAGGCCCAATATGAGCGCGCCTATGACGCCAAGCCCCACGACCACCTCATCTGCCTGGCGTGTGGGGCTGTGTCGGAGGTGCAAGACACGCAAATATCCAGCCTCATTGAGCGCGCCGCCGACCAGGAACATTTCCAGGTGTCGCACCACTCACTCTACATCTACGGCCTTTGCCGCAAGTGCGCCTTGAACAACAAGAGACTTAGCGAACTGCCAGAGGCTCCATCCGAGCTTGGCAACTGAGCCGACCACAACAAGATAGGCCCTCGGGGGCGCGCTGAGACACACTCGGCGCGCCCCCGCCGCGTTCACAGCCCCACGCCATAAGCAAAAGAGGGCGCGCCCGCTTGGAAAAATCCGGCGGAATGACTTATTTTTGCGTGGCGCGCCATGCCATGGCCACAAGAAGCCACTCCGAGCGGGCGCGCAAGACAAGGAAAAACTCAAAAAGACAAGATGATACAGGAAATGGGCCAAGAGGCCGAAGTGCTGACCGACGCGGCCGGCGAAGTTGTGGAGCAGCAGACGCTCAACGTGATAGACCTCTTCTTGCAAGGCGGTTGGATAATGTGGGTGCTGCTGGCCATGTCGGTCTTCGCCGTCTACATATTCTGCGAGCGATACGCAGCCCTGCGCAACGCCTTGAAAGAGGACAAGAACTTCATGAGCAAGATTAAGGACTACATCCACAGCGGCAACATAGACAACGCCAAGTCGCTGTGCGAGCAGACCGACAACCCCGTGGCGCGACTGGTGGGCAAGGGCATCAGCAGGATAGGCAGGCCGCTGAACGACATCCAGACGGCCGTGGAGAACGCCGGCAACATTGAGGTGGCTCGGCTGGAGAAGGGGCTGGCTAGCCTGGCGTCAATATCGGGCGGTGCGCCCATGATTGGCTTCCTGGGCACAGTGACGGGCATGGTGGAGGCCTTCTTCCAGATGGCTAGCGCGGGCAACAACATAGAGGTCAGCTCATTGGCCGGAGGCATATACACGGCCCTCGTCACCACGGTGGGCGGCCTCATTGTGGGCATCATAGCCTACTTCGCATATAACTACCTGGTGAGCCGCGTGGACAGGGTCGTGGCCACGCTTGAGACGCGCACCATGGAGTTTATGGACATGCTCAACGACCCCACCGCATAGGAAAGGAGCTAAAGAAATGGCACTAAAGAAAGGACAGAAGATAAGCTCGGCCTTCAGCATGTCTTCGATGACGGACATCATTTTCCTGCTCCTCATCTTCTTCATGCTGACCTCTACGCTCGTCCACCCCAACGCCCTGAAGCTTGTGCTGCCGCAGAGCAAGAACCAGACATCCGCCAAGCCGCAGACGTCGGTCTCCATCACGGCAGACTTGCGCTACTATGTGGAGACGAAACGCGTGGCCTTTGACGAGCTGGAGCCGACGCTCCAAGCCAAGCTGGGGGCGCAACCCGACACCTACATCGCCCTGCACGTGGACGAGACGGTGCCCATGCGCGAGGTGGTGAAGGTGATGAACATTGCCAAGAAGAATAAGTACAAGCTCATCTTGGCCACGAGAGCCAAATAATGGAAAACAGCTCAGAAAGAAGATACAGAGGGCGCGGCCTGCTCGGCACCATAGTGTTTCACGCCGTCCTCATCGCGCTATGCTTCACCACGCACCTGACGGCGCAACGCGAGGAGGAGGAGGGGCTGCTGCTCAACTACGGATATACCGAAGACGGCAGCGGAGAGGAGGAACCCGCTCCCGCACCTGAGCCAAGCGAGCCTGAGCCAGAACCCGCGCCAGCGCCCACTGAACCCGCGGAGCCGAGCGAGCCAACTGAAGCAAAAGCTGACGGCCAGACGGCGACGACCCAAGACTTTGAAGAGGCCGCGGCCCTGGAAGAGGCAAAACGCAAAGCGGAGGCAGAGGCTAAAGCCCGCGCCGAGGCGAAGAAAAAAGCGGAAGCCGAAGCCAAGGCGAGAGCAGAGGCGGAGGCAAAAGCGAAAGCTAAGGCGGAAGCGGAGGCAAAAGCCAAGGCCAAGGCAGAAGCAGAAGCTAAGGCAAAAGCAGAGGCGGAAGCCAGAGCCAAAGCGGAAGCCGAGGCAAAGCGCAGAGCCGCCGCTGCGGCGGCGCGCAACGCCGTGAGCAAAGGATTCTCCGGCGCAGGCTCCGGGACAAGTGGCAGCCAAGGCAGCGGCACAGGAGCAGGCAACCAAGGCAGCCTGACCGGCGGGGCTGCAGGGTCGGCCACAGGCGGCGGGTCGGGCCATGGCTCCAGTTTCTCCCTTGAGGGTCGATCCCTGATTGGCACGCTGCCCAAACCCAGCGTGAGGGTGCAGAGCCCCGGCAAGGTGGTGGTGGCCATTGTGGTGGACAAGAACGGCAACGTGGTGAGCGCCAACGTCCAGATGAGCGGCACAACCATTCAGAACGAGCGCGTCTGGGAGGCCGACGTGGCAGCGGCGAAGAAAGCCAAATTTAACGCCGACCCGTCAAAGCCCGTGACACAGCGCGGCACGATAACGTATAACCACATTGTCAACTGATGGGCGCGGCCCTGACGGTGGCGTACTGCATTGCCGCCCCTCTGCTGGTGATGTGGATCACGTGGCGGTGGCCATTGCTGCGCAAGGTTGGCGACATATTGTTGGCCTACGCCGTGGGCTGCGCCGCAGGGTTGAGCGGCATCTTGCCACAGGGGGCTGAAAGCGCCCTCACTGGCGTGGCCACGGCCACCATCCCGCTGGCCATCCCGCTGATGCTCCTCTCGGCCGACGTGAGAGCCTGGCGGCATATGGCCCCACAGTTTGCCAAATCAATGGCCTGTGGGGTGGCGGGTTGCGTAATGGCCGTGACGGCGGGTTTCCTGCTCTTTGGGCAAGACGACTCGGAGACCAACGCTAAAGTGGGCGGGATGCTCACGGGGCTATACACTGGCGGCACGGCCAACCAGGCGTCATTAAAAGTGGCGTTGGGAGTGCCAGACGGGGTGTATCTGCTCAGCCACACCTACTCCATTGTGGTGAGCGCGGCATATCTGGTCATTGTCATCTTCTTCGGGCGCAGACTGCTGCTGCACATATTGCCCCCCTTCGAGGGAGACCGGCAGGCTGGTGACACGGCAGGAAACCAGGACGACCACTCTGGCGAGCTGTTTTTCGGGCTGTTTCGCCGGCAGAGCCTGCCCGACCTGTGCCGGGCCTTAGGCCTGACAGCATGCATCGTGGCCATAGGAGCGGCTTTGGCGGCCGCCTGCCAATGGGCCGTGGAGGCTTGCGGCGGGGCGGCGGACGTGTTCCAGTCCGTCTTCATCTTGGCCATATCGCTCATTGCCGTGGTGGCGGCCTCAAGTGAGCGCGTGCGCAAGATTGGCCGAACCTACGAGGCCGGCACGTTCTTCATCCTCATCTTCAGCGTGGCGGTGTCATCGCAAGTGAACACCCATATGTTGGGAAACGTGGACGGCTCATTTTTCGGCTTCATCACGGTGGCCACTCTCGGCTCACTGATTCTGCACGTGGCTCTCAACGCCGTGGCGCGCATAGACACTGACACGACACTGGTCAGCTCCATAGCGCTGATATGCTCCCCGCCATTCGTGCCTGTCATGGCCGGCGCACTTGGCAACAAGGCCACCATAGGCCCCGGCATAGCCGTCGGGTTGGCGGGCTACGCCATTGGCACATACCTTGGCTTCGGCGTGGCCCACGCGCTGATGGCCCTGGCATAGGAGACAAGAGACTGATGCCACAGAAAAAGACCCAGATAAGGCAAAAACTGCAAGACGCGAACCTTGACTTGCCTATGCGCAAAGAGCCGCTCTGCCACCTGACGGAGGCGGAGCGCGAGCGGCTGCGCAGCGTGTGCGCCGTGGTGAACGTGGCTCGCGGCCAAAGGGTATATTCAAAGGGCGAGAGGGCGGACTCCATATTCATGGTGATGAGCGGAAAGGTCAAGACCACGATGGACGGCCTGGGCGAGCGCGGCCTGATTGTGAAAATGAGCGGGCCGCTAGACACCGTGGGCCACAGGGCGGCACTGGTGGGCGAGAAGCACACCACCACGGCCACAGCCATTGAAGACGCCACCCTCATCGCGATTCCTCGCACGGAGGCTTTGGCCGCCTTGCGAGAGAACATTGCGCTGAACGCCTTCGTCATAAAGACCATGGCGCGGGAGCTGCGCTTCTGCCGAGAACGCACCGTGAGCCTGACCCAAAAACAAGTGAGGGGACGCTTGGCGGAAAGCCTGCTGACGCTGAAAGACAAATATGGCTACGCCGCCGGCACAAAGCGAATAAACGCCACGGTGACGCGCGAAGACATGGCCGCGCTGTCTAACATGACAACGGCAAACGCCATACGCACCTTGGCCGCGTTCGCCACAGAGGGGTTGGTGACGGTAAGCGGGCGCGAGATAACAATTGTGGACGAAAGCGGACTCGAAAAGACGTCACGGATGGGATAGCCCCCACACTCCAAAATAAACGACAACATCGTGAAGATATTAGACCTGTACATAATCAAGAAATTCCTTGGCACGTACTTCTTCATCGTGGCAATAATATTGGCCATTGTGATAGTGTTTGACCTGGTGGAGAAAGTGGACGACTTTATGGACAGCCACGCTCCGCTAGAGGCCATTGTGTTTGACTATTACAAAAACCTGCTGCCGTACTACGCCAACATGCTGTCTCCGCTGCTGGTCTTCATTGCCGTGATATTCTTCACCTCCAAGATGGCGGGCCAGACCGAGATTGTGGCCATATTGGCCAGCGGCGTGAGCTTCAGGCGGCTGATGTTTCCCTACTTTGTTGGCGCGGCCATCATAGCCGTCATATCGTTCGTCTTGGCCAGCTGGGTCATTCCCCAGTCCAACCGCACCCGCATAGCCTTCGAGAACACCTACATAAAGAGCCGCAAAGAGACGGGCCTCTCTGACATGCACATGCAGATCTCACCCGGCGTATACGTCTATATGGGCCGCTACTACTCTTTTCGCGAGAGCGGCGACCGGTTCGACATTCAGAAATTCGACGGCAAGAAGATGGTCTCGCGCCTTACGGCCCGCACCATAACCTATGACTCCATTACCGAGCGGTGGAAGCTGCGCGACTACACCCGATGGGACTTCGAGGCCGACGGCATCCGCCACAAAATAAGCAAAGGGGCCGAGGCGGACAGCACCATAAACATCCGCCCGTCGGACTTCAAGAAAGAGCGCAAGAGCTTCGAGATGATGACCTCCGGCGAGCTGCGCGAGCACATTAACGAGCTGACGGAGCGCAACATAGGCAACACGGAAGAGTTTGCCATAGAGTTGTATAAGCGTCGCGCCACGCCCTTCGCCTCGTTCATCCTGACGCTCATAGGCGTGAGCCTCTCGTCTCGCAAGACGCGCGGCGGCATGGGCAAATACATTGGCATAGGGCTGATTTTGAGTTTCGTCTACATCTTGTTCCTCACAGTGTCGCAGACGTTCGCCATCAACGGCAACATGCCGCCGCTGCTGGCCGTGTGGCTGCCAAACATTGTGTTCAGCATCATTGGCGCGGCGCTCTACGTCAAGGCGCCAAAATAAACCAAACAAGAGATGAAAGTCGCACTCATCATCAAAGCAGCACTCATCACGTCCCTCGCGCTCACCTTGGCGCAAGGCTGCGACCGCGGCGACGTCAGGCTAAACCACATCTACCTGACAAGCGAGACCGACAAGGTGGCCCCTGGCGACACCACGCTGCTGACCATACACGCCTACCCCGAGAACGCCAACACGGGCTTCCCCGACGCGCCCATATGCTGGTCTTCTTCAGACACCACGGTGGCCACGATAAGGCAAGACGGCGTGATGAGCGCGCTGAGGTTTGGCCAAGTGACAATAAAAGTGACCTATGGCAAACTGGCGGCCGAGAAGGTCATGACCGTCTCGACGCTCGCCGAGATTGCCGACGCTAGGCTCCTGCAATTTCTGCTAGACCGCTTCGACACCAACGCCGACGGCATCTTGGAGGGTTATGAGACGGCCTCGACGACGGGGCTGGATCTTACCGACCTGGGGCTGGTGGCGGGAGACAACGAAGTGGACATGAGCGGGTTGGACAACTTCGTGAACATCCAGACGCTGCGCATTGAACGCGTCAGGATGAAAGGTCTGGACCTGCGCGGGCTGAGCCGCCTCCGCGAGGTGCATCTGGACACGTGCGGCATAGAGAGCCTCGACCTGCGCTACTGCCCCCACTTGACCGACGTCCGCATAATGGCCTGCCGCGGCCTCCGAGAGGTGCTACTGGGCAGCTACGCCGACTTCGGGCGCAACAACCTCCGGACGCTGCAAGTGTCGCGGTGCGACATATCGGAACTAGACCTTAGCCGTTGCGGCGCGACGCTGTGGGACATTGACGTGGCGGGCAACCCGCGCCTGTTGCGGCTAGACCTGAGCGTGGACACAATGCTCCACTCCGCCATATACACGTGCGGCACGACGGACGTGACGTGGCCCGCGGGAGTGGACATTGACGAGGTCATCCGCCCCGTGTGCGAATGAGTAACTGATGCGATACTATGGATAAATGGACTTGGGAAGAGACGGTTATAGCTTTTAACGTGTATTGCAAGATACCTTTTAAGGAGAGTAGGAAAACGCATCCGATGATTGTAAAATACGCAAAGCTCATTAAAAGATCCCCCGGCGCCCTTAATATGAAAGTTGGCAATTTCGGCAGACTAGACCCAAAGCTACACGAGAGAGGCATTGTTGGCTTGACACATGGAGCAAAGTTAGAACAAAAAGTTTGGGCGGAATTTTACGAAAACCCAGATAAACTTGTCTATGAAAGCGAATGCCTTGTGGCTAAATTTGCAAACATCGACCTTGAAGATGTGGCAAACATTGACCTTGACAATCTGCCGGACGGCAAAGAACGTTTAACCATTGTCAAACAAAGGGTGAACCAGTCTTTCTTTCGCTCCGCTGTTATGTGTTCCTATAACTCTAGGTGCTGCATATCAGGCGTATGCAATCCAGAACTAATAGAAGCATGCCATATTATTGGTTGGAGTGAAGACGAAACCAATCGGAGCAATCCTGAAAACGGTTTATGCCTGAACCCTCTATTCCATAAGGCGTATGACCTGAACCTCATTGCCATAACGCCTGATTATAATGTCGTCATATCAGAGGAAATGATAGAACAGACAAAAGATAAATCATTCAGAGACTATCTACTTGGACTTCAAAACAAGAAGATAACCATGCCCAATCGTTTTTACCCCAGACCGTCTTTTTTAGACAGCCACTACCAGAAGTATTTGAGCAAACAGTATAAATAATAATTTCATACATGTGCTTCATAAAATGCAATCCTCAATATCATTCGGACGGCAGAGTTTTGCTTTGCGACATTCGGCCTCGCTATATTTCAGATGACTAATCTTCCCATAGAATCTCATTTTGCTTCAAAAGGACTACGTAACGAAGGAAGACGCTCTTAGAGAATTTAAAAGGGTCAAGAACTCGCCATCCTATGAAACTTTTGAATACTATATGAGAAATCAGGGCTACATCATAACAACATAGAGTGGAAATTGAGGACTATATGTTTAACAACACACGCTTCGAGAGGGGAGACCGAAACAGACACAGATACGGAGAGATATACGCGGGCGGGGATGGTGACAAACTCATAAAATTGAACCTTCAGATCAGATTCAACAAATAGACCCGACAACAGACACAACAACTATGAAAAAAGCGCTCCGCTGCCTGCTGGCAGCCCTTGCGGCGCTGACAGCGCCGCACGTAACGGCCATGGCGCAAGGGCTATGGCTGACACTGAGGCCATACGCCACCAAGACCATCGAGGTGGCGGACTCCGTCATGCCAAACGGCGACACCTTGTTTCTCCGCCTGCAAGTGGCGGACACCACGAGGCTGGCCCCTTATTTGAAGCCCGACACCGCGCGCCGCGGGCAAATATGCACGGCAGGGTTCATGCTCAACTACCGCCCCCTGGACGCGGACATAAAGTTCCGCTCGCAGTACTCTCCCGAGGCGAGACGCGACACATTCTTGACGCGCACTCGCACCCTGGGCGTGACGGCCAACCTGACCGACCCCGCAGGGCTCAGCCCGATGGACAGGGCGCGGATGGACATGATGTTCGCCCACCCGGAGCTGGTGAAGCGCACTTGGAGCGAGATACCGGACATGGGCAAAGACATTCGCGAGGGGCGGCTCATATTTAACCGCGAGAGCGACCACGAGAACCTGTCGCGAATCTTCAAGCCCGACGAGACGTTTTTGGCCGCCAATCTGAAGACCAAGCCTGAGGGACCCGTGAACCCGTGGACCTTGGCTGGCGAGGAGAACTTGCAATTCTCTCAACTCTTTGTGAACAACTGGATCAAGGGCGGCGAGAACTCCGCCTCGCTGCTGCATGACTTCAGGTGGAAAGCCGTGTTTGCCCAAGACAGGCACCAGTGGGAGACCAACGTGACGAGCAAGCTGGGACTCACATACACGTCTACACTCAAAGGCCGCGTGAGTGACGACCTGCTTGACATAAACTCGAAATATGGCTTCAAGGCGGTGAACAAGTGGTACTACTCTTTCCTTTTCTCTTTTAAGACGCAGCTGTTCAGAAACTACAGCAGCAGCGACATTGACAAGGAGAACCCCAAGTCAACACTCCTCTCGCCGGCCTACCTTCAGTTCATATTCGGTATGGACTACAAGCGCGAAGACCTGTCCATCCTCCTCTCTCCCTACACGGGCATCATAACCGTGGTGGCGGACACGGCGGACATCGACCCGACGAGCTACGGCATTGACGAGGGGCAGCGGGCCGACTTCGTGAACGGTTTCTCCGTGACGGTGAACTGGAAGAAGACCATCATCTTCGGCATCTACTACACAACGAAGCTTGAGCTTTTCTATGAGTATTTCAAGAAAGACGGCAACAAGCGTTTTGACTGGGAGAACATCATAGACGTCCAGATAAATCGCTATCTCTCAACCCGTCTGCTTGTGGAGC
Organism: uncultured Bacteroidales bacterium; assembly: GCA_934717675.1. GTDB lineage: Bacteria > Bacteroidota > Bacteroidia > Bacteroidales > Marinilabiliaceae > W3P20-009. The sequence continues at coordinate 30,117 of CAKUYZ010000007.1, forward strand.
TTCGCTACTTTGACAATGAGAGCAACAAATTCCAGATAAAAGAGAACTACTCCATTGCTTTCAGATACTCTTTCTGAGCCTTCGAACAAAAAAAACATCATCACAAGACAGCGCAAAGAGAGTCGTTGGCACGGTAATTGTATGTCTCTAGGCAGGTGATTTTTCATAGTTTTAGAGTTTTATTTGGTTTAATGATTTGGGCCGGTGAGTTGCGAAACTCGCCGGCTTTTTTTGCGCACCTGAGGTTTGGAGGTGAGTTCTCAAGCAAAAGGCTTGGCGCAATGCAGAAGTAAAATCTTACTTTTGCAGGAGAAACCAGAATAGAAATGAGGCAATATAACCTTGGCTTTGTGTCCGACAAAGACATCTATGAACATGTAAGGGAGACAGTCCACAAATACCGTCGCAGCATAAACTTGGAAGAATTCAACAAGAATATCGTAGACCCTATCAAGCTCCTACTCGACTCAAAAATATACGGCCAGACCATAAAAGAAACGATAAACACGGAGTGCCTGAGGCAAATTGACAAAAGCAACAATAACTGCATAGGGTACTTCCATCAATACATCTTTCGCTACGCAGGGAACGGATGGGAAGTCCCTCGCAATGGTCAAAAAGGCGGGTTTGACGTGCTTAATGAGCGACTGCACATTTATGCGGAGATCAAAAACAAGCACAACACGATGAACTATGCGAGCGCAAGTGACACATATGCGAAAATGCAGAACAAACTGCTCACCGATGACAGAGCCACATGCTACCTTGTGGAGGTCATAGCCAAAGGGTCACATTTGCAAAATTGGAATGTCTCTCTAAAGAACCGAGACGGCTCAAAATCGCAATATTCGCACGAGAGAATCAAGAGAATATCTATGGACAGGTTCTACTCCATTGTCTTCGCAGATGATATGGCATTTTGCAAGCTATGCCGGGCTTTGCCCGACATCATTGACGATGTTTTGAAAGACGAGACTGAGGCTCACATCCAAAACTCAGTCTATAAAGAGCTTGGCGGGGAAGACCTGTATAAAGAACTCTTCTTGCTGGCATTCAACGGGTATAACGGGTTCGACAAATTCTAGACAACAGGAGAGATGGAAAGCAATTATGATTTGAGCGTCAGCAATTTTGCCGATATTATGGGGGTCTCGCGCAGGACGGCGACAATGTGGGTTGAAAAGGGGGTATACAAGGCACGAAAAGCAGAAGACGGAACCCTCATACTGAACACAGAAGACCTGAGAGAAGTTCCGCAAATGCGTGAAATGGTCAATACGGACTGGGCAAACGAGATGCAGACAAAGCCAGAGCGGGAGTATACGAGCATTGAACTCTTCGCTGGGGCTGGCGGACTTGCCATAGGCATGGAGAAAGCAGGGTTTAGGCATCTGATGCTAAACGAAATAGACCATGATGCTTGTAGAACTCTGCAAAGAAATCGCCCAGAATGGCATATTGCGGAGGGAGACGTAAGGAAAGTGGATTTTTCCAGATTCAAAGACAAAGTAGACCTGGTCACGGGAGGCTTCCCGTGCCAAACATTTAGCTTCGCAGGCAAAAAAGCAGGCTTCAACGACACTCGCGGAACACTGTTTTTTGAGCTAGCGCGGGCTGTAAAAGAGACAAACGCCAAAGTATTTGTCGGAGAGAATGTGAAAGGCCTTGCCTCACATGATGGAGGTCGCACTCTTAAAGTGATACGCGAGGCGATAGCGGACATGGGCTACACCCTTGTCGAGCCGCGAATCCTGCACGCCATAAAGTATATGGTCCCTCAAAAGAGGGAGAGGCTGATCTTGGTGGCGATAAGGAATGACCTGGCGGAGAAAGCGCAGTTTCGGTGGCCGTCGCCCTACCACAGGATAATGACCTTGCGAGACGCATTTTTCAAGGGCGAGCTGTATGACTGCGACACTCCCGCCTCCGCTTGCGCGTCTTACTCAGAGAAGAAGTCAAAAGTGCTCGCGCAAGTTCCACAAGGAGGAGACTGGAGAGACCTGCCGGAAGAGGTGGCACGCGAGTTTATGGGCGTCAGCTATGAGTCGGAAGGTGGGAAAACCGGAATGGCGCGCAGGCTGTCATTGGACGAGCCCAGCCTTACGCTAACTTGCTCACCCGTGCAAAAACAGACTGAGCGATGCCACCCGACGGAGACCCGGCCACTGTCCGTGCGAGAATACGCCAGGATACAAACATTCCCCGACGATTGGATCTTTGAGGGCAGCATGGCAGCCCAATATAAGCAGATCGGCAACGCGGTCCCGGTAAATATGGCATGGGCACTGGGACGCGCCCTGGTGAGACTGCTCAACCAATTGGGCTGCTGACCCCTGCCCCCCTCACGCCAACTCCCGCCTGGCGACACGCCAATAGGCGCCCAAGACAAGCATGCTAGTGACAACCCACGATATGGGATAGACGGCGAGGAGGAAGCCAAACGTGGGGTGGAGCGGCACTGCGAGATAGACCCACGCCAAGCGCAGCAGGCATGTGCCGAAAATGACTATGACGGCCGGGAGCGCCGAATGACCCATGCCGCGCAGCACAGCCCCGCTCACCTCATAGCCACACGCCAACGTCTGAAACATGAGGGCCATCAGGATGCGCTCCGAGGCGTAGGCGGCGACGGCGGGGTCCGCCGTGAAGAGCGATATGAAAAAGCCGCGACCCGCGGCAATGCCCAAATTGAGGACAAGTGACGTGACGACAGCCATGAGCATGCAGAGGCGAAACACGCGGCGACACCGCTCCTTCTGCCCCGCGCCGAAGTTCTGCCCCACGAACGTGACCGCCGCGCCGCAATAGGCCGACATGAAGAAATAGCAAAACTGCTCATAGGTGAGGCCCGCGGCGGAGCCTCCCATGGCGGCGGAGCCGAAGCTGTTGATGGCCGACTGAATCACAACATTGGAGAGAGAGAAGACCATGCCCTGGACGCCAGCCGGCACGCCTATCTGAAGCATCTTGCGAAGCTCCGGCCACGCCACGCCAAGGTGGCGCACATCTAGGCGCACAGGGCCTTTCTCCCGCCGCAACATGACAACGACCATGACGGCATTGACCACATTGGCCACCACCGTGGCTATGGCCACACCATCTACGCCACGGCCGAAGCCGATGACCAGCACAAGGTTGAGAATTGTGTTGACAACGCCCGAGACGACGAGGCAAAGCAGCGGGCGACGAGTGTCTCCCATACTGCGGAGAATGGCCGAGCCGAAGTTGAAGACCATGATGAACGGCATCCCGAGAAAATAGATGCGCAAATAGAGCGTGGCGAGGTCTATGACGTTTTCGGGCGCGCCCATAAGTTCCAAAATGGGTCGCGCCACAAGAAGCCCCAGCACCATGAGAAAGAGGCCGCTAAAGACAGCCACCACGGCCGACGTGGCCACGGAGCGGCGCACGCCATTGTCATTTTTCTGCCCTATGTGGTTGGCCAAGACCACGTTCGCGCCCATAGATATGCCCACAAACAGGTTGACCAGCAAGTTGATCACGGGAGAGTTGCTGCCCACGGCGGCCAAAGCCTCGCTGGAGGCGAAACGCCCCACGACAGCCACGTCCACAGCGTTGAACATCTGCTGAAGCACACTGCTGGCGGCCAAGGGCAGGGCGAAGAGGAGCATCTTCTTGGCCAGAGGGCCATGAAGCATATCTATCTGTTGCATAGTCTTTTAAAATCGGGAATATACCGGCTCAGAGGGCTGGCGATGGCCATATGCGCAGGCAATGCGCCGCTACTGCCGCTCCCGCTCCACTTTGGTGACAAAAGCGCCATCGAAGCCAGCCGAGCGCACCGCCAGGATGTCGGCCCCTGCGTCGGCCGCCGTGGCGTAGGCCCCGTAGTAATAGCGCGTCAGGCCGCGGTCTGGCAGTGGGAGCGAGGAGACGGCGTCGGGGTTGGGCAACTTGGCCAAAAGGGCCGGCCGGCTGCGGAAAGCCCCAAGTTGTATCTTGTAGTCGGCCGCTGAGACTTCCTCCGCGGCGGCGCTCCCCCCTTGTCGGTCTTCGGGAGCGGTGGGAGATGACGAGACGGGGGCTGGGGACACCTCCTCCGCTTTGTCCATCGCAGGAGCGGTCGGCCGCTCGGGTTCTGTGGCTGCGGGCGGGGCGGTGGATGCCGCGTCGCCGTCATGCAGCCGCGGCAGTGGGAATGTGCCATCGGCATGGGCGGCGTAGCGCATGAGGCATCGCTCATAGGCGGCCACAGCCCTGCGACATGTGGCGACAGAGTCTGCGGCCTGCGCCTCGGCCGCTGTTTGCGAGGCCAGCGTGACGGCCGCTTGGTGGAGGTCGGTCAGTTCCGACGCGTCATAGCCCGCCAGGCTGGCTGTCAGCCGCCCGTAGGCTCGCTCAAAGGTGTTTATTTTGGAGCGGTAGGCTCGCACCGTAAGGTCATTGGCCATCTGCCTATATTTCTTCACGCTGGCATCTTCTTGCGCCACCGCGCCTTGCAGGTATCGGTCTTCCTCCTGGGCGGCCTCCAGCGTCAGGATTTGCGCCCATGCCAGGAGGCTGTCCTGCTCCAAGACGGCCTCGCGTTCGGAGTCGGTAAGCACGGCCAGTAGGTCGTCATCTTCCGCCGCCTTGGCCTCTTGGAAGAAGACGGGCGAATAAGATGAGAAATTGGAGGGCGATAAGGCTCTTTCCGAGGCGCGCGCCGGGGCTTCGGCTTTTAGTTTGATGGCGGCTAGCGGCACGTAGCTGCCCGCCTCAATCTGTTCCGCCAATGTCTTGAGTTCCTCATTTCGGGCTTGCTCGGTCTTTTCCGCGGCCTCGTCTTCCAAAGCGTATATGCTCCTCTCCGTCTGGAGCAGCTCTTGCAGCTTGGCGTTTCGTTCCAGGCTCGAAGTCAAGGCCATGAACTCTTTGCGTTGGGCGGCCATCTGGCGCACCATGCTGTCTTTTTCGGCGGCGGACCGCAAAGCCTGCTGGTAGAGGCTCTTGGCCTTAGGGTTTCGGAAATGCTCCCAACGTGTGTAGGTGAGAGAGTCGCACAGCGCCAACTTCAGTTGGGCTTTGGGAGCGGCGGGCGCGGCCTTGGCGCGCTGACCGGCCCCTTGCCTTGCCGCAACGTGGGCCAATGCGGCCGCGTCGGAGTCCAGGGGAAGGCTCTGCGCACGGCGGATGTCGGCTGTAGAATGCGCCATACTGCGAACCACGGAGTCGTCCCACACAATCTGATAGACTGTCACAGAGTCGGTGCCGCCCGTCTCGCGGTTGGATGCGAACCAGGCCCTGCCGGAGAACTCGTCGGGCAGGAACATATAGTCGTCATAGGGGGAGTTGAACGGCACTCCCATATTGACGGGTTCGGAGAATGTGCGCGTGTCGGGGTCGTAGGTGGAGCGGTAGATGTCGTAGCCGCCCATGCCGCCTGGTCGGTTTGACGAGAAGTAGAGCGTCTGGCCATCTGTAAGCAGTACAGGGGTGCGGTCGTCAGCGGGGGCCGGGGCCTCGATGCCCGCCAAGCGTGTCATGTCTCCCCATCCGCCAATGAGTTTCTCCATCTTCATGAGTTTGTCTCGGCCAGCATCGTCGGGGAGGGAGAAATAGGCCGCATCGGCGCGCTCGGTCATATACATCAGCCCGTTAGGGTCGATGTCGCTTTGGAAGAAGCTGGAGTTTCGGCACACGGAGCCCACCTCGCGCGAGGCCCCGTAGGCCGAGAGCATCTCAGACGCCGGCAATTTGGTCTTGGCCACCACGCGGAGGCTGAACACTTTGCCGGCGATTTGTATGGCCGACTCGCACTCGGCATCGAACCTCCGCGCCAAAGCGGCCAACGCCTCGTCTTTTGCCGTGGGCAAGAATTTGGAGAAAGATGAGCGCGCCTGCTCATACTCACACATGAGCTGATAGGCGCGACCCAAATAGAGGTTGGCGTCGGACTTCATGAAGCCGCGGAGCTGCGCCAGGTGCAGGCGTTTGACGGCGTCTTCCACATTACGACCCGTCATGGCCTCCGACGCGCCAAGGTAGAAGTTCACCTTAGGGTCCCTCTCGCCGTCGGTGGTGACGGGCATGAGGGTGGCGCAGGCCTCTGAATATTGCTTGCCGGCAAAAAGAGTCGCGGCCTTTTGCACAGCCTCTTGCCTAGATTGGCCAAAGGCCGCTCCATAAGCCGAGGCGAGGGAGAGTATGGCGATGAGTATCCGTTTCATTGCTGATTTGTGAGGGATGGGAATCACTCGTAGGATATGTGCGTGAGCACTCGTCGGTAGACCGTGAGAATCTTTGACTTAGAGACAAAACCGACATATTTCCTATGATCCACCACAGGCAGATTCCACGCCCCTGTGGACTCGAACTTGTCCATCACGCTCTCCATGTTCTCATCGGTCGAGATGAAAGCCGGCGGGATGACCATAAGCTCGCGGACCTTTGTGACCTCATATTTCTCCCGATCGAACATGATGGGGCGTATGTCATTGAGCAACACCACGCCAATGAGTTCATCACGGCCATTGACCACCGGGAATATGTTTCTGCTGGACTGCGCTATGAGCCCGATCAGGTCACCAAGTGTGGCGTCTCCCCTGACGGGTGTGAAGTCAGTCTCAATGACCTTGTCGAGGTGCATAAGCGTGAGCACCGTCTTGTCTTTCTTGTGCGTGAGCAACTCGCCCTTGTCGGCCAGAGGCTTGGTGTAGATGCTCTGCGGCTCGAAACAGGCCATGGTGACGTGACTGAGCGTAGACGTTATCATAAGCGGGAGCAGGAGCGAGTATCCGTTAGTTATCTCTGCTATCAGGAATATGGCCGTCATGGGCGCGTGCATGACCCCCGCCATGACCCCCGCCATGCCGACGAGGGTGAAGTTTGTCGTGGGCAAGTCGCAGCCGAAAAGGGTGTTGAGGCCTTGCGAAAAGAAAAAGCCCGTGACGGCCCCCATAAACAGCGACGGCGCGAAAGTGCCGCCCACGCCTCCCGCGCCCGTGGTGGCTGCCGTGGCCACGGTCTTGAGCAAGAGGATGAGGCCGGCATAGAGCAGCACGGCACCGTTGGAGCGGCCAAAGAGCGACTCTAGCGGCGACTCGTCCATGGCGTTGGAAGCGTTGCCCTGGAGGAGCTGGCTGATGGTGGTGTAGCCCTCGCCATAGAGCGGCGGCAGCAAGAATATGAGCACGCCAAGGATGGAACTGCCAACGAGCCACTTGACCCAAGGGTTTGATATTCGTCCCATACGCCCCTCGGTGAACCACATGGTGCGCGCGAAGAGCAACGAGATGAAGCCGGCAAAGACGCCCAAAAGACAGTAGAACGGGACGTTGCCCAAGACGAAGTCGCTTATGCGGCTCATAGAGAACTCCACATCGCTGCCCATGAACCAATAGGTCACAGAAGTGGCCACCACGGCCGATATCATGAGCGGCACCATGGACGCCATGGTCAGGTTGAGCATGAGAATCTCTAGCGTGAAGACAACTCCCGCAATGGGGGCCTTGAACACGCCGGCTATGCCGCCCGCCGCGCCACAGGCCATAAGGAGCGTCACCGTCTTATAGTCCAACTTAAAGAACTTGGCAATGTTGCTGCCTATGCCCGCGCCCGTGAGCGCGATAGGAGCCTCGGCTCCCACCGACCCGCCGAAACCGATGGTGAAAGAGCTGGTGACGATGGACGAGTAGATGTGATGCGGCGGCAGGGAGCTGCCCGTCTGCGATATGGCGTAGAGAATCTGCGTGATGCCATGCCCCAGGTTTCCGCGGATGACATATCGCACCAAGAGCCACGAGATGAGAATGCCCACAGCCGGGCTCACGAGCAGCAGCAGGTTGAAATTGAGGCCAGAGAACCCGTCTACGAAAGTTTTGACGAAAGTTATGGTGTGCTTGAGGGTGACAGCGGCCAGACCACTGACCACCCCCACGACCAGACTGAGCAGGATGACGAAATAACGTTGGCCAATCTTGTCGACAACCCAGCGGCTGGCATTGTCCGCCATGAGCTGGATGAGATTGAGTATCTTGGACATTATCCCTCTTTTCAAGAACCATGGGGCAGAAGCCGAGCCGCGCCCCCTCGGGCGCGGCAAGAGACTCCGCGGCCTCCCCCTAAAAACGCACAAATATAGAGTTTGAAAACGACATTATGAAATTGAAATGCAGCGGCCACGGGCCGCCACTACCCGTCTTTGCCATTTATGACCTACCTTTGCACTTAGCAACCATGCAGGATAACGAACACACACACGGCAGCTACGCGATGTTTCGGCTGCCGGCCTGTGGCGAAGAGAGCCACACACTGGAGTGCGAGCCGGAAGAGCTTGACGACGTGAGCCTTGCCGCAGGCCGCACGGGCTTCATATTCGCCCCCTTTGACCTCAGCGGGCCTCAGCCCATCCTTTTCTTCCCTGGCGAGTCGCGCCTTATTTCGCAGCCGAGCCGCCGTTGCGGGCCAACAGCGACAGCCGAGCCGCGCCATGACGGCGGGCAAGGCGACTACGCCGAGAGCTTCAGCACATTGCACTCCCTGCTCCGCGACAAAAAGCTGCGAAAAGTGGTGCTGTCGCGGCGAGCCGCTGTGGCATGCCCACAGGCCGAGGGTAAGGCCAGAGAACTGTACTCCGCAGCTTGCGAAGCCTACCCGCAAGCCTTTGTGGCGTTAATCAGCGCCCCGCGCTGCGGCACTTGGCTCATGGCCACGCCCGAACTGCTGCTGGAGAGCCGCGGTGGCACGCTGCGCACCATGGCGCTGGCAGGCACCATGCGCACGAGACCTGAAGGCCTGGTGGCATGGTGCCCAAAGAACAAAGACGAGCAGGCGGTGGTGGCGCAATATGTGGCAGAGACGCTCGCCCCCTTTGCCCAAGACCTTGAGACGCGAGGGCCAGAGACAACTTACGCGGCAAACCTGGCTCACCTTAGGACTCTCTTCACATTCACTTTGCGCCCCGGCGCGCGCGTCACCGACCTGATAGCCGCCCTGCACCCCACCCCTGCGGTGTGCGGACTGCCAAAGGCAGCGGCACTGGAGGCCTTGCGGGCGCACGAAGGCGCGGAACGGGAATATTACAGCGGCTTCGCTGGCGCGCTACAAGCCAATGGCGACGCCAACGTCTTCGTGACGCTACGGTGCATGAAGCTGAGCGGCGACGCATGCACCCTTTTCGCAGGCGGCGGGCTGATGCCCGAAAGCCAAATGGAAGACGAATGGACCGAGACCGAGGCCAAGATGTCGGCTATGGCCAATCTTTTGAGAACATAAAGAGCCACAAATGTTTAGCGACAATAAGACAATAAACATCTTGACCGCGCTGCTGACGCGCCACGGCATCCGTCACGCCGTCACCTGCCCCGGCAGTCGCAACGCGCCAATATGCCACAACCTCAACGAGGCGGGTCTCACGTGCCACCCCGTCACCGACGAGCGGTCCGCCGCCTTTTTCGGCATCGGGCTGAGCCAAGCCCTGGGAGAGCCCGTGGCCGTGTGCGTCACGAGCGGCTCTGCGATATTGGACACAGCTCCGGCCGTGGCCGAGGCATATTATCAGCGCATCCCGCTGATTGTCATAGCGGCGGACCGCCCGTCGGCATGGATTGGGCAACTTGACGGCCAGACGATGCCGCAGACCGGCGCACTTGGCAGCATGGCGCGCAAGGCCGTATGCCTGCCAGAGGGAGACACGGAGGAAGACCTGTGGCACGCCGGCAGGCTGGTCAACGAGGCCCTGATGGCGGCCAAGGGCCGAGCGCGAGGGCCCGTGCTGATAAACGTGCCAATCCGAGAGCCGCTGTATGAGTTTCACACAGAGAGGTTGCCAGACGTGAGGGTGTGCCAAACGGTGGAAGACGAGGGCGAGGGCGTGATGAGACGCGTGGCGGCGTTGATGGGGCAGGCGCGGAGGCCGCTCATTGTCATTGGCCAAGCCCAAGTATCGGCGCGGGCGGAGGGGTGGCCCACGCTCTTCGAGCCACTGTCTGGCGCGGGCGCGCCAAAGGTCAACGAGGCGGCTCACATCTTACGACACAGCCGCCTGGTCAAGGTCGATGATTATAGGCCCGACAAGATTCTCTACATTGGCGGCCACATTGTGAGCAAAGAGATGAAACAATTCTTGCGCTCATGCGGTGAGGCGGAGACCGTGCTAATATCTGACGACGGCGAGCTGCATGACGTGTTTCAGAACACCACGCTCGTGGGACGCTGCGACGCGGACGGACTGCTGCGGGCACTCAGCCACACACCTTGCGCCGCCGACACTGCTTTTGCTGAAAAATGGGCGACGCTGCTAGACCGCGCAGAAGAGGCGTGTGGCCACAAGACGCCCACTTTCTCACAGTTGCAAGTGACCCAGACGCTTATGGAAGCCAAGCCACAGGCCACGCTCCACTTTGCGAACAGCTCCGCCGTGCGCCTGGGGTGCCTGGCCAGCCCGGCAAGGTTTTGGTGCAACCGCGGCATAAACGGCATAGACGGGTCGGTATCCACCGCCGCAGGCCACTCGGTTGGTCTGGACAAGGGCCTGTGCCTATGCGTCTCTGGCGACCTGAGCTTTTTCTATGACCAAAACGCGCTGTGGAACAACGAGGTGGACTCCCGACTAAGAATTTTGCTGCTCAACAATGGCGGTGGCGGCATTTTCAGCCGCTTTGCTGGCCTGCGAGGCAGCGCGGCCCGCGAGAGGATTGTGATGGCGGAGCATAAGACCACGGCCCGTGGCGTCTGCGAGCAGAACCAAGTGGAATATGCCGAGGCTCATGACATTGGCAACGTGGAGCGGCTGCTGCCTTGGCTGCTGACCGATGGCGCGCGGACAGCCACGGACAGGCCGCGCCTGCTAGAGGTGTTCACCAATAAAGACGACGACCAGCGCGCGCTGACAGAGTATTATAAACACATTGTGACCGAATATGACAAGAGAGTGGAAAAAGATTGAGGGTCTAGACTTCAAAGAGATTCTTTTTGAGGAGTATAACCACATTGCCAAGATAACAATCAACAGGGAGCGTTGGCGCAACGCGTTCACGCCATTGACCACATGGGAGATGAGCCAAGCCCTGTCATATTGCCGCGAGGCTCAGGGCATAAGGGTGGTCATCTTGACCGGCGCCGGCCGCGTGGCATTTTGCGCCGGCGGCGACATGAACGTCAAGGGGCGCGGCGGCTATGTGGGGGCAGACGGCGTTCCTCGCCTCAACGTGCTGGATGTGCAGATGCAGATCCGCCGCCTGCCAAAGCCCGTCATTGCCATGGTCAACGGCTTCGCCATAGGCGGCGGCCACGTGCTGCACGTCATGTGCGACCTCTCCATTGCCAGCACCAATGCCATTTTTGGCCAAACGGGGCCTAGGGTCGGCAGCTTCGACGCGGGATTCGGGGCCTCATATCTGGCGCGCATTGTGGGGCAGAAGAAAGCCAGGGAGATATGGTTTCTCTGCGAGAAATATTCCGCGGCCGAGGCCCTGGAGATGGGGCTAGTGAACAAGGTGGTGGAGCCAGACGCGCTGGAAGACACGTGCGTGGAGTGGGCCGAGCGCATGATGGAGCATTCGCCATTGGCCTTGCGCATGATAAAAGCCGGCCTCAACGCCGAACTCGACGGGCAAGCCGGCATCCAGGAACTGGCGGGAGACGCCACCATGCTATACTACACCATGGATGAGGCGCAAGAGGGCGGGCGCGCCTTCCTCGAAAAGCGCAAACCAGACTTTGACAAATTCCCTCATTTCCCATAAAACCATGCTGCACACTTCAATAGAGAGGCGAGTGCTGCGCTTCCGCACACCCGCCACGACGAGCCGCGGCACATATGCCACGCGCACCATACGCCTGGTTCACGTGACGGACGACGCGCGGCCCGGCATCGAGGGCGTGGGAGAATGCTCCCCGCTGCCCGACCTCTCGGCCGACGCGCTGACAGACAATGAGTATGACCTGCTGCTGCTCACCGTGTGCCAAGACCTGCGCGAAAGCGGCACGATGGACAGCGAGGCGTTGCGCCCCTACCCCTCAATCTTGTTTGGGTTGGAGACGGCCCTCTGGCAACTGGAGCGAGGCGGCGACACTGCCTTGTCAGACACTCCGTTCGCCCGCGGCGAGAATGGCATCAGGATAAACGGGTTGGTGTGGATGGGCTCTTTCGATGAGATGACGCGGCGCATGGAGGAGAAGGTCAAAGCCGGTTTCTCATGCGTCAAGCTGAAAATTGGCGGCATTGACTTCGAGCACGAGCTGGCCATGGTGCGCGCCCTGCGGGAGCGTTTCAGCCCCAAAGACATAGAGCTGCGCCTCGACGCAAATGGCGCCTTCGCCCCCAAAGACGCTCTGGGCAGGCTGGAGAGGCTGGCGGAATATGGGATACACTCAATTGAGCAGCCCATCCGCCAAGGGCAGTGGGACGAGATGGCGAGGCTTTGCGAGGCTTCGCCCATAGACATTGCCTTGGACGAGGAGCTTATTGGCGTGACCAACACCGAGGACAAATGTCGCCTGTTGGACACCATCCGCCCCCAATATTTGGTCATAAAGCCCACTCTGCACGGCGGCATAAGCGGCACGCGCGAATGGGTGGAGTTGGCCAGGCAGCGCAGCATCGGGTCTTGGCTGACGAGCGCACTCGAGAGCAACGTGGGCCTCAACGCCATAGCCCACCTGGCCGCGGAGACCTACGGCACCGACCCCGCTATGCCGCAGGGTCTGGGCACAGGGCAGCTCTTTGAGACAAACACGGAGCGCCCCATCACAATCCGCGGCGAGCGGCTATATTACGCGCCAAGCAAGCTATGACACTAGACGAGTTCTTGGCCGAGTGGCAAGACGGGAGCCCCACCGTAAGGGTCAAGACGAGCGGATCAACGGGCGCGCCCAAGCCTATGGACGTGGAGAAGACGCGCATGAGGGCGAGCGCCCGCACCACGTGCGACTTTCTAGGCCTGCGCGAGGGAGACTGCGCGCTGCTGTGCCTGCCGTTAGACTACATAGCCGGCAAGATGATGGTTGTGAGGGCGCTGGAGCGCGGGCTGCGCCTCATTTGCCAAGAGCCCAGCTCTCACCCCATGCGAGGGCTAACGGTGTCCCCAGACTTCGCCGCGCTCACGCCCATGCAGGTGTGGGAGACGCTGCGAGATGAGCGTGAGCGCGAGACGCTCTTCGGCATCGGCAACGTGATCATAGGCGGCGGAGCCGTAGACCCCGACATTGCCAATAGACTACAAGGGGCGCGCGGGGCCGTGTGGAGCACCTACGGCATGACCGAGACACTGTCTCACATAGCCCTCCGACGCGTCAACGGCCCAGCCGCTAGCGAGTGGTACACTCCTTTCAACGGCGTGAGCGTGAGCCTGACAGATGACGGGCGTCTTGTCATTGACGCGCCAAACGTCTCCCCAAAGCGGCTGACGACAAACGACATTGCCGAACTGCGCACAGACCCGGGTGGCAAGACACGATTCAGAATCTTGGGGAGAGCCGACAATGTGATATGCTCTGGCGGCATAAAGATCCAAGCAGAGGAGGTCGAGCGACTGCTAGACGGTAAGATAGGGGTGCCTTTTATGGTCACGTGGCGGCAAGACCCCAAACTAGGGCAAGCCGTGACACTGGTCATGGAGGGTGGAGACGCCGATGCCGCCAAAGATGCCTGCGAGGCCACCTTGCCCAAATATTGGAGACCTAAAACAATTGAAGTGGTGGGCAACCTGCCACGCACTGAAACAGGTAAAGTGAAAAGAAAAGCATGGGACAAGACAACAAAATGACGCTAGAGGCAAACGGCCTGACGCTCCACTGCAAATCGTTCTACGAGCTGACGCTTGACGAGCTATACGCGCTGCTACGCACACGCAGCAACGTCTTCATTGTGGAGCAAGACTGCGTATATCAAGACCTTGACAACGACGACCAGGCGGCTCTGCACGCATGGCTCACACGTAGCGACAAAATAGTGGCCATGTTGCGCATATGCCCTGCCGGCAAACATTTGGAAGAGGTCTCCCTTGGCCGCGTCATAAGCACGGAGCGCGGGCTCGGCTTTGGCGAGAAAATGGTGAATATTGGCATCCGCCTGGCCGTCGAGCGCATGGGCGCAAAGGTGATCAAAATCCAATCGCAAGAGCAAGCCAAGGGATTCTACGCAAAACTTGGCTTCCGACCCACCTCCGAGCCATATATGCACGAGGGGCTGCCACACCGCGACATGGAGTGGCGGGCGGAATACTGACACTCATCAGCCCAACTTTACAATCACGCCACGCCTCCCCACATATTACATGTAGGGAGGCGTGGCGTTTCTCAATCAATATATTAGACATGGACACAGCCTGATGTGTCGCAACCCACATCTAGACAATCCCGCAGACCACAAAAAGAGGCCTCCCCGTCATACGGACAGGGAGGCCTCGTAACTTATTCAGTAAGCCTTAGCGCAACGGTTTGGCCTTTAGGCCTCCTGCTGCTCCAAAACCTGCGTGTCTTCTTTCGAGCCGACAATGTCGTCGCCCAAACCACGCGTGCCGGTGCCGGCAGGGATAAGGTGACCACAAATGACGTTCTCTTTCAAGCCCTCGAGGTAGTCCACCTTGCCAAGTATAGCGCTCTCGTTGAGCACCTTGGTGGTCTCCTGGAAGGATGCGGCGGACATAAAGCTCTTGGTCTGGAGAGCGGCGCGCGTGATGCCCTGAAGAATCTGATTGGCCGTGGCAGGCACGGCGTCACGAACCTCAACAAGGCGCATATCGCGACGGCGGAGCTGAGAGTTCTCGTCGCGCAGACGGCGTGCCGTGATGATCTGACCGGGGCGGAGGCTGTCAGAGTCGCCAGCGTCAACGACGACGAGCTTACCCCACAGTTTGTCATTCTCCTCTTGGAAGTCGATCTTATCGACCGTCTCCTTCTCAAGGAAGATGGTGTCACCCGGATCTTGAATCTCCACCTTGCGCATCATCTGACGGACAATGACCTCGAAGTGCTTGTCATTGATGGCAACGCCTTGCAGACGGTAGACATCCTGAACCTCGTTGACGATATACTCCTGCACCTTGGTCGGGCCAAGGATTGTGAGAATATCGGTAGGCGTGATTGCGCCATCGGAGAGAGGAGTGCCGGCACGGACGTAGTCGTTCTCCTGGACAAGAATCTGCTTGGCGAGGGAGACAAGGTATGCCTTGCGCTCGCCAGTCTTCGAGGTGACGATGATCTCGCGGTTGCCGCGCTTGATCTTGCCATAAGAGACCTCGCCATCGATCTCGGACACGACAGCCGGGTTGCTCGGGTTGCGCGCCTCGAAGAGCTCAGTGACGCGTGGCAGACCACCGGTGATGTCGCCGGCCTTGCCAACGGCGCGAGGCATCTTGGCGATGGTCTCGCCCGCCTTGATCTCAGAACCGTCCTCGGCCGAGACGTGGGCGCCCACAGGCAGGTTGTATGTCTTGACAATCTCGTCGCCTTGCATAATGTTGAGGGCGGGAGACTTGGTGCGGTCGTGGCTCTCAATGATGACCATCTCGGAGAAGCCTGTCTGCTCATCGCTCTCGAGTTTATAGGTCACACCCTCCTCCATATTCTCGAACTTGACGACGCCGCTCTTCTCTGTGATGATCTGGGCGTTGTAGGGGTCCCACTCACAGAGCGGCGCACCCTTTTCAACCTCTTGACCAGGCTTGACGAAGAGTTTGGCGGCATAGGGGAGCGAATGGCGGATGAGCTCGTGGCCAGTGTTCTTGTCCACAATGCGCAACTCGGCCAGACGGCTGACGACGATCTCCATGCTGTTGCCGTTGGCATCGGTGTAAGGCACGCTGCGCAACTCGTCAATCTCCACTACGCCATCGTACTTAGACTTAACGGAGCTCTCAGATGAGTCGCCACCGGCCACACCACCTTGGTGGAAAGTACGGAGGGTAAGCTGCGTACCTGGCTCGCCGATGGACTGCGCCGCGATGACACCGACGGCCTCGCCCTTATGGACAAGGCGGCTGGTGGCCAGGTTGCGACCATAGCACTTTGCGCACACGCCCTTGCGCGACTCGCAGGTGAGTACGGAGCGAATCTCGACACTCTCGATGGGAGAGTCCTCAATGGCGCGAGCCTTAGCCTCGTTGATCTCCTCGCCGGCATGGACAAGAATCTCGTTGGTGATGGGGTGGATGACATCGTTGACAGCCACGCGGCCGAGAATTCTCTCATAGAGAGTGGCGATGACGTCATCGTTGTTCTTGATGGCCGTGCAGGTGAGGCCGCGGAGCGTGCCACAATCCTCGTCGGTGATGATGACATCGTTGGAGACATCGACAAGACGACGGGTCAGGTATCCTGCATCGGCCGTCTTCAACGCCGTATCGGACAGACCCTTACGGGCGCCGTGAGACGAGATGAAGTACTCCTGCACGGAGAGGCCCTCCTTGAGGTTCGCGATGACAGGGTTCTCAATAATCTGCGGACCCTCGGCACCAGACTTCTGAGGCTTGGCCATAAGACCGCGCATACCGCAAAGCTGACGAATCTGATCCTTTGAACCACGGGCTCCAGAGTCAAGCATCATATAGACAGAGTTGAAGCCCTGCTGGTCAGAACTCAACTGCTTCATAAGGATGCCCGTAAGCTCGGTGTTGACGTGCGTCCAGATGTCGATGATCTGATTGTATCGCTCGTTGTTCGTGATGAAGCCCATATTGTAGTTGTTCATCACGTCTTGGACGTCCTCGTAGCCCTTCTGGATGAGGGCCTCCTTCTCTTTCGGGATGATGACATCGGAGAGGTTGAAGGAGAGACCGGCGACAAAGGCCATATGATAGCCCATGTTCTTGATGTCGTCGAGGAAGTCGGCCGTGCGGGGAATACCACACGCCTTCTGCACACGCGCAATGATGTCGCGGAGCGACTTCTTGGTGATGAGGCAGTTGATGTAGCCAACCTCTCTCGGCACAAGATTGTTGAAGAGAATTCGGCCCATGGTGGTCTCGACAACGGTCAGGGCGGGCTTGCCGGAGGCGTCGAGATCATAGGTGCGCACCTTCACTTTGGCATGGAGGTCCACCTTGCCCTCGTTGTAGGCGATCTCAGCCTCAGCGGGAGAGTAGAAGACAGAACCCTCACCCTCTGCGCCTGGGCGCTCCTTGGTGATATAGTAGAGACCCAAGACCATGTCTTGCGACGGGACTGTGATGGGCGCACCATTCGCCGGGTTCAGCACGTTGAGCGAGGCGAGCATAAGGAGCTGCGCCTCAAGCACGGCGGCGTTGCCGAGCGGGAGGTGGACTGCCATCTGGTCACCATCGAAGTCGGCGTTGAAGGCCGTGGTGGCGAGCGGGTGGAGCTGAATGGCCTTACCCTCAACCATGCGAGGCTGGAAAGCCTGGATGCCAAGACGGTGGAGCGTCGGGGCGCGGTTGAGGAGCACTGGGTGGTTCTTCATGACATTCTCAAGGATGTCCCATACCACCGGAGCCTTCTTGTCCACGATTTTCTTTGCCGACTTGACGGTCTTGACAATGCCGCGCTCGATGAGCTTGCGGATGATGAACGGCTTATAAAGCTCGGCAGCCATGTCTTTAGGCAGGCCGCACTCGTGCATACGGAGCTCAGGGCCGATGACGATGACGGAGCGCGCGGAGTAGTCAACGCGCTTACCGAGAAGGTTCTGACGGAAACGTCCCTGCTTGCCCTTGAGGCTGTCTGACAGAGACTTGAGAGGACGGTTGGCATCGGACTTGACAGCCGTGGAACGGCGGGTATTGTCAAAGAGAGAGTCAACAGCCTCTTGAAGCATACGCTTCTCGTTTCGGAGAATGACCTCCGGGGCCTTGATCTCAAGCAGCCTCTTCAGACGGTTGTTGCGGATGATGACGCGACGATATAGCTCGTTGAGGTCGGACGTGGCGAAACGGCCACCATCGAGGGGCACGAGCGGGCGCAAGTCTGGCGGTATCACGGGGATGACCTTGAGAATCATCCACTCCGGCTTGTTGCGTCCCTTGGAGGCGCGGAACCACTCGACGACCTGAAGACGCTTGAGAGCCTCGTTCTTGCGCTGCTGCGAAGACTCGTGGCTGGCCTTGTGGCGCAGGTCGTAGGAGAGCTCGTCAAGGTCGATCTGCTGAAGGAGCATCTCTAGGGCCTCGGCACCCATCTTGGCGATGAACTTATTGGGGTCGTTGTTGTCGAGGAGCTGGTTTTCCTTCGGCAGCGAGTCGATGATGGCGAGATACTCCTCCTCTGAGAGGAAATCAAGCTTCTTGACACCGTCTTGCGCCTTGATGCCAGGGTTTACGACAATGTAACGCTCATAATATACGATGGTGTCCACCTTCTTGGTAGGGATGCCAAGGAGACAGCCAATCTTGTTGGGGAGGGACCTGAAATACCAGATGTGGGCGACAGGCACAACGAGCGAGATGTGACCCATGCGCTCGCGGCGCACCTTTTTCTCGGTCACCTCGACGCCGCATCGGTCGCAGACGATGCCCTTGTAGCGGATGCGCTTGTACTTTCCGCAATGGCACTCGTAGTCCTTGACGGGGCCGAAGATGCGTTCGCAAAAGAGGCCATCGCGCTCAGGCTTGTAGGTCCTGTAGTTGATGGTCTCGGGCTTTAGCACCTCACCACTCGACATCTCAAGAATCTCCTCTGGCGAAGCCAGGCCGATGGAGATTTTTGAAAAGTTGGTTTTCTTTTGATCTCTTCTAAAAGCCATGTTAGAGATATTATGTTGTCCCGCTCACACGGGCTTATATGATGCCGCCCAATCGGGGCCACGCAGGCTCGCGCGACCCCGAGGCGGACTGATTATATTACTCGAGAGAGATGCTGAGGCCCAAGCCCCTCATCTCGTGGAGGAGCACGTTGAGCGACTCTGGGATGCCAGGCGTCGGGAGGTTATCACCCTTGACAATGGCCTCGTAGGCCTTGGCGCGGCCCACGACATCGTCGGACTTGACCGTAAGGATCTCCTGAAGGACGTTTGCGGCGCCGAAACCCTCGAGCGCCCAAACCTCCATCTCTCCGAAACGCTGGCCACCGAACTGCGCCTTACCGCCCAGAGGCTGCTGGGTGATGAGTGAGTAAGGACCGATGGAGCGGGCGTGCATCTTGTCGTCGACCATATGGCCGAGTTTAAGCATGTAGACGATGCCCACGGTCGCCGGCTGGTGGAAACGCTCGCCGGTGCCACCATCGTAGAGGTAGATCTTGCCCACATCGGGGACACCAGCCTTACGCGTCAACTCCGTTATCTGGTCAAGCGAGGCGCCATCGAATACTGGGGTGGCGAACTTCATGCCCAGCTCCTTGCCTGCCCAGCCAAGGACTGTCTCATAGATCTGGCCAAGGTTCATACGAGACGGCACACCCAGAGGGTTGAGGACGATGTCTACGGGTGAGCCATCGGGCAAGAACGGCATATCCTCCAAGCGAACGATGTTGGAGACGATACCCTTGTTACCGTGACGACCTGCCATCTTGTCACCCACGCGAATCTTACGCTTCTTGGCGATGTAGATCTTAGCGACCTGCATGATGCCATTGGGAAGCTCGTCGCCGATGGTCTCGTTATATGTCTTGCGCTTCTCCACCGCCTCATACTCCTTATATTTCATACGGTAGTTGTGGATGACGCGGTAGATGAGCTGGTTCTTGTCCTCCTCCGAGGTCCAACCAGACGGATCGACAGACTGGTAGTTGACATCGGCCAGAATGTTGCGCGTGAAGCGCACACCCTTTGCTATGACCTCAACCCCATAGTAGTCCTTGACACCTTGAGAGGTCTTGCCCTCAAGCAGGGAATAGAGCTTGTCTAACAATATGTTGAGCAGGCCTGTCACGTTCTTCTCGAACTCCTCCTGGATAGAGGCCACTTTTGCTTTCTCGGAAGAACGCGAGCGACGGTCCTTGACAACGCGCGAGTATAGATTACGCCCGATGACAACGCCGCTCAAAGACGGGTTGGCCTTGAGAGACGCATCCTTGACATCGCCAGCGCGGTCGCCGAAGATGGCGCGGAGCAGCTTCTCCTCAGGCGTCGGGTCGCTCTCGCCCTTAGGCGTGATTTTGCCGATGAGGATGGCGCCCGGCTCAACGTGCGCGCCAATGCGGATGATGCCGTTCTCGTCAAGATCTTTCGTAGCGTCCTCGCTAACGTTGGGGATGTCGGAAGTGAGCTCCTCCATACCTCGCTTAGTGTCGCGGACGTCAAGAGAATACTCGTCTACGTGGACAGATGTGAAGATGTCTTCACGGACAACCCTCTCTGAGATGACGATGGCATCCTCGAAGTTGTAACCCTTCCAAGGCATGAACGCCACCTTGAGGTTGCGGCCGAGAGCCAACTCGCCGTTGGACGTGGAATAGCCCTCTGTGAGAATCTCGCCCTTGACAACCCTCTGGCCCTTACGGACGATGGGGCGGATGTCTATGCAAGTGCTCTGGTTGGTCTTCTGAAACTTAGAGAGGCGATATTCCTTCGTATCGGGATCGAAGCTGACAAAGCGCTCATCATCAGTACGATCGTAACGGACGATGATCTTATCGGCATCGACATAGTCAATTACACCATCCTTCTCGGCCATCACCTGAGTGCGCGAGAAACGGATGACAGGCTCCTCCAGACCCGTGCCGACAATGGGGGACTCGGTGCGAAGCAGGGGCACGGCCTGCCTCATCATGTTGGAGCCCATGAGCGCGCGGTGCGCATCGTCATGCTCCAGGAACGGGATGAGAGACGACGCCACGGACGCGATCTGGTTGGCGGCCACGTCGATATACTCGACCTCGCTCTTATCGACGACTGGGAAGTCGCTATCCTGACGAGCCTTGACGTGCTCCTCGGTGAAGTTTCCGTCATCGTCCATAGGCGAAAGCGCCTGCGCGATGATTTTATGCTCCTCCTCCTCGGCGGTGACGTATTTGAAACCCTCTTCAGAGAAGTCAACCTTACCGTTCTTGACAATACGGTAAGGGGTCTCAAGGAAGCCGAGGTCGTCAATCTTGGCGTAGATGGTGAGGGACGAGATGAGGCCGATGTTCGGACCCTCAGGGGTCTCAATTGGGCAGAGACGGCCGTAGTGGGTGTAGTGTACATCGCGGACCTCGAAACCCGCGCGGTCGCGGCTAAGGCCGCCAGGGCCAAGGGCGGAGAGACGCCTCTTGTGAGTGACCTCGGCAAGAGGGTTGGTCTGATCCATGAACTGCGACAGCGCATTGGTGGCGAAGAAGCTGGCGATGACAGAGGCCAGCGTCTTGCTGTTGATGAGGTCAGTAGGCGTGAAGACCTCATTGTCGCGGACGTTCATTCGCTCACGTATGGTGCGAGCCATGCGCGCCAGGCCGACAGCGAACTGATTGGCCAGCTGCTCGCCCACGGTACGCACGCGACGGTTGCTCAGGTGGTCGATATCATCGACATCGGCCTTAGAGTTGAGAAGCTCGATGAGGTGCTTGATTATTTCGATCATGTCCTCCTTAGTCAAGACGCGGACGTTCATGTCGGTCTTGAGGCCAAGCTTCTGGTTGAGACGATAACGGCCCACATTGCCAAGGTCGTAACGCTTGTCGGAGAAGAAGAGCTTCTCGATGGCGTCACGGGCAGTGGCCTCGTCTGGTGGATCAGCGTTGCGGAGCTGACGGTATATGTAGACAACAGCCTCCTTTTCGGAGTTGCAGGGGTCTTTCTGAAGGGTATTGTAAATAATGGCGAAGTCAGCGAGGTTTTGCCCCTCCTTATGGAGAAGGATGGTCTTGACACCAGCCTCAATGATGGCCTCGACCTGCTCCTCATCGAGGACGGTCTCACGGTCTACGACAACTTCGTTACGCTCGATGGAGACGACCTCGCCGGTGTCCTCATCAACGAAGTCCTCGACCCAGGATTTAAGAACGCGCGCGGCGAGTTTGCGGCCGACGCACTTCTTGATATTATTCTTGTTTACCTTGACCTCGTCGGCCAAGCCGAATATTTCGAGAATATCCTTATCCGACTCAAAGCCAATGGCGCGCAACATTGTGGTGACCGGCAATTTCTTCTTGCGGTCGATGTAGGCGTACATGACATTGTTGATGTCGGTAGCGAACTCAATCCATGAACCCTTGAACGGGATGATTCTGGCGGAATAGAGCTTTGTGCCGTTGGCGTGTACGCTCTGGCCGAAGAAGACACCAGGAGAGCGGTGCAACTGTGACACGACGACGCGCTCAGCGCCATTGACGACAAAACTGCCCTTCTCGGTCATGTAAGGTATCATGCCGAGGTAGACTTCCTGAACCACGGTGTCAAAATCCTCGTGGTCGGGATCGTTGCAAGAGAGTTTGAGCGTAGCCTTCAGGGGGACCTGGTATGTCAGTCCCTGCTCGAGACACTCCTGAATGGTGTAGCGGGGTGGGTCGATGCAATAGTCCAGAAACTCGAGGGAGAAATTGTTCCTCGTGTCGCTGATGGGGAAATTTTCGTTGAAGACCCTGAAGAGGCCTTCATTTTTGCGTTGTTCTGGAGTTGAGCCAAGCTGGAACAGCTCCTTGAACGATTTTAACTGTACTTCCAGGAAGTCGTTGTACTCCAACGGATGCTTCACGGAAGAGAAACTAATCCTGTCGGCTTTGATGGGATTCATGGAATCGAGAAGATTAATTGAACTTAATAACAGAGATACAAAAGGTTTGGAGCCCATGACGAGCATGGGTTCCAAACCAATTCCTATAAGAAGGAAGAGCTGTTATTACTTAAGTTCAACCTCAGCACCAGCCTCTTCGAGTTTAGCCTTGAGAGCCTCAGCGTCAGCCTTGGAGAGCTTCTCCTTTACGGTAGCGGGAGCCTTGTCGACGATCTCCTTAGCCTCCTTGAGGCCAAGGCCGGTGTTCTCCTTGACAGCCTTGACGACTGCGAGCTTGGCAGCGCCAGCGCTCTTGAGGACAACGTCGAACTCGGTCTGCTCAGCAGCTGCAGCAGCGCCGCCGGCTGCGGGAGCAGCAACAGCAACAGCAGCTGCTGCGGGCTCGATGCCGTACTCCTCTTTGAGGACGTTAGCGAGTTCGTTGACTTCCTTTACAGTAAGATTTACGAGCTCTTCTGCGAGCTTCTTGATATCTGCCATCTTATTTAGTAATTAATTAGGTTCAGGTAATGTGGAAAAATTATTTCTTGCTTAAAGTTTCGAGGACGCCATGAATCTTGTTGCCAGCGCTGCCCTGGAGGGCGGAGATGACATTCTTGGCGGGCGATTGGAGCAGAGCGATAACGTCTGCGATAAGCTCCTCTTTGCTCTTGATAGCGACAAGCTCCTGGAGGGCGTTTGCGCCATAGACAGACTGCTCGACGAAAGCACCTTTGAGGACGGGCTTCTCATTTGCAGAGGAGAACTCTTTGATGACCTTGGCGGGCGCGTTACCGACATTGGCGAACATTACAGCCGTGTTGCCGGAGAAAGCGGTGTTGAGGTCGGCGAGCTCGCCGTCTACAGACTCAATAGCCTTCTTGATAAGGGTGTTCTTGACGACCATGAGCTTGATGTCCCTCTCAAAGCAGAGACGACGCAGCGCGCTGGTCTTCTCGGCGTTGAGACCCTCGATGTCAACGAGGTAGAAGTGGGAGTAGCTCTTGAGCGTCTCAACGAGCTGGTCAATGAGTGTGGCTTTATCTTCTTTTCTCATGATTCCGATTTGAAAGGTAAAACAATCAACTAAGCCTCACCGACCTTGAAGTCGACATGAACGCCCGGGCTCATGGTGCTAGAAAGATAAACACTCTTGACGTAGGTGCCTTTTGCAGTAGAGGGCTTGAGACGTACGATGACGTTGAGGAACTCCTTGACGTTATCGACGATCTGCTGCGCATCGAAAGAGACCTTGCCGACAGAGGCGTGGACGATGCCAGCCTTATCGACCTTGAAATCAATCTTACCAGCCTTAACCTCCTTGACGGCCTTGGCAACATCCATGGTGACCGTGCCGCTCTTTGGGTTAGGCATAAGGCCACGGGGACCGAGGACGCGGCCAAGGGCACCGACCTTAGCCATGATGCTGGGCATGGTGATGATGACATCTACGTCAGTCCATCCGCCCTTGATTTTCTCGATGTACTCGTCGAGGCCGACATAGTCCGCACCGGCGGCCTTTGCGTCATTCTCCTTGTCGGGAGTGCAAAGAACCAAAACACGTACCTGCTTGCCCGAACCGTGAGGGAGCGTGCAGACGCCTCTCACCATCTGGTTGGCCTTGCGGGGGTCGACACCAAGTCGAACATCCACATCGACAGAGGCATCGAACTTGGTGGTGGTCATATCCTTGACGAGAGCCGCAGCCTCGGCGATGGAATAGACCTTACCGTCCTCTATCTTAGACAACGCCAACTTCCTATTCTTAGTTAGTTTCGTCATTGTGCTAGTAGGTATTATGTTATTTATTGCCGGGGAACTCACCGGTGACGGTGACACCCATACTTCTCGCAGTGCCAGCGATCATCTTCATAGCAGACTCAACAGTGAAGCAGTTGAGGTCTGGCATCTTGTCTGTCGCGATGGCCTTCACCTGATCCCAGGTGATGGAAGCCACCTTCTTACGGTTAGGCTCGGCAGAGCCGCTCTTGAGCTTTGCAACCTCCTTGATCTGCACTGCTGCAGGGGGGGTCTTGATGACAAACTCGAACGACTTGTCGTTGTAGACCGTTATGACGACAGGCAGGATTTTGCCAGCCTTGTCCTGAGTACGCGCGTTGAACTGCTTACAGAAATCCATGATGTTCACACCCTTCGAACCCAGAGCCGGGCCGATTGGGGGTGAAGGATTCGCTGCACCACCTTTTACCTGAAGCTTGATAAAGGCTTCTACTTCTTTAGCCATTGTAGCAATTCGTAATTAGAAAATTATAATAATGACAGCCCGTATAAGGCTGGCCGTTGCCAGTTGGAAGCATTCGATACTTGACTGTCCTTACTATCTTGGTTATGCACCCTTGCGCCGCGCTCCCCTACTCTTTCTCGACCTGATAGTAGTTCAGTTCGAGCGGGGTCTTGCGACCAAAGATCTTGATCATGACGGAGAGTTTCTTTTTCTCCTCGTTCACCTCCTCGACCTCGCCGGAGAAGCCGGAGAAAGAGCCGTCCGTCACCTTGACTGTGTCTCCAACGACGAAAGGAACCTGATCCTCCATAGTGTCGTCTGCGACTTCGTCAACCCTGCCAATCAGCCTGTTGACCTCGGAAGCCCTTATGGGCTGAGGCTCGCCATCCCCCAAGAAGCCCAGCACATTGGCCACGCTCAAAAGGACGGCTTTGGCCTCATTGTCAAGGACGCACTCGACAAAGACGTAACCAGAGTAGAGGATATGCTCCTTGAGAACTTTTTTGCCGTTGCGCTGCTGATAAACTTTCTCAACAGGAACCACGACCTCGCCGATAAGATCTTCAAGATTGCGCCTTTTGACCTCGGCGTCGATATTCTCTTTGGCCTTCTTCTCCTTGCCGCCGATGGCCCTGAGGACGTACCAGTTCTTCTGGTTGTTTGACATTTTAGAGCGGGATGATATTAGAGGACATTATAGACCGCCTTGAGAGCATGCTCGAAGACAAAATCCATCACGAAGATGACGAGCGCGATGATCACAGAAGCGATCATAACGATCCTGGCGCTGGAGAAGAGTTCCTTCCACGTGGGCCAAGAGGTCTTATTGACAAGCTCGTTATAAACGTCCTTGCAGTAATTTACGACTTTTTCCATTAGTCACTTAATCGTTTTGAGCACGGGTGGAGAGACTCGAACTCCCGACACTCGGTTTTGGAGACCGATGCTCTACCAACTGAACTACACCCGTGTGAGAAAGGTGACGGGGCGGGACGCCCCGCCACCTGAATATTGGAGATTATGCCGTATTACTCGACGATCTCGGTGATCTGGCCTGCGCCTACGGTGCGGCCACCCTCACGGATAGCGAAGCGGAGACCGACGTTGAGCGCTACGGGGTAGATGAGGTCTACCTCGATGTTGACGTGGTCACCAGGCATGACGATCTCGGTTCCCTCGGGCAGCTTGATCTCGCCAGTGATGTCGAGGGTGCGGAGGTAGAACTGAGGACGATACTTGTTCTTGAACGGGGTGTGACGGCCACCCTCTTCCTTCTTCAGGACGTAGATTTGCGCCTTGAACTTGGTGTGAGGGGTGATGGAGCCGGGCTTGCAGAGAACCATGCCACGCTTCATCTCGGACTTGTCGATACCGCGGAGGAGGAGACCCACATTGTCACCAGCCTCACCCTCATCGAGGGTCTTGCGGAACATCTCGACGCCAGTGCAGGTGGTCTTCTTGCCGTCAGAGTCAAGGCCGACGATCTGAAGCTCGTCACCCACATGGACAACACCAGTCTCGATACGACCCGTAGCAACGGTGCCACGGCCAGTGATGGTCATAGCATCCTCGACAGGCATCAAGAAAGGCTTATCGGTGTCGCGAACAGGGGTAGGAATCCAATCGTCAACGGCCTGCATGAGCTCGAGGACTTTCTCCTCCCACTGAGGCTCGCCGTTGAGGGCGCCGAGGGCGGAACCACGGATGACAGGGCTGTTGTCGCCATCGAAGTCGTAGAAAGAAAGAAGCTCGCGGAGCTCCATCTCAACGAGGTCGAGCATCTCAGCGTCATCGACAAGGTCAACCTTGTTCATGAAGACAACGATACGAGGGACGTTCACCTGACGGGCGAGCAGGATGTGCTCACGGGTCTGAGGCATAGGGCCGTCGGTTGCGGCGCAGACGAGGATGGCGCCATCCATCTGGGCAGCACCGGTGATCATGTTCTTGACGTAGTCAGCGTGACCCGGGCAGTCTACGTGAGCGTAGTGACGGTTAGGGGTCTCATACTCGACGTGGGCGGTATTGATGGTGATGCCACGCTCCTTCTCCTCAGGTGCGCTATCGATGGAGTCGAAAGTCTTGATCTGGTTAACGGCAGAAGGATACTTCTTGGCGAGAACCGTGGTGATGGCGGCAGTCAGGGTGGTCTTGCCGTGATCGACGTGACCGATGGTGCCGATGTTTACGTGTGGCTTTGTTCTTTGGAAAGTTTCTTTAGCCATAATTCGAATTATTAGACAATTAGGTTTACTTTTTCTTCAGTAAAGACTTCGAAAGACAGCCAAAGGACTAGGCATAACAATCCACTTGGCATGAAATTCGCCCACAAAGTTAATACTTTTCAGATGAATACGACAACGCCGCGGCCATTTTTTTGTGTCATTTCGCTTGTCGGTGGCTGCTGCGCGTTAAATTTGCAAGGAGGAGCGGGGGCATGCCAGATGCCGACGCCACTTGAAGAGACAAGGAACGATGGGACACGACGACCTAAGGTTAAAAAACCAGCTTTGCTTCAGGCTCTACACGGCGAGCAGGCTGATCATAAAGAGTTATACTCCACTTCTGTCGAGGCTTGGGCTGACGTATCCGCAGTACGTGGTGATGATGGCCCTGTGGGAGCGAGACCACCGGCCGGTGAACGACATTGCGAGACAGTTGATGCTGCAGACGAACACGGTGACCCCCCTGCTGAAAAGGATGGAGGCCATGGGTCTGGTGGCGCGCAAGAAGAGCGCCGGGGACCACAGGCAGACCATTGTGGAGCTGACGGCCAAAGGCATAGCCATGGAAGACGAGGCGGGCGACATTCCAGCCACCCAGGTGCAACGATTCATTTGCAACGGCGCCACCGATGAGACAATCCCTGGCCTGACGATGAGGCTCGACGCCCTCATTGAGATCCTCACGGCCATGACGGGCGGCGAGGATGGTGCGGCAGAAGACAACGGCGAATAAGCCTCACCGCTCCCACACGAACGAAAAGAGAGCGGCGCTCCACCTGCGGAGGCAGGAGGCGCGCCGCTTTGGCACGGTGCCGCCCGGCGCAACACGACGAGCGGCGGAGGACTTTTACTTGCTGTCCTTATATTTAAGGAGCTGCTTGCGCAAAGCCTCGCAAGCGAGGTCGATACCCTCCTCGAAAGATTTGCACTGCTTCTCGGCCACCAGGGTGTCGTTTGGCACGGAGAGGGAGATCTTGGAGACCTTGTTCTCGGTGTTGTCCGCCTTGTCGAGGCTCAGGACAACCTCCGCGGAGATTATGCCATCAAAGAAATGATCGAGCTTGCCGACCTTCTGGGTGGCGAAATCCTTGAGCTGCTGCGTGGCATCGAAATGCACGGACTGGATCGTGAGTTTCATGATACGTTCCTCCTTAGTTTTCGGCCCTAGGG
>CAKUYZ010000008.1 GCA_934717675.1 uncultured Bacteroidales bacterium
TCATAAAGGCAGAGTAGGCGATGCTGTCCACCCCGTTGGCAATAATGACTTTTTTGACCAGCTCACTTTTTAGCCAAGGAAACGTTGGAGGGAAGCCTGTTCCGCCAAGTTCCCAGACCTCATCCGAGGATATTTCAAGAGTGCCGTCAGAGCTGCAAGACCACCCCTTGCCGGAACCCGGGATGTCGGCCCCGTAGCTAGTGGCCTGGATTGCCGCAAAGATTGTTAGGACTAAAAATCTGTAAAAATGTTTCATTTGTTGCTTTTGCGTTTATGTTAGACATAAGGCAATGTCGCACGGGAGTCTATTCCCGGCTCTCATCGGATATATACGGGGAGTAGTGATGCGGGTTGTAAAATGTTAGTTTTTTTTTGTAGATGTTATTATTTTAAGCCGATGCGCCCTGCGGTGGATATAAAGAGAAGGGCGTCGGGTTAGGAAATTGCTTGCGATTGACGTTGGCTGTTATGAAATATAGCCAACAGAGGGTGAAAAGCCTCAAAATGTAGATTTTTATATTTACATTCGCAAGATTGGAAAACAGGAGCATGCGCTGCCTTCGGAAGCGCACATCCCGCATACAGGAGAATATTTATGGACTTTAGTCTGTCCTACTATAATTATGCGACGGTAATGGTGTTGGGCGTATTGCTTGCGCTCATAGTCTTGCTTCTGCGTCAAAAGACTCGGCAAGATGAGGCTTTCGCATCCTACCGTCGAGCAAGGGCTTGCCTCATAGGCGTGTATGCCGTCATCTCCATAGACTTGATCCTCAGTCTAGTGGTGAACAACAACTCCGAGATTGGTGAGAATGCTGATACTGCTGTGGACATATTGTGCTACACACCCACGGCCATTCTCTTCACGTGGATGGTGAGCTGGCTCATTGACGAGAATGTGGAATATCGCCTAAAGATTGTGCGTGATGTAGCATTGTGGCTGATGACATTGCTGCTGGTGCTGTCCACGTTTTTCATTCCGGAGCAGTCTGTGGTGCAGGCCATTGTCGTTTGCGTGGCCGTGTTTTGGAGCTGTTTTATATTCTATTTCGGAATCCGCATCATACGCAGTTTCCGCCGCGCTGTGGCCAGGTTGGATAATTTCTACTCAGAGGATGTGGCCAGTCGCATTGGTTGGCTGAGGAACAGTTTTCTCACTTTTGTGATATTTGGCCTTTGCGGCCCAGTCGTGGCCATAAGCCCTGCGTGGGTGAATATGATATACAACATTGTCGGAGGCGTGGTCTATGCCTATGTTTGCTCTTCGATGCTCAATTATTATGAGAGCTTCGAACTGGTTGACCGCGTGACCCACTCTGCGGGCGAGCCCGCGGCCGAGGAAGCGAAGCCAAAACAGGCAACGGGACAAGACCTGGCGAAGATAAAGGCCTGGGAGGATAGGAATGGCTACTGGCAGGCGGGAGTGACCATAGCGGACGTGGCCAAGCAATTGGGGATGACTGCACTGGACGTGGCAAAGGTGGTGAACGACACCTATGGATGCTCTTTCCGCGAACACATCAACCGGCTTCGTGTCCACGATGCGCAGGAGCTGCTCGTCCACTATCCCGAGAAGCCTGTGGCCGAGGTGGCCACAATGCTCGGTTATCGTACGGAAGAAGAGATGACTTTGTTATTTAAGCAGATTGCCAACGTGTCGCCGTCAGAGTGGCGCAAGGGCGTCTTGCGTCTTATGTCATGACAAATATCAACATATCGGCCGAAGGCTTGTCTTTGCCCGCGGCGGAGATAGCCGAGCGCGTCAACGAGACGCTGTCCCAAAAATCTCAGTTGGTGGTGACCGCGCCACCCGGGGCAGGAAAATCAACTTTACTTCCACTAACCATGTTGCGAGGCCTGCCTGGCGACGGCCGAATTGTGATGTTGGAGCCTCGACGGCTGGCCGCGAGGCAGATAGCCGAGCGCATGGCGCAGCTCATTGGCGAGGACGTGGGGCAGACCGTCGGCTACACAGTGCGCTTTGACAGCAAGACATCGGCATGCACGCGGGTGGAGGTGGTGACAGAAGGCGTACTGACGCGTCGTCTCGTGGCCGACCCCACGCTAGATGGCGTGACCGCCGTGATATTTGACGAGTTCCATGAGCGGAGCATATTCGCCGACGTGGCGTTGGCCTTGGCTCGCGAGGCGCAGCAAGTGGTGAGGCCAGATTTGAGAGTTGTCATCATGTCGGCCACCATCGATGCCACGGCCATTTGCCGTCTGCTCGACGCTCCGCTCATAGAGAGCCGCGGGCGGATGTTCCCAGTGGACATAAGGAGGGCTGACGAGTGTGACCCGCTGACGTGCGCCGAGGCTGTGGCGCGCATGGTGAGGCAGGCACATGATGAAGTTGAGGGAGACATCTTGGCCTTCCTGCCCGGCGAGGGGGAAATTCGCCGCGCGGCGGACATCCTAAGCGGTAAGTTGGGCAAGACGCACGTCTTGCCCCTTTATGGCATGCTGCCGCAAGCCGAGCAAAGGCGAGCCATCGCCCCAAGCAGGGCGGGTGAGCGCAAGGTGGTGCTGGCCACGCCCATTGCCGAGACCTCTCTCACCATAGAGGGCGTAAGGGTGGTGGTGGACAGTGGTTTGTGCCGCCAGATGGTTTTTGACCCGCAGAGCGGCCTGAGTCATTTGGAGACCGTGAGGATATCTATGGACATGGCCGACCAGCGAACGGGCCGCGCAGGCCGCGTGGCCCCGGGCGTGTGTTACAGGCTGTGGAGCCTTGCCACGGAGCATCGTATGGCTCCAATGCGCAAGCCTGAGATTGAGACGGCCGACTTGGCCCCAATGATGCTAGACGTGAGCGCATGGGGTGAGCAAGACCCCACTAGGCTGACGTGGCTCACGCCACCACCGGCTGGTCATGTGGCTCAGGCCATGAGGCTTCTGGAGATGCTCGACGCCGTTGACGCCGACGGCAAACTGACTCCGCATGGCAAAGAGCTCAGCCGTATGCCATGTCACCCGCGCATGGCGCAAATGATGGTGGCGGCAGAGACTCCCGCTCTCAAAAAGTTGGCCGCCGACTTGGCCGCGACGCTCGAAGAGAAAGACCAGCTGGCGCGCCCGCAGGGCGAGGCTCAGCCTGGGGCTGACATAAGCCTTAGGGTCGAGGCTCTGCGACGATATAGGCAAAGGCCGCAAGGCGCGGGAAAGGCGTGGGTCCGCATTGCCAAGATTGCCGAACAATATATGAAGATGGGGAGGCTAGTGGAGCCAGACAATGGCCCGTTCTCACCCACCGACGCGGGCTTGTTGCTTGCCGCGGCCTACCCGGAGCGCATAGCGTCGGCTCGGGAGGGGAAACATGGTCTCTTTATGCTCTCTAGTGGAGATATGGCTCAGCTGCCCAAAGATGACGACTTATCCTCTGAGCCTTGGATTGTGGCCGCCAATGTCAACGCCCGCGAGGGCGTGGGGCGCATATTCTTGGCCGCACCCGTATGCCCGCAAGACCTGCGCCCGATGGTCAAGGAGCGAGACAATGTGGCGTGGGACATGAAGCGAGGTTCCGTGATTGCGCAACGCGAATATCGCATCGGGAGCCTTGTCTTAGGCTCCAAGCCCATCAGGGAGCAGAGCCGAGAGCTTATAACGGACGCTATATGCCAGGCCGCCAGGAAAGACGGCGAGCGGATGCTCGACTTTTCCAATGCCGTCACGGAGTGGCAGCGCAGGGTGGCCACGGTGGCTGAGTGGCACCCAGAGATGGGGTTGCCAGACGTGTCTACACCCTCCGTGCTTGATAAAGCCCCCGAGTGGCTGCCCGTGTTTTTGGGCAAGGCGACCACGGTGGCCGAAATGAAAAAAATAGACATACTCCCCGCCTTGCAGGCAATGCTCACATATGAGCAGCAGCGTGAGGTGGATCGGTTGGCGCCAGAGCGCATCGAGGTGCCCACGGGCAGCAAGATAAAGGTGGAATACAGGGCGGCGGCCGAGGCTCCGGTGCTGCGCGTGAGGCTGCAAGAGGTCTTCGGGATGGCCCAGACGCCAAGGGTTGACGGAGGTCGCCGCCCTGTGCTGATGGAGCTGCTCTCGCCGGGCTATAAGCCCGTGCAACTTACGCAAGACCTAGGCAGTTTTTGGAAAAACACATATTTCGAGGTGCGCAAAGAGCTGCGTCGCCGCTATCCCAAGCACTCGTGGCCAGACAACCCGTTGGAGGCGGAGGCCGTGAGGGGCGCGAAGCGGAGGCCGCAAACATGACGGCGCGCCATTATTTTGCCTAACTTTGCCCGCATAACGAAACACGCATAAAGAGTGGAAAAAACAAGCTATGCCATTGGCATGAACGTTGCGGCCAGCTTGCGTCAGAGCGGGGCCAAAGATATTGACTGTGACGCCTTGTGCAGGGGCGTCAAAGATGTGCTGTCTGGTCAGCCTACCGAGATTTCGCCCAACGAGGCCGGGCAGATACTCAAAAAATATTTCTCAGATCTGGAGGACTCCCAGACCAAAGACGCCATCAGGATTGGAGCGGACTACCTGGAAGTCAACGGCGAACGCAGTGAGGTGACCACACTGAAGAGCGGCCTCCAATATGAGGTGCTGAAGCAGGGCGACGGCCCAAAGCCAAAGGCCACGGACGTCGTCCGATGCCACTATGTGGGCACGCTCATTGACGGCACTGAGTTTGACTCCTCAATACGTCGCGGCACACCGGCCGACTTTCCCGTCAACGGAGTCATTGCAGGCTGGGTGGAGGCGCTCCAGCTCATGCCCGTAGGCTCCAAGTGGAAGCTCTATATCCCCTACCAGTTGGGCTACGGGGCTCGCGGCGCGGGGCAGAGCATCCCGCCCTATGCCACGCTCATCTTTGAGGTTGAGCTGCTCGAGATTCTTAAATAAACTAAAAGTACATATCACACAAACGACAATGAACAAACTGTTTCTGGCCGTGGCGTCGATCGCAGTCCTCGCCACGTCGTGCAACGGGGGCATCTCGCCCAAGGCAAACCTCAAGAGCCAGCAAGACTCCATCAGCTACGCTCTCGGCGTGGTTATTGGCAACTCTATGGCTCAGCAGATCAAGCAGATGCCTTTTGACACCATCAACGTCAAGACATACGCTCAAGCTCTCGCCTCCAGCAAGCCCAGCGAGCGTTATCTTGACTATATCAAGGGTCAGCTGGACTCCATTGACGGCAACCTCTTCATGAGCGGCTGTCGCGCTCAGCTCGGCCTTGGCAAGGCCGCCATTGAGCCTGAGGCTGCGGAGGCCATCCTCAACAACAAGGCCGCGGCCAAGCGCGCCGAGGAACAGGCTAAGCGCGAAGCTCAGGCGGCCTCCAATGAGGCGGCAGGCAGGGCTTTCCTTGAGAGCAACGCTAAGGCCGAGGGCGTGGACAGCACGGCCAGCGGACTACAGTACAAGATCCTGACCGCAGGCAACGGGCCTAAGCCCAAAGTCACGGATCGCGTCAAGGTCAACTATCGCGGCACGCTCATTGACGGCACTGAGTTCGACTCTTCAAAGGAGGGCGAGCCCGTGACTATGGCTGTCAGCGGCGTCATCAAGGGTTGGCAGGAGGCTCTGCAGCTTATGCCCGTAGGCTCCAAGTGGCAGCTCGTCATCCCCGCCGACTTGGCCTATGGCAAGCGCGGCGCAGGCGACAAGATTGGCCCGAACGCCACCCTCATCTTCGAGGTTGAGCTCGTCGAGATTGTCAAATAGTCGCGGCTGGCGAGAGTAATTGATAAGCCCCGCCCCGTCAGAACGTTAGTCTGACGGGGCGGGGCTCTTTTAATGCGCGGCGTGCCCTCATTTAGGCTTCGCACATAGGGCGGGTAAAACAAAACAGCCGCCCGCCACATATCTGCTGTGGCGGGCGGTCGTTGTCATGGTGGCTGGTCTGTTAACCGAGCTTTGAGGTGAAGAAATACTTGGCCTCGCGGAGGGCTGCCTCCATGCCTGCGGCATTCTTGCCACCCGCGGTGGCGAAGAAAGGCTGTCCGCCGCCACCGCCTTGGATGAACTTGGCCACGTCGCGGATTGTAGCGCCAGCGTTGAGGCCGAGGCTCTTGACCAAGTTGTCGGTGATGATGATGAGCAGCTGTGGCTTGTCATCCACTGTGCAGCCAAGCACAATCACAGCCTCGTCATATTCACTGCGGAGCTGGAACGCCAGGTCTTTGAGCTTGTCTGCGAAGATGGGCTTGACCTCTGTGACGAGGAGGTAGCGAGAGCCGATCTTCTCCGCTTTCTCCTTAAGGTTCTGCTTCTCGGCGGCAATCATGCTTGTCATCATGTTCTCGGCGCGTTGCTGGAGCTTGGCGTTGCTCTGTATGAGTTGCTCAATGCTCTTGCGGATGTCTTTTGCGCCCTTGAGGGCCTCGCCCAGGTCTTTGAGCGTCCCCACGAGCTCGTCCACCATCTGTTCCGCCTTGTCTGCCGTGACGGCCTCAATGCGTCGTACGCCGGCCGAGACGGAAGACTCTGCCAATATTTTGAAGAACCCGATGCAGCCCGTGGCCTTCACATGGGTGCCGCCGCAGAATTCAATTGAGTTTCCGAACTTGACCACGCGCACCTTGTCGCCATACTTCTCGCCAAAGAGCGACATGGCGCCTAGCTTGCGGGCCTCCTCAATGGGCATGGCGCGCTGCTCCTCCAAAGGCACGTTGGCGCGTATTTTCTGGTTGACCAGGTGCTCCACTTTGGCCAGTTCCTCGTCCGTCACCTTTTGGAAGTGGCTGAAGTCGAAGCGCAGGCCATCTGGCGTCACGAGCGAGCCCTTCTGCTCCACGTGGTTGCCAAGCACCTCGCGCAAGGCCTCTTGCATCAGGTGGGTGGCGGAGTGGTTGTCCGCGATCAGCTCGCGGCGGTGCTCATCAATCTGCACGTGGACTGGTTTGTCCATCACGGCAGGGAGCTCGGTGGCAATGTGGGTTATGAGGTTGTTCTCCTTGATGGTGTCTATCACCCTCACCGTCTTGCCGCTGGCGTCAGTTATGGTGCCGGTGTCTCCCACTTGGCCGCCGCTCTCGCCATAGAATGGCGTACGGTCAAATATGATCTGATACTGCTCCTTGTTCTTGGCCTTTACGAGGCGATAGCGCACAATGCGCACATCGGCCTTCGTCTCGTCATAGCCAATGAAGTCCTCTTTCACGGCCGTCTCGTCCAGCACCACCCAGTCGCCGGCCTCGATGGCCGTGGCGTTGCGGGCGCGGTCTTTCTGCGCGGCCATCTCGCGGTCGAACTCTGCCGTGTCGGCCTCCAGCCCGTTTTCGCGGAGGATGAGTTCCGTCAGGTCGAGAGGGAAGCCATAGGTGTCATACAGCTCAAAGGCCACCTTGCCGCTGATTTTCTTCTGGCCTTTCTTCTTTGTCTCCTCAATTATGCCCGTGAGCATGTTGATGCCCGTGGCCAATGTTTTGAGGAATCCTTCCTCCTCCTCTTTTATCACCTTGGTGACGAGCTCCTGCTGCGCCTTGAGTTCGGGATATGCGCCGCCCATTGTCTCGACAAGGGTGGGGACGAGCTTATAGAGCGTGGCCTCTTTGCCGCCGAGGAATGTGTAGTTATATCGCACGGCGCGGCGGAGGATTCGGCGGATCACGTAGCCGGCCTTGTTGTTGCTGGGCAGCTGGCCATCGGTGATGGAGAACGCAATGGTGCGGATGTGGTCGGCCATGACGCGCATGGCCACGTCGGTCTGCTCGCTTGTGCCATATTTGACTCCCGTGAGCTCGGCAATTTTGTCTAGCAGGGGGGTGAAGACGTCGGTGTCATAGTTCGACGTTTTGTGCTGCACGGCGCGCACCAGCCGCTCAAAGCCCATGCCCGTGTCCACGTGATGGTTGGGCAGCGGCTCTAGCTCACCGTTGGCCTTGCGGTTATATTGCATGAAGACGAGGTTCCAAATCTCGATGACCTGTGGGTTGT
The DNA here is from genome assembly GCA_934717675.1 of uncultured Bacteroidales bacterium. GTDB lineage: Bacteria > Bacteroidota > Bacteroidia > Bacteroidales > Marinilabiliaceae > W3P20-009. Next base: position 7,901 of record CAKUYZ010000008.1, read on the forward strand.
CTTTGTTCACTAGGTCGCGGCCCGAGACGGCCTTGCGCTCCTCATCGGGGCGCATGTCATAGTGAATCTCGGAGCATGGGCCGCAGGGTCCCGTGTCGCCCATCTCCCAGAAGTTGTCGTGCTTGTTGCCGTCAATGATGCGGTCTTTGGACACGTGGGTGGCCCATGCGTCATAGGCCTCGGTGTCGCGCGCCACTCCGTCTTCTTTAGATCCTTCGAAGATGGTGACGTAGAGGCGATCCTTGTCTAGCTTGATGACCTCGGTCAGGAATTCCCAAGCGAAGGCAATGGCCTCTTTCTTGAAGTAGTCGCCAAAAGACCAGTTGCCAAGCATCTCGAACATGGTGTGGTGGTAGGTGTCATGGCCCACCTCTTCCAGGTCGTTGTGCTTGCCCGACACGCGGAGGCACTTTTGCGAGTCGCTCACGCGGCTGGCGGTGATGGGTACGTTGCCCAATATGATGTCTTTGAACTGGTTCATACCCGCGTTGGTGAACATCAGCGTGGGGTCGCCTTTTATGACCATCGGGGCCGATGGGACGATCTTGTGACCCTTCGAACGGAAGAAGTCCAAGAAGCTTTGACGAACTTCGTTGGCAGTCATTGTCTTAATGTTGCTCTTTGTTGTTTCTTTGGCGCGAAAGTAATAATTATATGCCAAAAGCGCGTCTTTGTCAGTGCCTTGGGGCAATGTAATTGTCTAGGCTTTGGCACACTTCGGCCGAGAAGTCGCGGCCTTTGGCCATGGCGGTGGCCAGTGCTTGCGCAAATGTGGCCGAGGCCGTGTCATCGGCCGTGGCGCCGGCGTCAAGCAGCCCGCAGACGGTTCCGGCGTTGAAGCTGTCTCCCGCGCCTATGGTGCTCACGGGGCATATGGGCAGCGCATCAATGTGGCTCTCGCCTTGCGGGCTGAGAAGTGTGGCCCCGCTGGCCCCTTGGGTGCAGATGAAATAGGGGCACAGGGGGCTTATGGTCTCAGCATACGCCTTGCGCCAGTCGTCTGTGCCGAAGGCGTTACGGATGTCTTCGTCTGAGCCTTTCACCACGTGGGCCAGCCTCATATTCTCCTCCAGGGTGGGGCGCAGGGCTGCGGCCTCGCCATTGTGGGTGCTGCGGAAGTTGAGGTCGTAGAAGAGCAGGGCTCCGCCCTCCCTGCCGGCTCGGAGAACTCGGAGAACCTGACGCCGTATGGCCGGGTTGAGGGCGAAGTAGGAGCCGAAGAGCAGAATGTCTCCCCTTCCCATGGCGGGCATGGCGAAGTCCAGTCGTTGGGCGGGGTAGTCTTTGTAGAACTGATACTGGGCGTTTTTGTCCTTGTCCAGAAAGGCCAGGGCCAAGGGGCTGCGCGAGCCTCCGTATACGGCCACGCCGTCGTCCCCCACGCCGTTTGAGCGGAGGAAGCCGCGTATCATGCGCCCCACATGGTCGTCTCCAACCTCGCTTATGAGCGTGGCCTCGTGGCCGCTGCGCGCAATGGATATGAGCGCGTTGTAGACAGAGCCGCCCGGCTTGGCGCTCACGGGGCGGTCTTGGCTGTCAAAGACAATGTCTAGCACCGTCTCGCCTATGCCTATCACTTTCATGGTCTTTCTCTCGTTTCTGTTTTCTTATCCCTCAGTTATCTCTTGCAGCTCCAGCCATCGCATCTCCATCTCGTCAATTTTGTCCTTGACGGCCTGATATTCGGTAGAGAGCTCCGTCACCTTTTTCGGGTCGGTCTCGCCACCAGAGAGCAGGGCCTCAATCTCGCCTTTGCGCTCGTTGAGTTTGGGCAGCTGGGCCTCTATGGTCTCCAGCTCTTTTTTCTGCGCATAGTTGAGCCTTGGTGGACGACTGGCCCGGCGCACGGTGTTGGCCTCTTCGGCGGGTTTCGCCGCCGTGGCCTTGCTGGCGTTGGCCTCTTCGCGCTTCGCTTTATCGTTTTCTCGTTCCCATGCCAGATATTCGCTGTAGTTGCCGGGGAAGTCTTTGACCCCGCCGCGCCCATCGAGCACGAAGAGGTGGTCCGCCACCTTGTCTACGAAGAACCTGTCGTGGGAGACAATGATGACCGTGCCGCCAAACGACATCAGGTAGTCTTCCAACACGTTGAGAGACAGTATGTCCAAATCGTTGGTAGGCTCGTCCAGCAGCAGGAAGTTCGGGTTCTTCATCAATACGGTGACCAGGTAGAGCCTTTTGCGCTCACCGCCCGACAGGCTGTCCACCCTCACGTGATGCATCTCGTTTGGGAAGAGGAACTGGCGCAAGAATTGCGCCGCCGGCACCGTGTGGCCGCCCTCTTTCTCAATCTGGTCGGCAATGTCTTCAATGACCTCAAGCACCGTCTTGCCCGGGGCCACGCTTATGCCGCCTTGACGATAGTATCCCGTCACGACGGTGTCTCCCGTCTCTATGCGGCCGCTGTCGGGAGCCAACCCTCCCGTGAGCATGTTCAGCAGCGTGGACTTGCCGCTGCCGTTAGGCCCGACAATGGCCACTCGCTCACCGCGCGCGAATTTGTAAGAGAAGTCTCCAATGACGGTGCGCCCGCCAAACTCTTTGTGCAGGTCATAGGCGTCCACCACCTTGCGTCCGAGTCTTGCGCTGCCAAACTCAAGGTCGAAGGACCGCTCGTCTCTTATTTTTTTTGCCCGCTCTTGCAGGTCGGCGAAGGCGTCTACGCGATATTGCGCTTTCGTGCCTCTCGCCTGTGGTTGGCGGTTCATCCACTCTTGCTCGCGGCGCAGCAGGTTGCGCGCCTTGGCGGCTTCGGCCTGGCGGCTGTCTAGCCTCTCTTGCCTTTTGGCCAGATAGTAGGCGTAGTTGCCGTCATAGCTGAATATCTGGTGGTTGTCCAGCTCTATTATCTTGGTGCATACGCGGTCTAGGAAATACCTGTCATGCGTGACCATGAGCAGCGTGGCCGTGGAGCGGGTCAAGTACTCTTCCAGCCACTCTATTATCTCCACGTCGAGGTGGTTCGTGGGCTCGTCTAGAATAAGGAAGTCTGGCTCGCTGAGCAGCAGGTTGGCAATGGCAATCCTTTTCCGCTGCCCGCCAGACAGTTGGCCCACGGGCTTGTCAAAGTCGTTGATGTATAGCCTGCCGAGCATCTGCTTGGCTCTGCTCTCATAATCCCACGCTTTCAGTGAGTCCATTCGCTCTATGAGTTGTGGCATGGCAGCGTCGTCACGCCTGGCCAGGGCGGCCTCGTAGTCTCGCACGGCCTGCGCCGTCGCGTTGCCCGATGCGAAGACCTGCTCCAGCACTGTGTGAGTGGGTTCCATGGCGGGGTCTTGCTCTAGCCATCCAACGCGGATGTGGTCGTTCCACACAATCTTGCCGCCATCGGGCTTCATGAGGCGGTCGTCGGCCCCTGGCAGCGCGCCGGCCAGCATGTTCAGCAGGGTGCTTTTGCCGGCTCCGTTGCGGGCCACCAGGGCCACCTTTTGCCCCTCGCTTATGCCGAAGCTCACGCCGTTGAACAACGTCACGTCGCCCCAGCGATACTTCACGTCTTCTACCGACAGGTAGTTCATCTGTATGTTGGTTTTTAAGGTAATGTCTTGACCATCATCACTTCGTCGACGAACCCGCGCCTGCGCCGCAGCCACTCGTGCAGCCTGCCGCACTCCTCAAAGCCCACGGAGCGGAACAGGGCCAGACTGGCCGCGTTGTCTGCCGCCACGCAGGCTCTGACGTTGTGCGCCAAGAGAGTCTGCGCGGCAAAGTCGCACACCAGGCTCACCGCCTCGCGGGCGTAGCCCCGCCTCCTGCTGCCGGCCTCGGTAAGGATGCCTATGGAGCAATTGAGGTTTAGGGGGTCGAACTCGAAGATGTCTACGCAACCGGCCGTGCCGCCGCCATCGTTGCGCTCCACCATGAAGCGCGCCTGCCGCGTCTGCCATATGTCCAGGTCAGAGTGGCTGATGAGCGCCTTTATGTCGGCCAAAGACACTGGCCATTGCCTGTCTCCCGCGCCCCATGTGGCGGGGTCGTTCTCCCACCCGAAGAGAGTGTCGGCATCGGAAGGCTCCAGGGCGCGCAGGTGGATTGTCTCGCCTATCACTGTTTCGTGTTGTCGCTCTCGACAAATTTGAGGTATTGCTTTTTGTTTCGGGCGAAGGCGTCGCGATAGTGTGTCGTCTCCCTGATTCTGTTCTGCGCCTTGCGGGCCTCGCGGAATGTGGCGTAGGAGCCGTAGGAGTATACGAACCACCCGTCGCGGTACTTGTGTTCCGTCACGTTCTCAATCTCAATGTTATGGTCGAGAAGCTCGTCGCGCAGCTCTTGGCGAATGCTCATCAGCTGCACCGTGTAGGGCTTGGCGTCGGTCTCTTCCGCGCCGCCCGTGTCGCGTGGCGTTGGCGTGCTGTCAATGTCAGGATGCTGGCGCAGCTTGGCCTCGAACACGAAGTCGTCCAGTTCCACTGGCTTCTGTTGGGCGTAGTAGCTCTGCGACTTGAGGGTCTTGACGTGGCGCAGCAGCGTGTCCGCGTCGCAGACGGCCATAAGGTCATACTCCCCTCCGGCTTGGACAATGGCCACGTAGCGTCCCGAGTGGGCGTTTGGCCGGCCAATGGCCACAACCTCGCCGTCCTCTATCGTGAAGACTCTCACGTCCGTCAAGTCTTGCGCCTTTACTGTGGCCGCCAGCACGGCCATCGTGTTTTGCTCGGGTTGCTCAAACTCAACCTCATATATGTCATAAGATGGCGACTTGCAGGTCTCTTTCCACCTTATGCTGGCATAGTAGCCCCTGCCGCGGTCGGCCGAGGGTGAGAAGAATATGTCGTCGTCCGCCGAGTTGATGGGGTAGCCCATGTTGCGCGAGGCCTCAAACTCGCCCTTGTCATTGCGGGGCGAGAAGAATATGTCGTAGCCGCCCATTCCGCTGTGCCCCATTGAGCTGAAGTACAGCACGTTTGTCGGCTCGTGAAAAAAAGGGGCGTCCTCGTCCTCTTCCGTATTTACGCCAGGACCCAGGTTTGTCGGTTCGCCCCACTCTCCGTTTGGCAGGCGGCGCGAGAGCCATATGTCCTTGCCGCCCAGGCCGCCTGGTGCGTCGGAAGAGAAATACATCTCCTCGCCGTTGGTGGTCACGTAGGCGAAGTCTTCATTAAACTCTGTGTTGACGGCCCCGCGCACTGGCTCTGCGGGTTGCCATTTGCCGGTCTTGGTGTCTTTGAGGCTCACGAAGATGTCTCCATCGTGGCAGAGATACATTTCGGTGCCGCCTTTGGCTATCGATGTGGCCGTCTCCTGCCCGGCGCGGCCGCGGCGGTCTGTCACGAGGCCCGTCACCGCCGTTGCGTCTCCCCACTTGCCGCCGTCCCACTTGTTGCCATTGCGGACTGACATGTAGACGCCTTCCTCGAACTGTCCGTCGTCAAATAAGACGGTCTTGTCGGCCGTCTTCTTGGGACGGCGGGATGTGAAGTATATGGTGTCTTCCGCCTCGGTGAGGATGGGGCGGTAGTCGTTCCACGCCGAGTTGATGCCCTCGCCCACGGTACGCATGGTCAGCCTCACGGGTTGCCTCATGAGGATTTGCGCCGTCTGCGACGCGGCTCTCTCAAAGTCCGTTATCTCGGAGAAGAGGCCGTCTGTGTCTTTAGCGTCAATCTCGTCATATATCTTCAGAGCCTCTTCGGGTCTGCCGCACAGTTGCTCGGCCCTGGCAGTGGCCAGCATGAGCTCGGCCTTGGCCTCTGTCCACTCGGTCTTGGGACTCAGCTCCGCTGTGCGTTTCAGAAAGAAGAGGGTGGAGTCGGGGTTTCCGCTGGCGTTGATGTAGCATATGCCCAGGTTGTATGCCACGTCGACGTTGTCGGGATATTTGTCATACAGCCCTCGCAAGATTCCTATGGCCGTGCGGTTGTTAGTCTTGTCGGCCAACGTCAGTGCCTGTTTGAATGTCTTGCTGTCTTCGGAGGTCATTTGCTTGCTTTGGGCGGCGGAGTCGGCGCACCACGTGGCCGTTAGCGTGGCAATGGTGGCGACTGCTAAGATGGAATGTCTTGACATATCTTGGTTTGGTGACTTTCTTTTCGTGCGTGAAGTTAACGAATCTTATTAGAAAGTAGCTGAAAATGGGTGCTTTAATTTATTCGTTTAGCCTTTGGAGAGGCATCAGGAAAGGCAATCGCCCCGCCGGGCCTGATTTCTTGCCCTGCGGAGCGGTTGTCTTGAAAGCCTCGCGACCTGTGCGCCAGGCTTCGTTATTTGGTTATTTTGACTTTCTCGAAAAGCCCGGCCGGCCTCTTGTCTGCCGATGAGGCCAGTGGCCTGTCGGTCGGCGATGGCGCGCAGGCCGACTTGTTTGTCGCCACCTTGCCGTTCAGCACCCTCAGGGCGGCGGCGGTCAGAGTCTCCTCGGGGTCCCCGAGGTCGCGGATGCCTTTGTTCATGAGCCCGGCCAAATCTCTCGCCAAGACGTCTGGCGCCAGGCCTTTGCCCTCGGAGGTGTCGAAGCTCTCGTGATTGCTGTTCTTGTATATGGCCACAATGGGCATGATCAGCCAGTTGTTGATGGTGGACGAGTAGTATGGTTGCCCGTCAGAGCGCGTGAAGTTTTCTGGAGACATTACGTACATCATTGAGTTCTTGCCACCAGTGGTGTCGCCCACGAGGGTCACGTCCATATATGGTTTAAGCACCCATATGGTGGCCTCGGAGGCGGAGTAGGTGCTGCCGCCTGTCAGGACCACGAGGCGGCTCAGATCCATGTTGATGCCCACGGTGTCGGCAAAATGTTCCATTGTGGCGTCTTCGGTGTAGCCCAACTCGCTCTCCAAGATGTCGTTGTAGTCATAGCAAAGCATGTCTTTCCCTGCCTCCACCACGCTGCGCGGGGCCAAGATGTCCACCATAGTGGACATGGCGCTCATGTCCCCGCCCGTGTTATATCGCAAGTCCAGAATCATCTCTTCCGCCCCCTCGGCCTTGAGTTGCTCAAAAGCCGCCTTGAGCTCTTGGTTGAAAGCGGCGGAGTAGCTGGTGTAGAAGAGGTAGCCGGCCTTTTTGCCATTGTCTAGGTTGAAGAGTGCCGTGCGGGCCACGGAGCTGAGCGTCAGACTTGCGGCTGTCATGGTGTAAGACACGGTCTCCTCATTGCCGTCGGTGTAGTGGAGGCCGGAGAACGTGCCCCCCGTGGCATCGACGAAGACGTTGCTGTAGTTTTTGTCCGTTATCGTGGTGCCGTTCACTGCCGTTATGATGTCGCCGCGCCTGGCCCCCGCGCGTGAGGCTGGCGTGTTGTCATGCACAAATGTGATGATGGCCGCCACGTTGTCGCTCGTTGAGCTGATGTATGAGAGGCTATATTCCCACCCGAAGTCGGTGTACTTGCCATCGAACTCGTCTTGTGTGGCTTGCGCGTCGTCGCTTATGTATGAGAATCTGTCTTTGGACGACAGGAGGGAGTAGAAATACTCCTTGGTGTCCGACTGCTTGGTCGGGTCGAGTTGCGGCATCTCGTCGGCCCAATAGTAGTATGTGCTCATCACGTCTTGCACAAACGTGTTGGCCTTTATCGTTGTGGCAGATATGGTGGTGCCCGTGATGCCGCCGTTGTTCCCGCCGTTGTGGGCGGGCGTGTTGTCGTCATCGGAGCAAGAGGCCGAGGTCAACGCCAGCAGGGTGGCCGTGGCGGCAAGTGCAATGTTGTTTTTGTTCATGTTGTTTTTAGTCGCTATGTCTGTTCGCTGCAAATATTAAAATTTTAAGCGGATAATTTGCGCTGATTGTTTAGTAATTTGGGCGTGCCGCTGTTATTTTGTCAGAAGCCCCTGCCGTGCTAGTTCTTTTTCGGCTTTTAGTGCGGTGAGCAGGGCTATGGGGATTCCACCTCCGGCCTCCAACCAGTGACCAGCCATGACGAAGTTTCGCAGCCCGCGCAGTGTGGTGTCAACGGGCGGTCGTTTCGTCAGGTTGTCCATCGGCGCCCAACCTTGCGAGCTGCCCAGGGTGTTTGCCGTGTAGCGGTAATATGTGGCGGGTGTCGTCACGTCGGCCACCTCCACCTTTTCGGGCGAGAAAGTCTGGCCGAGCCTTTTGCTGAGCGTGGCCAAGACGTGCCGTTTTATTTTGTCTTTTGCCTCAGCGTATTTCGCGGGGTTGCCCTTGCGCAAGTCAATCCACCATTGGCCCTCGCGCGTGGTGTAGTTGACGGTGAGCGTGGTCTTGCCATACGGGGCGAGTGTGGGGTCGAAGTGGTTGACTTCTACCTCCATTTGACAAAATTGGGTGCCGTCTGGCAACGTGGTGGCCTCGTCTAGGCGGAAGAAATGCGGGAGCGTCTCCAATGTGCCGGCGTAACCCATATGCACGCGGCAATATGACGGGTATATGGCTTCTTTGCCGGCCGTGAGCAGGCTTTTTTGCCTCGCTGTGACGTATTTTCCGCCCAACGCGTCACCGACAGTCCAACGCCAGTCGGCGCATGAGCATATGGCGTCGGCCTCTGTCCGTGTGCCGTCGTTTAGAGTCAGTCCCATGGCCCTATTCCCGTCTGTGCGGATCTCCCTCACGCCGCGGCCGATGATTAGCTTGCCGCCAAGCTCCTTAAACGTACGCTCCAACAGCCCCGTCAGCGCTGCCGACCCGCCAATGGGGTAGGCGGCCACGCGCGCGGCCATGTAGGCCTGGCCGAAGATGACCACGGTCATCCGCGTCTCGTCCATATAGAGCCTCTCTAATGCCGTGCGCAGAAGCGGGCTTTTCATCTGTTGGGCGAACGTCTTGTTGGTCAGCCGCCCCCATCGGTTCATAATGGGCAGCAGGCTCCACATCTTCCATAGTTTGGCGTAGTGGGCCATGCGCCCCAGGGCGGTGGTCTCTGTGGGCCAGGGCGGCAGGTTGGGCAGCATTCGCTCCACCGTGCGTATGGCGTCCGTCCACTGGCGTATGGCGTCGCGGTCTTCGGGTGCCAACGTCAATAGATATGCCTCCAGGCGGTCTGTGTCATTATACAGATGGAAGTGCCAACGGCCACCGCCCTCTAGCGGCAGCTCTATGTCCACGCGCTCGTCATGGTCCACCAGACGGAGCGAGTCAATGTCCGCCACGCTGCGCCACATGTCGTGGAATGAGGAGCCTTCCCTCACGCCCAGCACCCAGTGCAGGCATCCGTTGAAGTCATAGCCACCGCGCCTCCAGTTTTGGCACAGCCCCCCCGCTTTGTCGCCGCGCTCATAGATGACCGCCTCGGCCCCGCGCCGGAGCGCCCTGATGCCGAGGCACAGGCCGGCTATCCCGCCCCCGATGATCTCTATGCGCTTGCCGCCTCCCATAGGCTTATGACGTTAGCCCTTGCCCGCAGGCTACATGCTGCCCCATATTATGATTCCTATGCCGGCCAATATGCCAAGCAGGCACAAGCCCTTGCGGAGCATATTGCACTCGTGGAAGATGAGCGCGGCGAGGCTGAAAGACACAATGGCGTTGCACCTGCGGATGGGCGATATGAGAGAAATCATGCTGTCTGGGCTTGCCAGCGCGCCATAATAGAAAAAGTCGGCGGCTATGATCACGATGCCGATCATTGGTATCGTCCACTTCCACCGGAAAGGCTCATAGCCCACGCGCGCGGCAAGCGCGTCGTCACTCTCCACGCTGCCAGCCTTGCGCGCCTCTTTGAATTTGCGCCTCGCGGGCCACCATATGATGAACAGGAGAGGGATGGTCATGAGAAACTGGTAGCACGAGTAGTAGAACAAGACGGCCATGCGGTTGATGTGCGCTCCGCTTATTATGTGCTTGTCAAAGAGCGCGGAGCAGGCCCCGATGAGCGTGCCTGCCACCACGCACCACACCCATTTGTTGGCCTTGAAGTTGATGCCCTCGCGGCGTCCGGCCACGCTGAAGAGGAAAAAGAACGCGAATGCCACCAACAGGCCGGCCCACTGCGTGGCGTTTGGCCTCTCGGCGAAGATGATGAGCGCGCCCACGAGCGTCCAGACGGGAGCCGTGGCGCGGATGGGGGCCACAATGCTGAGCGGCAGGTTTTTCATGCCATAATACACAAAGACCCACGAGCCCAACACGATGGCCGCCTTGCCAATCAGCAAGAGGTGGTCGTGTGCCGAGATGGGCGGGATGTAGGCCCAGTCTTGTGGCGTCAGCGCGCCCATGGCGGAGGCCACGCACAGCGGCAGCAGTATGATGGAGGATGTCAGTGTGCTGACCATCAGCACGGGAAGCACCGCGTTGCTGCGGAGCGAATATTTCCGCAATACGTCATAGAAGCCCAGGCACAAGGCCGAGATGAGGGCCAGGACGAACCAAACCATTTTGTCTGTTGATGTGTCTTTTTTTGTCTGTTGCCGAGTGGCGACCTTCTGCGTCGTGGCCGCGGCTCTGTTGTCAATTGTCGTGGGCGTCTTGTGCCTCGCTCACGGTCATTGAGAAGCCGGGCGATGGCAGGCCGGCCCTGTTCCACAGGGTGGGGCGTACGCTGTCGGCATAGGCGTAGCGCACGTAACGCGGGTCCATGACCATGTGGCTGAACATTGTGACCCAGTCGCCAGCGGCGAGCGCTTTGGCGGGGCGGAAGACGGAGTCTGTCCCGGCCACCTCGAAGGCCGATGGCAGTGAGGTGTCAATGCGCAGCCCGTCGGCGTGCTCAAACCACACGTTGACCACTTGATGGTCCCTCACGGCCTTGCGCGGCATGGGGCATGAGCCGCTGTGCGGCGCCCCAAGTGAGTACACGTCCGCCAGGGCGGCTGCGGCCATGCGTCGGCCTTCTTCGGCCTGTCTCTGGCTTTTGGTCTGGAACTTTGGGCTCCTGGCCAGGTCTATCAGCGAGATTAGGCTCACCTTGTCGTCCAGTTGGTTCACGGCGTCCACCTGGGCCTGCCTCACGTCGCCCCCGTCACCGTGAGTGGAGCGGGGCATGGTGGGGATCTGGCTCATATATATGGGGAGGTCTTTGCGGCCAAACGTGGTGCGCAGCGTCTTTACAATCTGTTTGGTGTGTGCCGTCATGTCGCGTCGCTCAGAGGGGCGCGCCATGTCGGCCTCGCCCATGTGGCACAAGACTCCGGCCACGGCGAAGCCTCGCAGCGGGGCCAGCATCTTGTTATACACTGTGCCGCGGAGCCACAGCGGCAGGCCCATGCAGTTGCGGAACTCGCTCATATATCTGTTGTCCGGCATCCCCATGAGGCTCACCCTGGTGTCTCCTGCCGTAAAGTGAGCCGCCGCGCAATAGGCCCACTCGCCGTCTATGCGCACGCTCTTGCTGCCATCCGGAGTCTCAATCCTCATCGGTGAGCCGTCTGGCGGGCCATATATGCCGGCCGTCTCATGATGCCCGTCTAGGCGTATGTTTATGTTCACGTGGCCACTTTGTGTCAGGTCGGCTGGTATGTCATACGTGCCGCGCGGCAGTGTGGCCGCAGTGTCGTAGCTGTGGCCTACAAGGGCTTGGTTCACATAGGTCAAGTCGTTGTCCGCCAGTCCGCCCAAGACAATGCGCATTTTTGTGCGCCGTGGCATGTCGGGCGGCAGCTCCACGTTTTTCACTAGCCACACCACCCCGTCGAAGCCGGGCAGGCCGTCGCGGCTCCATAGCCCAGGCAGGCGCATTGACGGCCAGTGCTGAGGGTTGAGCTTGGAGATGTTCATAAACTCGTCATAGACGCTGATCTCGCCCAAGATGTTGCGCCCGTCGTCGTCTCGCGTCTCCAACGTGGGCAGCGAGGCCAGCCAGCTGACGCATTCGGCGTGCTTCTCGCGCCATGTCTTCAATTCTCTCTCCGCCTCGTCTTCGCTGTCAATGAGTTCGGGGTTCTCCCAAGCCCTGCATGGGGCATCGGCGCAAGACGCCAAAATCACGCCCATGGGGACTCGCAGGCTGTCGCGCAACATCTTTGCGAATGTCAGCGCGCCGTTGTTGAGGCCTATGTTCATGCCTTCGGTCAGGCTGGCCCAGCTTCCTCGGCTCTCGTTCTGTGGCCATGCCGCAGTGCCTGGCTCCATGCGGAATATGCGCACGAGCGGGTCTGGCCGCATGGGCTCCGGGGCTGCCTCTTCCATTGCCGCGCTGTCGGGATCATGGCACACGTCGGGCAGGGGCGATTCGCCCGTCTGGCCCACGGCCGTCCAAACCTCGCCAATGAGGATGTCTCGCACCACGCTGCCACCCGCCTTGGTGGTGAATTTTATGGCGTGGCGCAGTGTGTCGGCCCCTGGCGTGCTCAGCGAGGCCTCCCATACGCTGTCGGCTCCGGCAGACGAGGTGACGGAATAGTCCCAGTCTGTCGTGATCATGACATGGGCGCCTGGCGAGGCTTTCCCTTTGATCACGACGGTGCTGTGCTGCTGGAGGATGGCGCCGTCGGCAAACAGCGGGTCCACGTTGAAGAACCCTTCGTCTTGGCATGACGAGACGAGGGCCGCCGCGACCGCCAAGAGTCCAATGTGGCGGAAATATCTTCTGTGAAGCTCCATTTTGCTCTTTTTACACCGTTTCTTTCCTTGGCACAATGCCTCGGCGACGCTATGCAGTGATGGCGGCGACGCTCTTGGCCAGACTGGCGAAAGCCATGCCCGCCGGGCTGTTGGCGTTGAGTGCAGCTGGGGTGCCTGCGTCGCCATCTTCTCTGATTGACTGGACAATGGGAATTTGACCGAGCAGTGGCACCCCGAGCTCGTCTGCCAAGTTTCGCGCTCCGTCTTTGCCGAAGATGTAATACTTATTCTCCGGCAGCTCGGCGGGCGTGAACCAGGCCATGTTTTCCACAATGCCAAGCACCGGCACTCCCACCTTGGGGTTGAGGAACATGTCCACGCCCTTGCGGGCGTCGGCCAGCGCTACTTTCTGTGGGGTGGAGACCACAATGGCCCCCGTGAGTTTCACAAGCCCGACGAGCGATATGTGGATGTCTGACGTGCCAGGGGGCATGTCGATGAGCAGGTAGTCCAGGTCTCCCCAGTCGGCCTCCGTCACAAGCTGCTTTATGGCGTTTGTGGCCATGGCCCCGCGCCACACCACGGCTTGGCCAGGATCGACAAAGAAGCCTATGCTCAGCATCCTGACCCCGTATTTTTCAATGGGGTCTATGAGCTCGTGCCCCTCGGTCGATTTGTCAGACAGGGTGGGGCGGGCGTCTTCCGTGCCGAACATGATGGGCACCGACGGGCCGAAGATGTCGGCGTCTAGCAGGCCCACCTTGAAGCCCATCTGGCTGAGCGCGATGGCCAGGTTGCTCGTGACGGTGGATTTGCCCACGCCGCCCTTGCCAGACGCCACGGCAATGACATTCTTGACGTCAGGCAGCACGGGGCGCTCGGGGGCCTTGGGCCTTTGGCGTATCTTGATGAATATGTTGCCGTCTATCTCCACCTCGGGACCCATCTCTCTCTTGATGGCCTCGGCGGCGCGTTGTTTGATGATGCTGACGAGCGGGTCGTTCGGCCTGTCGAAGATGAGCGAGAAGCTCACCCTGTTGCCGCTTATGCGGATGTCGTCCTCAAGCATGCCAAGGGTCACAATGTCCTCACCTTTCTCGGGGTGGGTCACTGTTTTCAGTGCTTGGATTACTTGTGCGGGGTAGAATGCCATGTGTCTGAATCTTTTATTGTGGGCGGTGGCGTCAGCTCTCTTTAATCACTACACTGCGCCCCACGTTGTGGTAGTTGTCTCGCTCAATGTCTACGTCCGGCTCTTTGAGCTCCACCCCTGCCGGGATGGAGAAACGGACATATTTGATTGTCATGCCGGCGTCCATCCACTTTTGCTCATAATACGTCCTGATGCCCAGCGCGGGGTCTGGCTCGCCTTGCGCATAGAGGTTGGCGGTCATGGCTTGTGGCGTTATGTTGTTGGCTTTCATCATCTCTTGGGCATAGGCGAAGAGAAACGGGCTGTCTGTCTTCAGGTGCACGGGCCCGTCGGGAGACAGGAAGTTGCGGTATCGCGAAAGCATGAGCGTGCCAATGAGCCTTTTGCGCTCTTTCCGCATCTGCGGGTCGGGAAACGTGACCCACACCTCGTTCACCTCGCCGGGGGCGAAAAACTGCTCAATGAACTCTATGCGCGTCCTGATAAAGGCCACGTTGGCGAGTCCCTCATTGGCGGCCTCTGTGGCCCCCGCGTGCATCCGCGCCCCCTTGATGTCTACGACAATGTAGTTTTTTGACGGGTCGCGCCGCGCCAACCCTACGGTATACTCTCCCCTGCCGCAGCCCAGCTCCAGCACAATGGGGTTGGTGTTGCCAAACCATTCGTGCCAATGGCCGCGCTGGCTGAAGCCTCTGCTTTGCAGCGTGTCAAAGTCGGCCTCGAAGACGTGGCGATAGCCTGCCATGTCGGCAAATTTCTTTAGCTTGTTTTTTCCCATGGTCTGGGGTTTATTGCTCCTCCTTATGCCGCTCTATGAGCAGCCCTATGTCGTGGATTCCTTTCAACTGGTCTTTGCGCATCCCTTGCGTGAGGCGGAATGTGTATGGGCCAGGCCGCGCGAAGCGCACCTGCGGCATGTAGGGGCATCGCAGGGTGTAGAGCGAGCCCCAGCCGCCGCCTAGCCACGTGCCGTCGGCCTTGGCCAAGACGCACTCCAGGGTGTCGCGGCGGGTATGGCCGTCGGGAGACACCACGTCAATGAAAAGCCACAGGTTGGCAAAGGCGTAGTCGTTGTCATTGCGCACCTGGATCATTATGTCGTAAGCCCCCGTGGTGTCGGTCATCTCGGCGCGGAAGACTGCTAGCGAGTCCTTGTCCCAGTTGGCCTTGGCCAAGCTCACGAACTCGTCATATGCCACTCCGCTTGTGCATCCGCTCCCCAGCAAGGCGGCGCACGCCACCAGGGCTGCCGTCAATGCCATCCGCAGTTTGCCCGTGGCGCTATTTCTGTTCTCCGCCTTGCTCATTGCCGCGCTCGTTGTTACTCTCTTGTTGTTGCTTGGGCTGCCTCTCCGGCCTTGTGCCTCGGTCTGGCCTCGGTCCTCGCCCTTGCCCGTCGCCATCTCTGCGTGGTCTTGGGCCTCTGCCTCCCCGCCTTGGGCCTTGGTCTTGCCCTGGCCTCGGCTCGCGTGGCTGTCCGTCGCCATCCCTGCGTGGCCTTGGCCCCCTGTCCCCGCGGTTGTCTCGGCGCTGTCTGTTGTCCCTTGGCCTGCTCTCTGTTGTCTCTGTTGGCGCCGCTGCGGCACCGGTTTGCTGTGGTGCTGGCGCCGTGGGGGCTGTTGCCGTGTTGTCGGCCGCCTGCTGCGCGTCGTCTGTCGCCGCCTGTTGGCGGTTTGGCCTGTCGCCGCGTCGGCCGCCTTGTCGGCCCTGCTTGTCGCCTCGGTTGCTGTCGGCTCTGTTTCCGCGGCCTCGGTTTCTGTCTCCGCCTCGGCCTCGCTTGCCGCCTTTGCCGTCAAATCGCGTCAGGTCTTCATCAAGTTCCACCACGCCTGAATATCCATCCTCCTCATTGTTCACGGTCGTTTGCGTGCCGCCTATGGTGTCGGGCTTTTTGCCCTCGGCGTTCATCTTGATGATTTCGGCCACGTGGTCGGCGTCTACGGCCACAATGTTGGTGGGGGAGTCTTTCTGTGGCGAGTACCACATGAGCCTTTTGAAGATGTCGTATTTGAAGAAGTAATATGTGCCTTCGGCCGTCTCCAGAGGCTTGTCTGTGGGCGGGAAGCTCTTTATGGCGTCCACGTAGGCCGCCAGCTCATAGTTGAGGCAGCACTTGAGCTTGCCGCACTGCCCCGCCAGTTTGACGGGGTTGAGAGACAGGTCTTGAAGCCTGGCCGAGTGGGTGGAGACTGAGACGAAGCTCGTCATCCACGTGGCGCAGCACATCTCGCGCCCGCAGGGCCCTATGCCGCCAATGCGCCCCGCCTCTTGCCTTGCGCCTATCTGGCGCATTTCTATGCGGACGTGAAAACGGTCGGCCAAGACCTTGATGAGCTCGCGGAAGTCTACGCGCTCGTCGGCAATGTAGTAGAAGATGGCCTTGGTGCGGTCTCCCTGATACTCCACGTCGCCAATTTTCATGTTGAGGTTTAGGCTTTGGGCTATCTGCCTGGCCTCCAGCATGGTCTGATGTTCCAAGGCCTTGGCCTCTTCCCACTTCTCAATGTCTGTGGGGCGCGCCAGGCGGTAGACCCGCTTGAACTCGTAATTGGCGGGGTTGATGTGGTTTTTGTGCATCTGGAGGTATACCAGCCTGCCTTGGAGGGAGACGGTGCCAATGTCGTGGCCGGGAGACGACTCCACGGCCACCGTGTCTCCGCGTTTCAGCTGGATGCCTGTCGAGTTCCGGAAGTAGGCCTTGCGGGTGTTTTTAAATTGAACCTCCACCAGGTCCGACGCGTTGGGTGGCGTCGGCAGGTCTTCTAGCCAGTCGTAGGTGTGGAGTTTACCCCCTCTTATGGCGCGCGTGCCGCAGCAGCTCACGCTTTGTTCGGGTCTGAAGCCCGTGGCCGGGATGAGCGCCTCGGTCTGCCCGTCATCGGGTTTCAGGTCGGGAATTTGCTCGTCGGCTCTCTTTATCTCGTCTTCCATTGTCTGTATCAGTGGGTATTGAGTGTATGTATGTTGGTGTCGGAAGTGTCGGGGGGCTGCGCGTGGCGTCAGGCTTGTTGTTTCGGGTCGGGATCTGCCGATGGCCTTTTGACCCTTTTGATCAGCGCGCTCAAGCTCATCATCATGCTCTTCATGACCATCCTGACGTTGGCGTTTTGCTCCACTCGCGCCATGGTGTCATCAATGAGCGCGGCAATGCGCTCGGCGTTGCCGACGTGGACGAACTGGGCGAATTTGAGCAAGAACTCCTCTTCGGCCTGCGTCAGGAAGTTTATGCGGCTCTCGCACAGGTTCATGATGAAGCTCTCCCTCACCATGTGCTGGCAGTAGGCGAGCAGGTTTTTGACCTGGTCTCGCGTCATGGTTCGGCATTGGTCGGCCAGAGCGTTCATCCTGATCACCTTCTCAGGTCTGTCGGTCCACGCCACCCTCATCATTTCTTTGAAGAACAGTAGGTTTTGCGTGGCGGCCTCGGCGTTGCCAAGCAGTCTTGTGGCGGCCACGTAGCTGCCTTGCGCAATGTGCGCCATGCGGCTCGCCTCGGTTGGCACCATCCCTAGGGAGCGCATGAGCGCCGCCTTCATGTCCCCCTCCTCTATTGGCGGCACGCGAAACGTCTGCGTGCGGCTCATTATTGTCGGGAGGATTTGCGCGGCGTCTTCGCTTACCATGATGAAGAGCGTGTCGGTTGGCGGTTCTTCCAATATTTTCAGGAGGCTGTTGCTGGTGGTCTCGTTCATCAGCTCGGGCTTCCAGATAATCATGATCTGCTTGTCGGCCTCATAGGGCTTCATGCTCAGCTTGGCGTGTATGGCCTGCGCCGCGTCTTTGGCAATGAGGGCCTGCTTGCCCGTGCCGGTGGCGGTCGCCTTGTCGTCATCGGGCTGCGCCTCGGTGCGCTTTTTTGAGGCCATGGCGGAGACCCACTCTTGCAGGCCAAAATATGGCGTGCGGGTCACCGTCTGGCGCCACTCGGGCAAATATGTGTCGGTGTCGTCAGACGAGCCGTTTTTGGCAATGGGGAATATGTAGTGGACATCGGGGTGGACCATACGAGCCACTTTTTGGCACGCCGGGCACGTGCCGCACGAGTCGCCGTGGCTCTTGTCTCCCGTGCAGTCAATATATTGAGCCAGAGCCATGGCCAAGGGCAAAGCCCCCGTGCCCTCATCGCCTATGAGCAGCATGGCGTGGGGCAGTCGGCCCTCGCCCGCCATGGTGAGCAGTCGGTCTTTGATGGCCTTTTGGCCTATGACGTCGGAAAAGCGCATAAGAGACGGTCTCCGCAGCTTGGCGCGCCTGCCATGTGGCATGGCTCTTTAGGAGTGCAAGAGATTGTCAAAGATAATCATTTTTCTGTTGCTGTGGAGGCCGCACTTTGTGGCCGCGCCATGGCCGCGGATTCCTTTTTTTGGCGAACTTTGCCCGTATGTCTACCATCTTGTTTGACAAGGCCGTCTTCGGCCCCATACATAGTCGGCGACTCGGTGTGTCGCTCGGCATCAACCTCTTGCCTGTCAACGGCAAGGTGTGTTCTTTTGACTGCCTCTATTGCGAGTGCGGCTTCTCGCGCCGCGAGGCGGGCGGCAGTCTGTCTCCTCTGCCCACTCGCGCCGAGGTGGCGCGCCAATTGGAGCATGCGCTGAAGGCCATGGCGGCGGATGACCGGCGGCCCGACGTGATCACCTTCGCGGGCAATGGCGAGCCTACGCTACACCCTCACTTTGCCGAGATTATGGAAGACACAGTGGACCTCCGAGACCGTCTGGCCCCCGATGCCCGCATCTGCGTCTTGTCCAACGCCACGCGCCTGGCCGACGCTAAAGTCGTGGACGCTCTGGCCTTGACCGATGAGGCCATTCTCAAAATTGACTCTGGGCTTGAAGACACAGTGAAGAGGCTGGACCGCCCAGCTCCCGGCTACTCTCTTGAAGACACAGTGAGCCGTATCGCCGCCCTGCGCGACAGGCTGGGCGACGCTCTGACCATCCAGACCATGTTTGTGAGCTGGGAGCAAGACGGTGTGGCCTATGACAACACCTCGGAGGCCGACGTGGCCCCGTGGCTGGACATTCTCCGCCGCATAGCTCCGCCACGACTGATGATATATACCATTGCGCGGGAGACTCCTCTTCAGACCATGGCCAAGGCTTCGCCAGACACTCTGGACGCTTTGGCGGCCAGAGCCAGAGAGATTGTGCCAGAGGTGAGCGTGTCTTACTAGAGGCGCGAGCATGTGTCAAAAGCAGCGGCCCCGTAACCGTCATAATCAGGTTACGGGGCCGCTGCCTTATTTGGTTGGAGAGGTCTCGCTCGTCCTATTTGATTATCCCTCGCTTAGACGCTTTGACAAACTCCACAATCTCGTTCACAATGTCGCTCTTGGGCATCTCGGCCTCTATGGCTTCCAGGGCTTGCGTGGTGTTGAGTTTGCTCAGGTAGATGCGGCGATATACGCCTTGCGCCTCGGCAATCTGCTGGGTGGTGTAGCCATGCCTCTTCAGGCCCACAATGTTGAGTCCCTCATAGGAGGCCGGCTCTCGTCCTATCAAGGAGAACGGGGGCACGTCTTTGCCAAAGCGCGTGCCGCCCTGCACCATGACGTAGCGCCCCACGCGGGTGAACTGGTGGCAGAGCGAGCCGCCGCCAATGACGGCAAAGTCGCTCACCTCCACCTCGCCGGCAAACTGGCACGCGTTGGAGATGATGATGTTGTTGCCAAAGACGCAATCGTGGCCAATGTGGCAATAGGCCATAATGAGGTTGTTGCTTCCCACGACTGTCTTGCCTCTTGACGCGGTGCCGCGGTTGATGGTGGCGCATTCGCGGATTGTGTTGTTGTCCCCAATCTCGCACGTGGTCTCCTCGCCGTGGAACTTCAGGTCTTGCGGCACGCCGCCAACGACGGCGTTGGGAAACACGCGGTTGTTCTTGCCCATGCGCGTGCCCCAGCAGACTGTGGCTCCGTTCATGATCTTGCACCCGTCGCCAATGACCACATTGGCCTCAATGGTGGCGAAAGGGCCGATCTCTACTCCGTGGCCAATCTGTGCCTCAGGAGACACGCAGGCCATGCTGCTTATCTTGCAATCTTCAGGAAAGCTCATCGTTATGTCTGTGTCTGAATCTTCTGTCTTTTATTTGATAAACTCGCTCATGAGCATCCGAGCGAAGGCCGTGTTGGAGCCATGGCCAGAGCGTGTGGCCAATATTCGGCCTTTGATGGGCATGCCCACGAGCGCAAGGTCGCCGATGAGGTCGAGCAGCTTGTGGCGAGCCGCCTCGTTGGCATACTTCAAGTCGCGGTCGTTAAGCACGCCGCTGGGGTGGATGGTCACGTCGGCGCGGCCCAATTTCTTGGCCAATTCGGCTCTCTGCGCCGCCGTCACCTCGCCCTCTACGAAGACAATGGCGTTGTCTAGGTCCCCTCCCTTGATCAGGCCCATATTTAGCAGTGGCTCAATCTCGTGGAGGAAGACGAAAGTGCGGCAGTCCTTTATCTGGTCATACTCGCCCGCCAAGTCCTCAATCTGCGCCCACTGGTTGGCCAGACACCGGGTGCCGTCAAAGGCAATGCATACCTCGGCGGCGAAGTAGTCTTCAGGCAGGGCTATGATGCGCAGCCCTTTCTCTTTCTCTTCATAAACCACTTTGTGGCTCACGACCAGATATTTGCGCTCCGCGTCCTGCTCCTTCTTCCCCACGCTGTCTATGGCGTCGGTAAAAGGCTTTGCGCTGCCGTCCAAGATGGGCACCTCGGGGCCGTCAACCTCCGCCAGACAGTTGTCTACGCCACGAGCCCTGAGGGCGGACATGAGATGCTCAATGGTGGAGACCGTCTCTTTGCCGTCGCCCGTAAGGACGGTGCCGCGCTGCGTGAACGACACGCGAGTGGCCACCGCTGGAATCTCCGGCTGTCCATCCAGGTCGGTGCGACGGAAGCGGATGCCGAAGTTGGCGGGGGCGGGGTTTATGCTGAGGTGGACGTAGGCACCGGTGTGGAGGCCTTTACCCTCAAACCGTGCGCTGCCGGCCAGTGTTGTCTGTTTTTCCATCAATTGTGGATTTTCTGTGTGTTGCCTCGGCTTGCGCCTCGGCCCTGTTTTTCGGGGGCTAGTCTTTGGTCTCCCGCTCTTTCAGCAGCGCGTCAATGGATCGTTTCAGCTCCGGCAGGTGACGGAACACCACGAAAGAGCGCGTGAAGCTCATATAATCGAACGCAGGCGAGCCGAAGAGCGTCTGGCCTGGTTTCTTGACGGAGCCCTGGATGCCGCTTTGTGCCGCTATGGTGGTGCGCTCCGCCACCTCTATGTGGCCTGCCACGCCCACTTGGCCGCCCATGACGCAGTGTGGGCCAATCTTGGTGGAGCCGGCAATGCCGCTCTGCGAGGCTATGACGGTGTCGTGGCCTATGACCACGTTGTGGGCCACCATGATGAGGTCGTCGAGTTTCACGCCGTGCTCAATGCGCGTGCAGCCCATGGTGGAGCGGTCTACGCAAGTGTTGGCGCCAATCTCCACGTCGTCTTCTACCACGACCACGCCCACCTGCTCAATTTTATGGTATACGCCGTCTTTGTCTGGAGCGAAACCGAAGCCGTCGGCCCCGATGACCACGCCGGCGTGCAGCACGCAACGCTCGCCAATCTTGCACCCTTTGTATATCTTCACGCCTGGGTATATGACGGTGCCTGCACCGATGGTCACGCCGTCACCAACATAGGCCTGCGGATATATCTTGGCGCCGTCGCCTATCTTTGCTTTCTCGCCGATATAGGCGAATGCGCCAACGTATACGTCTTTGCCGACGATGGCCGTCTCGCTGATGTGAGATGGTTGCTCAATGCCCACCTTCTGTGGCTGCATCTGCTGGTAGAGGGCCAGGAGCTTGGCCAGGCTCTCGTAGGCGTTGGCCACCCTTATCATTGTAGCCTTGACCTCCTTGGTCGGCTTGAAGTCGGAGTTCACTATGATGACCGACGCCGCCGTGGTGTAGACATAATGCTCATACTTGGCGTTGGCGAAGAAAGTCAACGTCTTGGGGCGTCCCTCTTCAATCTTAGAGACGTCGTTGACAGTGGCCTGGGGGTCGCCTTCTACGATGCCACCGAGCATGTCAGCTATCTGTTGCGCTGTGAACTCCATTATAGCTTCTTCTTTTGTTATTAGCTCACAAAACTAATCAATAATTCCAACATATTAAAGCGTGGCGGGCCGTCAGCCCCGACGCGGGGCGCAAATGTAGTAGCGGCGGTCCGCCGCGCCGAGTGTGTCTAGGCGCATCATGTCACTGGCCTCCGAGATGTCGCGCACGCTGCCGTCTCGGTATATGATGTTTATTCTGTCCACGCCCTGCGTGTATGTCTTGCTGCTCACTTGGCCCGTGCGGACAATGTAGTCGGTGTCTTCCAAGCTCACTCCCAAGGCCTTGGCGGCGTGCTGCCTCTCCTCGTCAATTCGCTCCTCGGATATGGGCTCGCGGCTCATCTCTATGTGGAACAGGTCTCGGCACACCAGCCCGCGGCTCAGGAAACGCAGCACCTTGTCGTCGGACTGAGTCCACGCTTTGAGCGACGTCGTGATGTCGTCATCGTCAATTTCGCAAAACAGCTCCAGAGTCCGCTCCTCGGCGCGCATCTCGCCCTCGTTCACCCGCCGGGTCAGGAAATGGCGAAGCGGGTGCGTGGTCCATAGCTCCCGGCCGGCCTCCAGCAGCTCCCTCGCCCTTATGACGGCCATGCGGAGCATCTCTTCGGCCGCGACGACGGTCTTGTGCAGATACACTTGCCAATACATGAGCCTGCGCGCCACCAGGAAGTCCTCTATGGTGTATATTCCCTTGGCCTCCACGCCCAAGTGCCCGTCTGGCGTGGCGTCTAGCATCTTTATGATTCGGTCGGCTCCCACGGCTCCCTCCACCACGCCGCTGAAAAAACTGTCTCGCTTGAGGTAGTCTAGCCTGTCGGTGTCCAGTTGGCTCGATATGAGCTGATGAAGGAAAGGTCGGCACCTGCCGCAAAAGATGTCGATGCAGCCCTGCAGTTCGCCGCCCGTCTGCGCGTTGAGACGCTCCATGATGATGTCGGATATTGTCTCGTGGCTTGTTTGGGCAATGAGGTGCTCCAGGGCGTGGGAGAAAGGGCCGTGGCCAACGTCGTGGAGCAATATGGCGGCCAGGGCGGCGCGCTGCTCGCCTTGCAGCACCAGCACACCTTTGGCCTGCAGCGTGTCCAACGCCGTCTGCATCAGGTGCATGGCCCCTGTGGCGTGCTGAAATCGGGTGTGCTGCGCGCCGGGGTAGACGAGAGAGGTGAGGCCCAGTTGCCGAATGCGCCGCAGGCGTTGCACCCAAGGGTGTGAAAGCAGGCGCAGGAGCAGGTCGTCTTCTATGGTTATGAAGCCGTGGACGGGGTCGTTGATTATCTTGTGTTTCATTCCCTCTCCTCCTTCCGCAGCAGTTCTGTGAAGAGGTCGGCCTCGGTGGGTCCCACGCCATATTGGGTCAGGTCGGCGCGGTGGGCGTCTATGAAGTCCAAGACGACGGCCTCACCCGTCTCTTTGGCCATGGCTGCCAGGCTTGTCGCCGCGGCGCCGAAGTCGCGTCTGGCCAGTAGCAGCAGCGCGGTGGCCTCTGTGTCATGTCGCCCGTCAATGGTCTGGCAGTTCTCGTGCGCCATGTCGATATATTTTTGCGCCTCGTCTGGCTTGCCCATGGCGATGGCGCAAATGGCCGTGCCCAGGTATCCGTCTGCCTCGCTCGGTGAGTCGAAGGTGAGTCCCATGTAGGCGTTCTGCGCCTGCTGATATTGGCCAAGTGAGGTGAGGCACTTGGCGGCCATTAGCCTTTTGGCCACGGTCGGCTGCTTGAGCGTTGCCGCCTCGTTGAGGTAGTATAGTGCTGTCTTGTAGTCGGCGCGGTCGTAGTAGCACTGCGCCAGCGTGTGCTTGGTCCAGACGTTGGCGTCGTCCATCAGCTCGGCCTTTTTCAGTTGCTCTATGGCCCTGTCTGCCTCGCCGGTCTTTTCGAGGCACAGGGCGTATTTCCGGGTCAGGTCGGCCGAAGGCTCTGCCGTGGCGCAAGCGTGTGCGTAGAGGCGCGTGGCCGCGACCCAGCAGTCATATCGGACAAGCTCGCGGCCCAATGCGTCCTTGTCTTCCGCCGTGGGGAAGAGGATGTCTAGCGGAGCGCGGCCAAACGGCCATGCGGCCTCGTTGAAGAGGTCTGTGTTGCCAAATCTGTCGGGTCTGATCCTGAAGGCGCGGTAGAGGTCTTTTATGAAATTGTCCGTCAGGTTGCGGAGTCTCATCTCTTCGGGCGTGGCTTGTTGCCGCTCGGCTTGCATCTCGGCCCAGTGCCGTGCCTCTGTGTCGAAGTTTTTCTGCAACGCCACGGCGTTTTGCGCGGGCATGCCGCCAAGCACCGTTAGTGTGGAATATTTGTCGGAGTCGCATATCGGCATTGCCGCTATGCTTTGCGCCAAAGACTCCCGCTCTTCCGGCTCAAGGGCTTTGAGAGCGTCGGTCACGGTGGGGTCGGCGGGGTCGAACGGGCGCAGCCAGTTTATTTCGGAGGAGAAGAAGGGGCTCGTCTTGAGGTGATGGTGAGTGGAGTAGTTGACGTCCGCCCCCTCGGCCTGCCATTGGGCAATTTGGCTGAACTTGCCCACGACGGTTTGCCTGTCGGGACCGAAAATCTGCGTGATGTCTTCCGCCGTGATCTCGTGAAGCTCCGATTTGCCCTTTTGGTCTATTATCCTTTTGGCCAGTTTGCCAATCTCTTGCGCCATGTCGTTTACGATGAAGTCCTCAATCCTTTTGACAAGGTGAGTTTTTGCAATCTGACATGTGGTGAGCCGCATTTGCTTGGCAATGTCGTCGCGCTCCATTGTGAGCGTGCGCAGGCCCTCGGCCAGTCTGGCGTCTTCTTCCCAACGGCTTGGGCTTGTGAGCAGTGAGGCCACCAGCGTCACGCATATTCTGGCCAAGACGGTCTCGCCCACGTCGCTTCGCATGGCCGAGGCCATCAGCGCGGAGAGTGCGTGCCTGTTGTGACGGTTAATGACGTTGTGCGCCAAAGCGCCTACTACGAACGCTCTGCTTGGCTCGGGAATGTTGGTGTCGTTCACCACGTGCTCAAACACCAGCTCAACTTCGGCCTCTTCCAGCCTTTGGCGGTCCAGCGCGTCGGCCAGTGGCTCCATGGCTGTCAGCCCGCCGGCTTGCAGCAAGACGTTTTGTTTATATTCGGCCACCAACCGGGCCAAGTCCGCGCGGTTGATCTCTTGAAGCCCCAGGGCCACTTTGCGCCTCGACGCTGTTGGTTGGGCTGCCCACAGCCTGGCCTCGATGACGTCTGCCAAGTCGTGGGCGCGTTGCCTCAGTTGCGCCAGCACGTTTGCGCGCTGCGGGTCTTCGGCCCCGCTGGCCAGGAAGTTGAGCGTCAGGCGGTAGTCGTCGTCAAGTTGCTCCACTTTGTCCGTCAGGTCGGCCAACTCGGAGTGACGCGACAGGCACTGCCTCATTCGCAGAATGGCCTCGGAGAGGCGGTTGGCGCATATCAGGTCGTGGAGGCGCGCTGCGTTTGGCGTGGGGTTCTCTCTCATCATTTTCTTCCGAAGTCGGCCGGTATTTCTCCCCAATCCTCTGTCGGCCATTTGACAATGGGGTTGGAGTAGGTGTTTTGTTTCAGCCAGGCCTCGGCCCTTGCCACCAGGTTGAGCAGGTCGTTGGTCCGTGGCGTCGGCAGCAGCTTGGTGCGGCACTTTTTGTTCCTCACCCACGATATGGCAATCATGGAGTCGGAATATATGGTCATGTCGTCCGCCCCGGCGGCCTTCAGCCTGGCCAGCCCCTCCACAATGGCCAGGAACTCGCCAATGTTGTTGGTGCCGAGCTGAAACTTGTGGTGGAAGAATTCCTTCTTGTCCCATAGCGACACGCCTCTGTACTCCATCACGCCGGGGTTGCCGGAGCATGCGGCGTCCACCGCGATGGCCTTGTCTAGCGGCTTTGCGGTGTCTGGCTTAGGGGCTTTCATTGGTCTGGTCATATACGCCGGAAGCGGCTTAGGCTCTTGAGCATAAGCCGCCTCGGCCTCCTCGCGGGTGGCGAAGCCTTTATATCTGGCCCCGTTGAAGCCGTCTATCTGGGCTTTGGCTGTGGCCCAGTCGGCATATATGCCGGGGGTGCGGCCTTTCCAGACCACGTAGTGTCTTTTTGCCATGTTTGCGGTCTCGCCGGCGGGGTGGCGCGGCTGGCCGCTATGCGCCCTTTGTCCCCGTTT
Organism: uncultured Bacteroidales bacterium; assembly: GCA_934717675.1. Taxonomy (GTDB): domain Bacteria; phylum Bacteroidota; class Bacteroidia; order Bacteroidales; family Marinilabiliaceae; genus W3P20-009. The sequence goes on from CAKUYZ010000008.1 coordinate 33,688, forward strand.
CGGCTAGTTGGAGAATTTGTCTAACAAGATGGCCAGGTTGCTCGTGAAGAGCTTGACGGACATGGCCAGCAGGATGACGCTGAAGAATTTCTTCAAGACGTAGATGCCGTTTTTGCCTATGATCTTGTAAATAAGATCCGAGCACTTCAATACGCAGAAGACGAACATCACGTTGAGCAGTAAGGCGATTATGACGTTGATGGTGTCATATTCCGCCCGCAGGGAGAGAATGGTCGTGAACGAGCCAGGCCCCGCCAGCAACGGGAACGCGAGAGGCACTATCGACGCCTCTTTGGGCCCGTCTTGCTTGAATATGTCGGTGCCGAGCAGCATTTCCAGGCCGATAATGAACAGCACGATGGCGCCCGCCACGGCAAACGAGTTGTTGTCTACGCCAAATATTCCCAAAAGCGTCTGCCCTAGGAACAAGAACGCGAGCAGCAGGAGGAGCGTCACTGCCGACGTCTGGATGGGGTTGACCCTGACCCCGCGCTCGCGCATGGCCAGCACAATGGGCAGCGAGCCCAAAATGTCCATCACCGCGAAAAGCACGATGGCGGCGGACAAGATGTCACGAATGTTCAAGTTCATCGTCGTTTTTCATTTTCTTCCCACTTGTTGTAGGGGGAGGGCTCTTTGCCTCCCGCTGTCGGTGGGCGGGTTAGTGTTGTTGTGTTATTTGCGACGACAAAAGTAGCCCATTGTGTGATATATTGTCACACCGTGACGAGAATTTGTTTAAAAATCGCATATGCCCTGTCCGCCACCATGGTTGCGCGTCATCAGTGGACTTTTTAGAAGAGACCGCTCTTGACTGCGCCGATAAGGACGGCGTAGCCGAGGGCGATGCCCACGATGCCGATGATGATGCCGGTCTTGGCCATCTCTGCCTGCTTGACGGCGCCGGTGGAGTAGGCCAGGGCGTTAGGGGGTGTGGAGATGGGCAGCGCCATGGCCAAAGATGCGCATATGGCCACACCGATGAGCATGGTCTCGGCACCGCCATAGTCTGCCAACACGTCTTTCATGCCTGTGGCCACGGTGGCCAAGATGGGCACGAGCAGGGCGGTGGAGGCCGTGTGGCTCATGAAGGTGGACATCAGGTAGCACACGAGGCCTGAGCCGGCAATGACCAACACGGGGGGCCAAGTGCCGAACGGGATGGAGGCCACCAGGCTCTTGGCCAACCCGCTCTCTTGCAGGCCCACGCCAAGGGCGAAGCCGCCGGCCACGAGCCACAGCACGTCCCAATTGATGCTCTTGAGTTCCTCTTTGCCCAATATGCCGGTGACTGCGAACACCGCAAGGGGAATCATGGCCACGGCGTTGCTGTTGATGCCGGTGTAGCGGTCAAGCACCCAAAGTGTCACGGTGACGGCGAAAGTGACGTAGACAATGATGGCCTTGGCGTCTTTGCGGAACTTACCCTCGATCTTTATGGAGACGTTGCGCTGCGAGAAAGGGTAGAGGCGCGTGAGCAGGAACCAAGAGATCGCCATGACCACAATCACGAACGGCACCATGGCAGCCATCCATTGCCCGAAGCCAATGTCCACGCCCAGCTCGGCGTGCTTCTGCATATAGCCCAGGGCAATGGCGTTTGGCGGGGTGCCAATGGGGGTGCCTATGCCGCCCACATTGGCCGCGATGGGGATGCCCAGCATGAGAGCCGTGCGGCCCTTGCCCTCGGTGGGCAGCTGGTTGAGTATCGGGGCCACAATGGCCAGCATCATGGCGGCCGTGGCCGTGTTGCTCATAAACATGGAGAAGATGGCCGTCACGATCATGAAGCCGAGCAGCACAATCTCGCTGCGCGTGCCGAACGGTTTGAGCAGCACTCGCGCCAGGTTCTGGTCCAGCCCGCATTTGGTGGCGCCGATGGCCAAGGCGAAGCCGCCCATGAAGAGCATGATGATGGGGTCAGCGAACGACGCCATGATGGCCTTGTGGCTTATAAGGCGGCCGAAGCCCTCGGAGCTGGCGTCATTGAGCGGGGCGAACATGCTGTCTGACACCGTGAGTATCATCAGCACAATGACAAGCACGGAGGTCGTCCAGATGGGGATGGCCTCAAGAATCCACATGAGCGCGCCAAACACGAATAGGGCTATCACCCTGTGCTCTATCTCCGTCAGCCCATCAATGCCGAACGCCGTGGCCGGCATCAGCCACACGATAAGGAAAGCCACTATTGATATGAGCAGCTTTATCACCTTGCCTGTTTTCATCTTCTCGTTATTTTCTTCGTTGCTTTCGTGCCGCGGCCAGTGTGACGCATCGGCGCTGCGAAGTTAACCATTCTTGCGCGGCGTTATGCAATGCAAACACTTTTTTGTCGTCTTTTCGACTAGCCGCGGGTGTCTGCCATGATTTTTGCAGTGGCTCCGAGCATGCTCTGGCAGTAGCGTCCGGCCGCCTCGCCCGCCGCGCGGAGGCGGAAGGGGTCGGCCATGAGGCCGTCCACCAGGGTGTTGAAGCTCTTCTTGTCCGTTATGCAGAACCCGCCGCCGCACTCGATCAGGTCCACTGCCTCCTTGAACCTCTTGTGGTTGGGGCCGAAGATGACCGGCAGCCCGTATATGGCGGGCTCCAGGGTGTTGTGGATGCCCACGCCGAAGCCGCCGCCCACATACGTCAGCGTGCCATAGCGGTATATGGCGGAGAGGATGCCGATGGTGTCCACCACAAAGACTTTGGCCGCGGCCAGGCCGGCATCGTCCATTGCCGTATAGCGGACATAGGGCACGGTGAACTTGGCGCACAGCGCGTCAACCCTCGGCTTGTCTATCTCGTGGGGGGCTATGACAAGCTTAATGCCGCGGTCGGCCGCATGGTTCACGTAGTCCACAATGATGTCTTCATCGGGTGGCCATGTGCTGCCGGCCACGATTACATGCGCCGCGCCTTGGGCGAACTCTTTGATGGCCGGCACGTCGGCCGCGCTGTCCGCTATCTGCCGCACGCGGTCAAAACGCGTGTCGCCCACCACGCTGAAGTTGCGCACCCCGATGCCGTCTAGCAGCTCTCCAGACATGGTGTCTTGGACATAGATGTGGGTGAACATCCGCAGCATGTCTCGAAACCAGTCTCCCCACTGCGAGAAGAATGGCTGCTGCTTGCGGAATATCATGGATATGCCGTAGAGGGGCAGGCCCTTGCTGTGGATGGCCTTGAGGAAGAAGTGCCAAAACTCGTATTTCACGAAATAGACGGACGTGGGGTTGATGGCCTCGACGAACCGCTTGGCGTTTTGTGGGCCATCGGCGGGGAGGTAGCACACAAGGTCCGCCTTATTGTAGTTTTTGCGGACCTCGTAGCCCGACGGCGAGTAGAATGTCAGGACTATTTTCTGGTTGGGCGTCTTTTCCTTGATGGCCTCAATGAGTGGCCTGCCTTGCTCAAACTCTCCCAACGACGCCGCGTGAATCCACACGCAGCCGCCGGTGTTGTCATATTCGCGCAGTTTGCGCCACGTCTCTTTGCGCCCCTGGCACAGCAGGCGCGCTTTGGGGTTGAAGGCCGACGCCACGCGGAGAGCAAGACCGTAGGCCCACATCCCCAGCAGGTAGACTCCCGAAACGATTTTCATCTCTTGAGAAAAATATGTAAGTGTGTGTTGTTTATTGTCGTAACCTATGCCGAAGGCCAGCGTCAGGCCCACGGCTCAAAGCCTATGACGGATATGTCGTCAGTCTGCTCGCACCCGCCCATCCACTCAATGAGCTTTTGGTTCAGGAGCATTTTCTGGTCGTTGGCCGGCAGCTTGTGGATGTTGAGCAGCAGGTTCTTGAACCTCCTGACTTTAAATTTCTTTTGTTCCGGGCCGCCAAACTGGTCACAATAGCCGTCGGAGAACATATACATCATGTCGCCAGGCTGGCACTCAATGTCGCGGCTGTGGAAGACGGTCTCGGGGCGGCTGTTGTCCATTGACAAGTCTGTCCCTATTGACTTCCTCTCTCCGTGGAACTCCAGCACCTCGTTGTTGCGGATTATGTAGAGGTCGTTCATGGCTCCGGCAAAGTTGATGCGCATCTCGTCATGGTGCACCACGCATATCGTTATGTCCATTCCGTCGTTAAACTCCTCGGAGCCTATTTTCGAGACCGCCTCGCGCAACTCGGCTTGCAGGTGTGTCAAGATCTCGCCTGCGTCGTCCACCTTCTGCTGCATTATTATGTTGCTGATGTGGTCGATGCCCAAAATGGAGATGAATGCGCCCGGCACGCCATGGCCGGTGCAGTCCGCCGCCACCACGAAAGACATGCCGTCGCGATGATAGAACGTGTAGAAGTCGCCGCTCACAATGTCTTTGGGGCGGTAGAGCACGAAGAACTTGGTGAACATCTTCTCCACGCTTTTCACCTCCGGCATCAGGGCGTCTTGGATTCTTTTGGCATAGCTGAAGCTGGCGCGCTGCTCGTTGACGGCCACGGCCAGCTTGTTGCGCTGGTCTTCCACTATGCTTTTCGATTTGGCCTCGGCCTCGGCCAGCTTCATTCGCTTGTTTATGTTGCGGAAACGGAGGTTGAGGAAGAGCCATATGATGGACATGAGCCATATGGCGTAGAAGATTATGGCGGGGCGAGACAGCCACAGTGGCGACTCGATGTAGAGATATACGGTCTTGACGTCGTAGCTCCATGTCTTGTCGGCGTTTGACGAGCGCAGTTTTATGCGGTAGGTGCCGGGCATGATGCCCGACAGCAAGATCTCGTTGGAGTTGGCCAGCTGCACCCACTCATTGTCATCCAGCTTGTACATGAACAGGTTGCGGCTCGGCACCGAGTAGTCTGACGAGGCCAGGCGAATCTTGGTGGAGGCGTTGGCCAAATATTTGTGAGTGAACGTTGTGTCGTCCCTCATCTTCATGGGCTCCTCCATTCCGCTTTGGCCATATATGACCTCAGACACGAACGTCTTGGGCATCCGCGTGTTGAATGATATGTGGCGGGTGTCAATGGCGTTGATGGCGGTCACTTGGCCAAAGTATATCATGTCTTTGGCCACGGTGAACTTATGGCACTCGTTGCCCTCATTGTACAGTCCGTCGGAGTTGCCGAAGGTGTAGACGTTGCTGTAGTTGAGGTCAACATAGCCTACTCCGGAGCTTGTGTTGAGCCACACTATGCCGTTGGCGTCGCAAACGATGCTGTATATCATCTTGTTGGCGAAAGAGGCGAATATCGAGTTGTCGGCCTCCTCGCACGTCCGCTTGTCAAACACCATCACGCCGTCTGACGACCCCATGAAGATTCTGCCTTTGTGCTCCGCTATGCAAAGCACGCCCTCGTCGTTGCGCCCGGTCCATTGTTTGCCAATGCGCCGGAAGGTTCCTCCGCCTGCGTCTCTCACAAGGGCCCCGGAGCAAGAGCCGGCCCAAATTCGCCCGTCGGAGTCCTCCATTGCGCTGTTGAACACAAAGCTGCCGCCCTTGTCAGAGTGCATGAGCTCGAAGTTCACGCCGTTGAAGCGGTATAGCCCGAGTTGAGTGGAGAGCCATATGTTGCCGAGGCAGTCCTCGTTTATGTCCCTGATCATCACGCGGCCTGCCGAGTCGGCGGCCTGCTCATGAATCTCAATGCTTTCCATAAGGCCCGTGGCGGGCGTGTAGCGCATCAGTCGGCGCGTCGTGCCGAGCAGTATGGTGCCGTCGGCTCGCGCCAAGACGCTCTTGACGTTTTGGTGCGGCACGTTGATAACCGTCGATGTCCGCGACGCCAGGTCCACCCTCACAAGCCCGTTCGTGCCGCATGCCGCCCATATGGTGTTGGCGTCGGAGGCCGAGATGTCGTTCGTGAGGTGGTCCAAGGGCATGTCCACGTCTATGAACTTGGTGGTTATCTTGAGTTTTTTGGTGTCTAGCTTAATGAGGCCGCTGTTGCTCGTGGCCACCCACAGCAGTCCGTTCTCGTCTTCAAAGAGGTCGTTTACGCGTGTCTGTTTGTTGAGGAACCTGCGGCTGTTCTCCACCCTCGCGATCTTGTTTTGTGACGGGCTCCATTTCAGCAGTTTGTTGCCGGCGTAGGCCACCCAGAGGTCGCCATCGTCGTTGCGCGTGACGGCCTGCACCAGCTCGCCTTGCAAGATTGGGATTGGGGTCAGCTCTTTAGAGCGGAAGTCGTAGGTGAAGAGGCCGGTGCGCGTGGCCATGGTCAGGCGGTTGTCGTCTAGCGGGGTTATGCCGTAGATGTAGAGGCTGTCAAACTTCACCTCCACGATGTTCTCGTAGCGCGTGTCCATCATGCTGACGGACTTCGTGCCCGTGTGTATGGCCACGCGGCCGTCTCCGCCCGGCATGAGGGTCATTTTCATACGGCCCCAGCGGATGCCGCTCTGCGGCATCTTCTTGGGCAGGTCAATGCGCCGGATTCTGCCTGTCAGCCTGTTGCGCTTTATGACGCATTCGGGAAACACGGCATATATGTCATCGCCCACGCCGCAGAGGCCAAATGAGCTCTGGACGTCGCGCGGCTGCATAAAGTCTTCTTGCCTGTTGCGAGAGAAGATGCCGGTGCGTTTGTCGTATATGTTGATGCCGCCGTCGCCAAGGGCCACGGTTATCTTATTGGGGTTGAACTCGCCTATGCCCAGCACCTGCTTGCCGTCAATAGACGTGGTGTCGTTGTGGTTGGGCTTGAAGCTGCGGATGGTGTAGCCGTCGAAAGTGTTGAGGCCGTCTTCCGTGCCAATCCACATCAGGCCCATGGCGTCTCGGTACACCACGTTCACAGTGTTGCTGCTCAAGCCCCTGTCGGTGTCTAGCTGCTCAAAGTTGCATATCCGCATGGGCGGCATTTCCGTGGGCTGCGGCGTCTGCGCGTGGCTTGCCGCGATGGTCAGCGCGAGGCCTGTGGCCAAAGCGGCGACGCTCCGGGCGGGGCCGTGTGGCCTCGCTGGCAGTGGGCTGTTGGCACCCTTGCGCGCGTCTTTGTTGGCTATGCTGCTCACTCCTGACTGTGTGACGGGTCTCCTATCTTTCAAAGATAGTTAAAATCGGTTGGCTTTCCAATGGTTGTCGAGGCGTCAAAACTGCGATGAGCCGGTCAGCCTGCGGCACTCCGCCTCGGCCGCGAGCCTTGCCTCTTGGTCGGTGGCGTAGAGGTCGTCCATGGTGGGCGTGGCCAGGAATGGGCATCGTTCCATGGCGGCTTGAACCACGTCGGTCATCTGCAAGAAGCCTATGTGTCCGCTCAGGAAACTGGCCACCGCCACCTCGTTGGCCCCGTTCATGGCGCATGGGGCGTTGCCACCCTTGTCCAAAGCCCCGAGGGCTATGGACAGGTTGCGAAACACGCTCTTGTCTGGCCTCTCGAAGGTCAGCGGGCCGCAGGCCGTGAAGTCTAGCGGGGCCACGGGCGAGGCCATGCGCTGCGGGTAGGTGAGGGCGTATTGGATGGGCAGGCGCATGTCTGGCACGCCGAGCTGCGCCTTTACGGCGCCGTCTTCAAACTCCACCATTGAGTGGACTATGCTCTGCGGGTGGACCAGTATGTCTATCTTGCTGGCGGGCGCGTCAAATAGCCACCTGGCCTCTATGGCCTCCAGGCCCTTGTTCATCATTGAGGCGGAGTCTATCGTCACCTTTGCGCCCATGCTCCAGTTGGGGTGGCGCAGCGCCATCCGCGGGGTGACGCCCTCCAGCTCGGCTCGGCTTTTGCCTCGGAAGGGGCCGCCGCTGGCCGTAAGGATTATCTTTCGGGGTGTGAGGTGACGCTCGCCGTTGAGGCATTGGAAGATGGCCGAGTGTTCCGAGTCCACGGGCAATATGGCCACGCCCTTGGCCCGCGCCGCCGCCATGACTATCTGCCCGGCCACGACGAGCGTCTCCTTGTTGGCCAGGGCTATGTCTTTCCCCGCCTCTATGGCGGCCATTGTGGGTCGGAAGCCACTGAAACCCACCATGGCGGCCACCACCACGTCGGCGTTGTCGCGGCGCATCACGTCTTCCACGGCGTCGGGGCCGCCGAGTACTTCAATGCCTAGCCCGTCTAGCTTGCGCGCCAGGTCGTCGCGTAGCGAGGCGTCGCCAATGACCACGGTCTGCGGGCGCAGCTCTCGCGCCTGCTCCGCCAGTTTGTCCGTGCTGCGGTGAGCCACCAGTACGGTGGCCTCCATAATGTCGCGGTGCATCCGTATGACGTCCGCTGTCTGAGTGCCTATCGAGCCCGTGCTGCCCAATATGGCCACGCGCTTCTTCCTGCTCTCTGCCATTCGCTGAGTTATGGGAATGTCTCTAAAAAAAATCGGGAATTCTGTCCTTTTGCCGCCCGCGCCACCTATTCCTCGCCAGGCCTTTTGCTGTTCTCGAACTCTATGTAGTTCTCAGGGTTGAGCGGCGCGCCCTTGTACCACAGCTCGAAGTGGAGGTGAGGGCCTGTTGTCAGCTCGCCGGAGTTGCCCACCAGGGCTATGGCCTCGCCCGCCTTCACTCGCCCGCCCTGACGCTTCAGCAGCCTGGCGTTGTGTTTGTATATCGAGAGCAGTTGGTTGTCATGCTGAACCATGATCACGTAGCCCGTCTGCACAGTCCATTCGGCAAAGACCACGGTGCCCGCCAAGGCGCTCATGACGGGAGTGCCCTCCGTGGCCGTCACGTCAACGCCCAGATGGCCGTCGCGGACACCGAACCTGTCCGTCACCACGCCTTTCAGGGGGCTGAAGAAGAACGTGGACTCGAGCTCGGAATCCACAATGGCCTCGCCATCGACGTCATCGTCCACGTCATATTTGGCGTTGGCCTCGATGTCGGAGAGGAAAGCGGCCTCCTCGTCACTTTTGGCGCGGTTCAGGTTGGCCAGGCTCTGCTTCGTCAGCATGCCCTTGTCTCCCTTGGCGGGGGCTTCGCCATCTGGTGCGTCCTCGCCGCTCAGGACAATGCGGAGGTTGTGGAGCATATTGTCCCTGAGGGCCACCTCGTTGGCTAGCGAGTCGGCTTTCTGCAGGTTCTGGATTATCTTCAGCCGCTCCTCGCCCGTAGGGTAGCCGGGAATGTACTCGCGCAGGCCGGTGAAGGCTATCAGCACCGTCACGCCCGCAATGAGCAGGATGGCCGAGGCTCCTATGCCCACGGCGAGGGCCACGGGCGTGAAGCGCATGGTGAAGAGCTGCTCGAACGATTTGTCCACAATCACTGTCATCCGGAGAACCCGGTGCAGCTTGCCTTCTTTCTTCGTACTACTAGACATGATGTTCCAAAAGTAGACATATTATCTGAAAACCAAGGCTGCGGTGGCGGCAAATATTGTAAGGCGCAGACCCCGATGTATTGGTAAATTTCGTTATTTTTGCTACCCTGAGAGTGTAAAAATGTTCAGAGTTGTATTGTCTTTAGCCTTAGCTGCCTTGCTAGCCACTCCCGCGCTGGCGCAGGCCGAGGATGAGCCACAAAACCAGCTTGTGGACGGCAAACGCCAAGGGCGTTGGCGGCTTGAGGGTCGCAACGGCAAGGTGGATGAGGGGTCCTATGAGGCTGGCAAGAAAAATGGCGAGTGGGTCACCACGTCGCCAAGCGGCGTGGTGCGCTCCAGGGTCACGTTCTCCATGGGGGTGCCCAAGGGCAAGGCCACATATTATTTCCCCGATGGCTCGATAATGGAGACAGGCACGTGGAACGTTGACCACTGGGAGGGTGAGTATGAAAGGTTCTACGCCAACGGCAACAAGTCCTGCTCTTTCAGCTACGACGCCAAAGGGCAACGCGTCGGGACGCAGACCTATTTTCACGAGAACGGCCAGAAGATGTTCGAGGGCCGATGGGAGGCCGGCAGGATAAGCGGAGCCCTCTCCATATTCAATGAGGACGGACGCAAGATTATGGAGCGGAACTATGACGCCAGCGGCAAATATCAAGGCTCCCAACAAGTTGACCTGCCTGCCGAGCAAGGCTCGACAGGTAAGGAGTTTCACGGCACGGGCAACTTCACCATCTACGACGCCAACGGGCGAAAGGAGCAGGTGGGGCAGTTCAAGAACGGAAAACTTATCACGGGCGCCAGGTATTTCTACGACTCTATGGGCCGCCTCTCCAAGACGGAGAAGTATGCCGATGGCAAGCTTGTCGGCACGGTGAGGAAGTAAAGCATAAACACATACACACATACAGACGCAAATGCAATATCAAGATCGTCGCCGCGCTTCGCTGGCCAGGGCCACGATGAGGGTCATATTGGCCGTGTTGGGAATTTTGACGGTGGTGGCCTTTGAGTGCGATGCCGACGGGCTTACCGAGTACCGGTGGACCTGTCTGGGCGTCTTTATCATCGTCATGCTGCTGTGCCTCACGGGTGGGTTTTGCGATGTGAGCATATCGGTGGGAGACAGCTTCATAGACATTTCGTGCCAACAGATATTCAATCGCAAGGGAAGGGTGTCCACCTATTCCATCGATATGAGCCGCATAACCTCTTGGAACAAGGTGTCATTCATCTTCTTCCACTACCTCACCATTCACTACGTGAGCCACTTCGGCCACCACAAGACCGCCCGCATAGGGCTGACAATGGTGCCGGCCAAGGTGAGGCGCAGGCTCATTGAAGCCCTGAAGCAAAACGCAACAAAAAGACAATGAACATAATATCAGATGATTGCCACGTCTACGCCTCGGCCAACGTCCGAGCCGACCTGGCCGAGTTGCTCCAGGACCGAGACCCAGGGCAGACATTCCTCTTGACGGACGAGGGATCTTTCACCCACTGCCTGCCGGCAATAGGCGGGGCGGGCGTGGTGCCGGAGGGGCACGTGATAGTCATCCCGTCGTCCGATGATCACAAAGACTACACCTCCGCGCTCAAAATATGGGAGCACCTGAGCTCGCACGGCGCCACACGCAAAGCCCTGCTCGTCAACCTGGGAGGCGGCATGCCGTGTGACTTGGGCGGTTTTTGCGCCGCCACCTTTAAGCGCGGCATAGAATTCATCAACATCCCAACCACGCTCCTGGCGCAAGTTGACGCGTCATTGGGCGGGAAGACGGGGATGAACCTCGGCTCGCTGAAAAATGAGATAGGCGTCTTCGCGAAGGCCAGCCATGTGCTGATAAACGCAGACTTCCTCCGCACCCTGGATCGCGCCAACCTGCTCTCCGGCTTCGCCGAGATGATCAAGCATGCGCTGATTCATGACAAGGACGAACTCGAGACCCTCCTCTCCTTCGACTTTGACAATGTGGACTATGAGGCCCTGCACCAGCTCGTGGGCCGCTCCATCATGATAAAGGACCACTTTGTCAAGGCCGACCCGCAGGAGTGCGGCTTGCGCAAGGCTCTCAACTTCGGCCACACCTTCGGCCACGCTTTCGAGACCTTCGCCATGCGCCACGGGCGCCCTGTGCTCCACGGCGTGGCCGTGGCCTACGGCATGGTGTGCGAGATTATGCTCAGTCGAGACAAGGCGGGGCTGCCAGCCGCCGTGGCCGACAGCCTGGCGCACAGAATCTGCCGCCTCTACGGCAAGCCGCAGGTGACCATGGCCGACGCGCCAGAGCTGCTTGAGCTGATGAGGCACGACAAGAAAAACGACACTCGCGGAATCAACTTCACCCTCTTGCCCAGTGTGGGAGACGTGCTGGTCAACCAGACGGCCACGGAGAGTGAGATTGAAGCCGTACTGAACCAATACTTGAGCATTTAAGGCATACAGAATCTTTTGTGTCATTCCGAAACAATATGTCTGCATTCGTCATCAAAGCCCCGGCGAGCCTGAGCGGCATCATCAGCCTCCCCACATCCAAGAGCATCAGCAACCGTCTGCTTCTGCTGACGGCGTTGAGCGGTTCCGACATGATGCCAGACGCCCTGTCTGATTCTGACGACACCCGTGTCATGCAAGAAGCTTTGCGCTCCGACCTTACGCACGTCGATGTCGGAGCCGCCGGCACGTCAATGCGCTTCCTGACCGCCTTCTTGGCCACCCGACCTGGCGTGCACGTCATAACAGGGTCTGAGAGAATGAAGAAGCGCCCCATAGGCCTGCTTGTCGACGCCCTGCGAGAGCTTGGCGCCAAGATAGACTACCTTGGCGAGGATGGTTTCCCGCCGTTGCGCATTGAGGGTGGCAACCTGACGGGCGGGCATCTGACGCTCCCAGGCGGCGTCAGCAGCCAATACATATCGGCTCTCATGATGATAGGCCCCACTCTCCGTGGCGGTCTCACCATCACGTTAGAGGGGGCTGTGGTCAGCGCTCCCTACATCACGATGACGCGCCGCCTCATGGAGGCTTTCGGGGCCGAAGTGGCTTGGGCTGGCGGAGTGGTGGCCGTCAAGGAGGCTCCCTACGTCTATCGGCAGATGACCGTGGAGGCCGATTGGAGCGCGGCGTCATATTGGTACGCCATGGTGGCGTTGCGCCCTGGCTCCACCGTGCGCCTGCTTGGTTTGGGCAAGCACAGCATGCAGGGCGATTCCGAGGGCGCGGCAATAGCCTCGCACCTGGGCGTCTCCACCACATATCAGGCCGATGGCGTCACCATCTCGTCCGACCATGCCCCCGACGGCGGCACTTTCTCATATTGTTTTGTCAATCAGCCAGATTTGGCGCAGACCTACAT
>CAKUYZ010000009.1 GCA_934717675.1 uncultured Bacteroidales bacterium
TGGTACTGCGCACGAGCGCGGGAGAGTAGGTTGCCGCCACCTGACGAGGCCCCCCGACGGAGACATCCGCCGGGGGGTCTCTTTTTTTCGCCCCCGCGCGAGGCCGGCGCCCCAAAAGACACAAGACCTCCCCCCACACATCCCGGCGCGCCGTCCCGAACCGCCTGCGGCGGGGGACGGCGCGGTGGCATTCCTCCCCAAAACACACCCACCGCCCGCCGACGCCTTCCAAACGATTCCGCCGCAACGTCTCAACCCACCTATGTAGAGACGGCACGCGTGCCGTCTCCCGCCCCGGTGACAAACCTCCACGCCTTATGCGCCAAATCCCCCCCTTGACATCTTCTCCCTCCCGCCAACGCCATAAAACCTTACAAACGCAAAAGCCCCGTGGTGAACATCACCACGGGGCTGCATCTTCCCTCTCTGCCTGACCTTATTCTTGCTTTTGTCCTGTCATTATTTCACCACAACTCTTTCTGAACCCGTGCCCGTGGTCACCACATACACGCCTGCTGGCAATGGGCGACCCGTCGGCATCTTGCGGCCGGACATGTCGTATACGTCGAACTCGTCAACGCCCTCCACGCTCACCACGCCACCGCGCACGTCCACTTTCAACTTGCCATCCTCAACGTCCCTGATGGCCGTGTATGGGTTGTCTTCGGGGTCTAGCGCATATATGTTGAACTCTCTTGCCCAATAGCTGGCTTTGTACTTCTCCACGCTCTTGGCAGGAACGTAGAGGTCTCCGTAGCTCCCACCAATATAACCCAATACAGATGAGGTTAAGTAGGCTTGGCCGTAGATCTCGGGAGGGTTTGGCGCATAGCAATCTATCCTGAGGTCGTGAAGATAGGTCGTTTCGTAACCATAAAAGTCGATGTCTGCTACAATATTGCCAAAAGCCTCGCCTCCAACAGAATCAACAGATGCGGGCAGCACAACGTGATTTAAGGCCTGGCAAAAGGAAAAAGCTCCAGGTTCAATTTTCTTTACGTATGGAGGCAACACCAGCTTGCCAGTCTCCTCGCAGAGATTTTTGCACCCATTGAATGCGTTTCTGCCTATTGACCGTATATTCATTGGGAATTTGAAAGATGATATATGCGCAATCTCGAAGGTTCCGTCCTCAATTTCAGTAAGCCCCTCGGGCACGTTAATCTCAACTGGGTCGCTACATTTGCTACCTATTCCTTGAAATGCGTATTTACCTATTGATTTCAGACTTTTCGGCAGTGTCAATGAATGCACGCGCCTAATGAAATCCCCGCTGAAAGCGTAAGCGCCTACTTTCGTCATCCCTTCTTCGAGTTCAATGCTTTGAATCTGGCCTTCTTCGAAAGTATACCAGATTTCAAGATTGTCCGCCCACCGAAAGTCCTTAGAGACTAACAACTTGCCTTCATCGGAAAGTGACCAGTCTCGTATATATATCGGCCAATTGTAGGGGCCTTTCGCATCGCCAATGTATGCGAAAATTCGGCTCCAGTCAGAATTTTTATATGCGTCAATGCAGCCGAAGGGAACAATGAGCAATGGCGGCTTTTTGGGGGAGGATAACGCCCTTGCGAAGATATCATTGTCAATGTCGACAGGCGTTTCCCATGGGGCGTAAACGGTATCTGCCTCAATTAATTCTTGTTTGCCACCCCATTCGATCCTATTCCTGTAGAATCTAGGGCCGTCTACTTTTTCTAGACTTTTAGGGAATGATATGCTTTTTACTTCAGGCAGATTTTCTCCCTCAATATTCCACGTTTTAGCCGATGTCACCCCCTCTGATATAGTCACCCTCTTGACAGCACGGAAATTGGGGCCATTCAAATCACCCCAATAAGGTTTGTAAGTATCGTAGAGAGTGAGAGTGCTATCACTGTGTTGAAAAATCCATCCTCGTTTATATCCATCGTATTGTCCCTCCGCCGCGCCGCACTGCGCCAGGCAGACCAGGATGAGCAAAAGTGATAAAATGTTTTTCATACGCTTGTTTGTTTTTAGGTTACACTTATCGGGCGGCGCGGCGCTTGGCCTCCCCGCCCCATTCACGGTGATAAAGGTAGGGTGGAGGATAGAGAAAATAGAGTTTTCTTTTCATTGAGCGTCAAAAATTTACCAAATCCGCGAGGGTGTGGTCTAAAAACCTTGAAAAAGGGCGCGGGTTTTGGAGTTCAAAGCAGCCCGCTCTTGCGAGTTGACGCCTCCGTGCCGTGCGCATTCGTCAGGAATCTAGCGGGCAATGCCGCTGGCTGTGGCTGTTGATGGCGGCGGTCTGGCATCGCCTAAAGATGCCGAAAGGCGAAAATGCAGTGTTTCACTGATTGTCAATCTCTGCATAAAAAGTTAATTTTACGCTTGCCCCGCTGGGGCCGCGAGGAGGCGCGCTCCCGTGGCCGCGGCGGGGGCGACCGAAAAATGCAAAAGAATCAGTGATATGACGGAAAAGAAAAGAATAGCCGTAGTAGGTTACGGAAACATCGGAAAGGCCGCCGTGGAGGCGCTCTCGATTGCGCCGGACATGGTGCTGGCCGGCGTGGTGCGCCGCGACCCGTCCGCGCAGCAGCCCGTGGAGCTGACGGGCGTCGACGTGGTGGACGACATCAGGAAGCTCGGCCACGTTGACGCGGCCCTGCTCTGCACCCCCACGCGCGCCGTGCCGGAGGCCGCCAAGGCCATCTTGGCGCAGGGCATAGCCACGGTGGACTCGTTCGACATCCACACGCGCGTGGCGGAGCTGCGCGATGAGCTGGACGCCGTGGCCAAGCAGCACGGCACGGCCTCCATCATCTCGGCCGGATGGGACCCGGGCTCCGACTCCATGATACGAGCCATCCTTGAGGCTCTCGCCCCCAAAGGCCTCACTTACACCAATTTCGGTCCTGGCCGAAGCATGGGCCACACCGTGTGCGTGAAGAGCAAGGAGGGCGTGAAGGACGCGCTGTCCATGACCATCCCCCTCGGCACGGGCATCCATCGCCGAATGGTATATGTGGAGCTGAAAGAGGGCTACAAGCTGGCCGACGTGGCCGCAGCCATCAAGGCCGACGACTATTTCGCCCATGACGAGACTCACGTCATAGAGGTGCCGTCTGTAGACGCGCTCAACAATGTGGGTCACGGCGTCAACCTCATCCGCAACGGCGTCTCTGGCGTCACGGCCAACCAGAATTTCCGTTTCCTCATGGAGATCAACAATCCTGCCCTCACGGGTCAGGTCCTCGTCTCTTGCGCCCGCGCCGCACTGCGCCAGCGACCCGGTTGCTACACCATGATTGAGATTCCACCCGTAGACCTGCTCCCGGGCGACCGCCGCGAGCTCGTCAAGAGGCTTGTATAATCCCATGGGCCCGAGGTGCGGAGAGCCAGACTTGCTCAAGTCGCTTAGAGTGGCTTTTCTCCCAATCGGGATGAATAAATAAACTGAAGCGGGCGCGACACCATTTTAGGCTGTCGCGCCCGCTTCTTGTTTCCTCATGTCCGCGGCTCTCGCCCTGCTTCTTGAGCCAGAGTGGGGGGGACAAAAAAAGGAGACACCCAGTTCGCACCAGATGCCTCGTCTTCTCGCTCTCCAAATAGGACTTGAACCTATGACCCTCTGATTAACAGTCAGATGCTCTAACCAACTGAGCTATTGGAGAATGGTTGCGTGTATGTCGTATCTCCGTCTTTGGAGATGTGCTGAAATTGGCCGCACGATGACGCTGCCACCAGCCCTGCCAAAGTGCCTGTCGGTGGTCTCCCTCCCGAAAAGCGATGGCAAAATTATGCAGTTTTCCCGAAATCGCAATATCTTTGCGCATAAATTTCATCAAATAATCATCAGACGCCACATGGAAGCAAAGGTCCTTGGCCTGGGCAACGCCCTGGTGGACATCCTTGTAAGGATTCCCAATGACAACATCCTCAACCAGTTCAACCTGCCCAAAGGGGCCATGAACCTTGTCGACGAGGAGCGCTCCGCCGAGATTTTCGAGGCCGTGAAGGGCCTCAACCCTCAGATTGTCTGCGGCGGCAGCGCGTCAAACACCATTGGCGGCCTGGCCAACATGGGCGTCCAGACGGGTTTTATCGGCATGACCGGCGTTGACGAGCTCGGCGACCGTTATGCCGACGACCTGCGCCAGAGCGGCGTGGAGCTGCTCCTCCGCACCAGCGCGACGCGCACGGGCTCCTGCATATCGCTCATAAGCCCCGACTCGGAGCGCACCATGTGCACCTGCCTGGGGGCGGCTGTGGAGCTGACGAGCGACGACATTGACGTGACGGCCTTCTCGCGCTTCACGCATCTCTATGTGGAGGGATATTTGGTGCAGAACCCGGGCCTCATTGAGGGTGCCCTCTCGGCGGCCAAGGAGAAGGGACTCACCACGTTGCTCGACCTCGCGTCTTATAACGTGGTGGAGGACAATCTCGACTTCCTCCAGAAAATCATATCTCGCCACGTCGACGTCGTCTTCGCCAACGAGGAGGAGGCCACGGCATTCACCGGCAAGGAAGACGAGGAGGCCCTCAACGAGATTGGCGAGATGGCGGACACGGTGGTCTTGAAGCTAGGCCGTCGCGGCAGCCTGGTCAAGATGGGTCACCAGACGGCGCGCGTGGGCATCATTGGCGGCAACGCCATTGACACCACCGGGGCCGGCGACCTCTACGCCTCAGGCTTCATCTGGGCCATGACGAACGGCCTCGACCCGCGCCAGTGCGCCACGGCGGGGGCCATAACCAGCGGCAACGTCATTGAGGTCATAGGCTCCAAGATGGACGCCACCCGATGGACTTCCATCCGCCAGGCTCTCAAGAATCTCTAAGCGCCAGCGCGTCAATCCCCCATAAGCACCATCTCATTATGAAGTTTGAGGACATAAGGCTGCTCCAGCCGCAGGTCTTGGAAAACGTCAAGGCCATGGGCTTCAGCCGCCCCACCAACATACAGTTCAAGGCCATCCCCCACATCTTGGAGGGCGAGGACATCTTGGCCATTGCGCAGACTGGCACCGGCAAGACGGCCGCTTTCGCCATCCCGGTGGTCTCCAACCTCATCCGCACACCCAGGCGCCGAGGCTATCACGGCGCGCGCTGCGTGGTCATGGAGCCCACGCACGAGCTGGCGCAGCAGGTGGCGGGCGTCATCAAGGCGGTGGCCAAAGGCACGGGAGTGAGCGTTGTGGCCGTCTATGGCGGCGTGGGGCAAGACAACCAGATTGCCCTCCTCAAGGGAGACGCGGACATTGTCGTGGCCACGCCCGGCCGCCTCTTCGACCTGGCCTCGCAGGGCTACCTCATCACGAGCATGGTGGAGGTGCTGGTGGTTGACGAGGCCGACCACATGCTCGCCTTGGGTTTTTATGACGACATCAGCCAACTGGTGCGCAAGTTGCCGCGCCGCAGGCAGACGCTCTTTTTCTCTGCGACGATAGATGCCAAGATTAAGGAGCTGGCCTATTCGCTGGTCTACCGCGCCGTCAGGATCGAGATGAGCCAAAACAAGGTCTCGAAAAACGTCACCCACCAGGTGCTCTCCGTGCCGATGGACGAGAAGCGTTTCTTCTTGGAGCGCATAGCCCGCGAGAACCCGCAGGGCCACATCATGGTCTTCGTCCGCACCAAGGTCAGGGCCGAGCGCGTCAAGGCGGCGATGGACAGGGTGGGCCTCACGTCCGTGTTCCTCCACGGCGGCATGGCGCAGAGGGTGAGGGTGGACGCCCTCGACGAGTTCCGCGACGGCAAGGTGCAGATGCTCATCACCACAGACGTGGCCGCCCGCGGCATTGACATCCCCGGCGTTGACTACGTCGTCAACTATGACGTGCCGGAGGAGCCGGAGAACTACGTGCACCGCGTGGGGCGCACGGGCCGCGGCATGGCCAAGGGCTACGCCCTCACGCTGGCCGACCCTGCGGAAGACGGCCTGATACAGGACATTGAGGCATATATGCAGGAGCACATATCCATCCTACGCATGGCCGCCCCGGAGCGCGAGGCCACGGTGGACTTCTCGGAAGATGGGGCCAACAACTGGCGCGAGCTGATCAAGGACGCCGAGCCAGACGACAAGCGCAAGTCGCGTGGCGGCAAGCGCAGGCGTTAGCCGTCACTTGCCGCGAGCCGAAAGGAGGCTGCGTGGGCGGCAAGACGCCTGTCCTCCTCATAATAAAAAAACTGCGGCCCCCGCGCTGAGTCTTCAGCGCGGGGGCCGCGGCTTTTGCCTTGTGGCGGGGGTTAGCCCGCAATCACTTTGTCATAGAACGCGTCATAGGCCGCCACGTAGTCCGTCTCGCCGGGGAAGTCTAGCACGGGCTTGCCCGCCTGCTTGGCGTAGTCTATCAGCTCTTGGCTGGCCGTGGCGGAGCACACCGTCACGCCGTCGCTCAGGTCTATGGCCGTCTTCATCAGAGATTTGTAGTCCGAGATGTCAATCTTCTTGAGGGCTTTCTCGTCAATCCCCTCCATCCACAGTTTCTTGTTCACGTCTTGCCATTGGCCCTCCCAAGCCTCGTCATAGAGGCTCACCACAATCTTAGACTTGGCGTAGTAGGGGTCCACTTTGGCCATCAGGCGGATGTAGATGGGCACCATCATGGTGAACCAGCCGTGGAGGTGGATCAGGTTCGGCACCCAGCGGAGCTTCTTGGTGGTCTCCAGCGTGCCGCGGGCAAAGAAGATGCTGCGCTCGTCATTGTCTTCAAACTGCTCGCCCGTGGCGGGGTCGGCCGTCACGCCCTTGCGGCTGAAAAAATCGTCATTGTCAATGAAATAGATCTGCATTCGCGCGGCTTGGATGCTCGCCACCTTTATGAGCAGGGGGTGGTCGGTGTCGTCAATGACAATGTTGAGGCCCGACAGGCGAATGACCTCATGGAGCTGGTTCCTGCGCTCATTGACGCTGCCGAAGCGGGGCATGAACGTGCGGATCTCCTTGCCGCCCTCCATAATGCCTTGCGACAGGTCGCGGCTGAGCACGGCGATGGGCGAGTCCGGCAGGTATGGCTTAATCTCCTGCGAGATGTACAAGATTTTAGAATTCTCCATGGGTTAAATTGTCTCTTTTCCTTTT
The DNA here is from genome assembly GCA_934717675.1 of uncultured Bacteroidales bacterium. Lineage (GTDB taxonomy): Bacteria > Bacteroidota > Bacteroidia > Bacteroidales > Marinilabiliaceae > W3P20-009. The sequence goes on from CAKUYZ010000009.1 coordinate 7,055, forward strand.
GATGAGGCCGCGTACAAGCGCGAACCGCTCCGCGAATTTACGAATTTATATCCATTTTCCCTAAAGGAACTTTAACATCGGCCCTTGCGACGACCACCTCAAAAAGTCATATATTCGCCCGCTTTATGCTTTTCAACAACATGATGGAACGTATTTTCGAGATCTTCCGCCGAGTCCAGTCGTGGGTGTCGGCTCATTGGCGCGTCGTCATGGCCCTGCTCTGCATGGTGGTTTTTATGCAGCAGTGCACCATCAATCGCCTCCATTGGGAGCTGGACCGGCTCTCGCGCCCCGTGCGTCCCGATGCCTCGGCCGACTCGGCCATCTGCGGCGTGATGGCGGACACGGCCTCGGCTCCCGCAGCTGTGGCGGACACGGCCTCGGCCGCCGCGCGGCAGGGTGTGGCGGCCTCGGCCGGCTCTTTCCCCGTGTGGGGTGTGGTGCTGATTGTCTTGGCCGTGGTGGCCGTCATTGGCGCGGTTGCCTATATGTGGGTCAACGCCATATTCCCCGTTGGGCTGAGTTTCCGCGGCCGTCTGGCGCAAAACGCCCAGGGCCAGCTCATCTTCTCCATCAGGGTGCGCAACCGCTCGCGCAAGGTGGTGGAGCTGGATCATGCGCAGGTCAACTTCGTCATGGGCCCCTCGCAGGTGCGGCGTTTCCGCGCGGGCGTGCCCACGCTGCCCATCTCGCTCCAGCCCAAGACGAGCTATGAGGCGCAGATCAACCTCACGGGCCTCATCTCGGCCAACATTGAGCTTTGCAAGGCCAAGGCCATAAGCCTGAGCCTCATGGCCAACGGGCGCACGCACTCCACGCTGCCGAGGCCCGTCAAGTTCAAGACTGCTTAGGCGCGCCAGGTGGGCTTCCTCTCTGTCTTCCGCAGGGCGTGGGCGCGATATAGGGCGCGCAAGTCGGCACGCGGCGTGGTGCTGGATTTTCTATTTCTGGCCGTGGTGGTGCTGGCCGTCACGCCCCCGCTGCGCTGCGGCGTCATGACCCACGCCCTGCGCGTGACGCTGGTGCAGCCGCAACCCTATGACAAGATCGTCTTCCTTGGCCAGGCCGACGGCGCGTGGCTTCTCACCCCCGACGGCCGAGACACGCTGCTCTCTTTCCCGCCCCGACGGCCCGCACTGGTCAACGTGGGCAGCGTATGGAGCGCGCAGAGCCGAGCCGAGATGAGGTCTATGGCCGCGGCCGCCGAGAGGCTGAGGGGCCGTGTGGACTTCTTTTTCGTCTCGGCCGATGAGCCTGCCGACGTGTTGGCCTACTTGAGCCGCCGCGGCTATTCGGCCCTGCGCCCGCTCTTTGTGCCGCAGGCCGGCGAGACCCCTGCCGATGGGGGAGACGGCCTGGTGGCGCAGATGGCCATGAGCGTCCCGTCGTCCATTGTGGTGAACTGCCGCGGCCAGGTGGTGGCCAAGAAGCTAGGTGCCGCGCGGTGGGCCGGTGCGCGGGCCGAGGCCATCTTTCGGCAGGCTCTGGAGAGATAGGGGGGGCGAAACATACTCACAGACATTGTGGGCGCGGGTGTCTTGACAAGACACCCGCGCCCATCTTTTTGTTTCATCTGTCAGAGAGTCAGCGGAGTAGACCTAATGATGGTGAATTTAGGTCTTTGTTTTAAGAATAAGTCAAAATAGTCATCTGTGAGTATTGCGCGCCATGCCGCGCGTCCATACCTTTGCAATGTTGAAAGTCGGTGCCACGACAAGACAACAATAAAAGTCTCTCGCGCCCAACGGGGCCGGGGCTGAAGCGCAGCGATTGCGCGTGCCATGTATCGTTCTTTGGTTTTTTGAGCGGTGCGCCGGTTGGCCGCGAGGCAGCCGTCGTGTCGCGCCCGCCTTGCTTGGCAATGTGGGCGAAAAATGGTTTTTTGTTGATTGTGGCGGCGTGCCGCCGTGGCGAGGTTCTAACGCCGCGGGGTTGGCAGAGCCGCCAGAAGCGGAGGCGGGCTTCGGCTCATCTCCGCTTTCTCTTTTTGTCGTAACTTTGCGCATTGTAGAAACCTAACACCAGAATCATAAAGTGGACATTGCCGACAGTGCGCTCCGCCGTACGGAGCTTCTCTTGGGGCCCGAAGCCATGGGCCGCCTGGCACGCGCCAGGGTGATAATTTTCGGAGTCGGAGGCGTGGGCTCGTGGTGCGCCGAGAGCCTGGTGCGCAGCGGCATAAGGGACATCACGCTGGTCGATTCTGACCGCGTGTGCGTCACCAACGTCAACCGGCAGCTTATGGCCACGCTCCAGACTGTGGGGCAGGTCAAGGTGTGCGCCCTCCGCGACCGTCTGCTCTCCATCAACCCCCGCGCCACGGTGACGGCCGTGCAGAAGATATATACGGCCGAGACGGCCGATGAGTTCGACCTCGACGCCTATGACTATGTGGTGGACGCCATAGACAGCCTCAAAGACAAGGCCCTGCTCATCCTCCGCGCGTGCCGGAGCAAGGCGCGTTTCATCTCATCGATGGGCGCCGCCCTGAAGATGGACGCGTCGCAAATCCGAATGGTGGAGTTTTGGGACGCCAAGGGTTGCCCGCTGGCGCGCGCGCTGCGCAAGAAGTTCAAGCGCGACGGGGTGAGGCCGGCGCGCAAATTCAAGTGCGTCTTCAGCCCCGAGCTGCTTGCCAACAAGGGCCGTGAGACCTCTTGCGGCACCGACAAATGCGTGTGCCCCAAGGGGGACAGAGGCCCTGGGGATCCCTCGCTCCTCAACCACGAGTGGTGCTCCTCAAAGGCGCAGATCAACGGCACCGTGGCGCACATAACGGCCATTTTCGGGCTCATAATCGCGGGCGAGATTGTCCGCCAACTGGCCGATGACGAGAAACCAGCGCCACTGGTGGCGGACAATGACGGAAAGCAAGAACAACGATAAATGGGTAAATCTCTCCGCCGCTCGAATGACAAGGTCATAGCGGGCGTATGTGGCGGCATTGCCGAATATTTCGACGTGGACAAGACCATTGTTAGGCTCGTCTACGCCCTCGCCACCATCTTCACGGCCTTCTCCGGAGTGCTGGTCTATCTCATTCTCTGCCTCGTCATGCCCAGAGGCTGACCTGGCGAACCAAAACAACGATATTTATGAACATCAAGAATGGCATGATCGCGGCCGCCGCCTTGGCCGCCACGCCCGCATTGGCCTGCACCAATTTCATTGTCACGCCCGGCGCCAGCGCTGACGGCAGCACCATCTGCACCTACAATGCCGATGACTATGGCATGTTCGCGGGCCTCTGCTACTATCCCGCCTCCGTCAACGCCCGCGGCGCCATGCGCGACATTGTCAACTGGGACACGCGCGTGTGGGCAGGCCAAATACCTGAGGCCGAGAAGACATACAGCGTCATTGGCAACATCAACGAGCATCAGCTCACCATCGGCGAGACCACCTATGGCGGCCGCGAGGAGATGGTGGACACCACAGGGCTGCTAGACTATGGCAGCCTCATCTACCTCACCCTCCAGAGGTCCCGCACCGCCTCCGAGGCCATAACCGTCATGACAGGGCTGGCCGAGACCTACGGATACAGCTCCGAGGGCGAGACTTTCTCCATCTGCGACCCGCATGAGGCGTGGATTATGGAGATGATGGGCCGCGGCCCTGGCTCGCGCGGCGTGGTGTGGGTGGCGGTGAGGGTGCCGGACGGCATGATATGCGCCCACGCCAACCAGAGCCGCATTGGCCAGTTCAACAAGCTGGGCTTGCCCAAGGGGCATGTGCGCGCGTCTAAAGACGTGGTGCGCTATGCCCGCCAGATGGGGTGGTACTCCGGCACCGATGCCGACTTCTCTTGGAAAGACGCCTACGCCCGACCAGACATGGAGGGCCGACGCTTCTGCGACGCCCGCGTGTGGAGCTTCTTCCGCCACCACGCCGACGTGAGCGCCTATGAGCCATGGTCCCTGGGTCGCGACACTGCGGCCGCCGACATGCCTCTGTGGGTTCGTCCGGACAAGAAGCTCACGCTCCACGACGTCATGATGGACATGCGCGACCACTATGAGGGCACGCCTCTCAGCCTGGCGGACACCACCAGCCTGGCCGGAGGCCCATGGCTCATGCCTTACCGCCCCACGCCTCTGACTTTCAAGGGCCATGACGGCAAGACGTATTTTATGGAGCGCCCCACAAGCACGCAGCAGACGGCTTTCACCTTCGTGAGCCAGATGAGGGCCTACATGCCCGACCACATTGGCGGCGTCCTCTGGTTTGGCAATGACGATGCCAACATGGTGGCCTACACCCCCGTCTACTGCTCTATGACCCGCCGCCCCCTGTGCTACAACACCCCCGACGCCGGCCCCGTGACGTTCTCCTTCGCCAACGCCTTTTGGGTCTGCAACTGGGTCAGCAATATGGTTTACCCGCGCTATGCGGCCCTCTTCCCCGACCTCGAGGCCGCCCGAGACAGCCTCGAGGCGCAGTTCCTTGCCCGCCAGGCCGGCGTGGAGGCGCAGGCCGCCGCCATGCCTAAAGACAAGGCGGCCGCGTTTCTCAACGACTACTCCATAGCCGCCGCGCAGCAGATGATGCAGCGGTGGAACGAATTGGCCATACTCCTCATTGTCAAGCATAACGATATGGCCGTAAAGCCGCAGGCGCCAGACGGCTCTTTCCTCCTCACGCCAGAGGGGCTGGGACAGCGCGTCAGCAGGCCAGGCTACCCCTCGCCCGTGCGGCGGATGCTCATTGAGAGGGGAGACATAGAGGCCGAGTAGGGACCCGGCCGAGAGAATAAAACGCGCCGACGCCGCTTCTCCAGTTGCTGGAGGAGTGGTGTCGGCGCTTTGCGTGTTTGGCGGCGGGGGGGGGGAGGCGGGAAGGTTTGTTTCCTTCTCAAAAGGAAACAAATCGCAAAATCTTTCCTTCCGAGAAGGAAGCAATGCCACCTTTTCCCCTGTGCCGTCACGAGCGACGCCCTGACTGACGCCCCTGCGCTCAAAAAGCGTGCGAAAAACTTTGACGCTGTTTTTTTTTTCACACATTTGTTCTGGGCTAGCGGAAACTCAGCCACCGCCCGCCTCACCCTTTAAGGATGTCTCCATCATAAAAAACTGACACGCAGAGGAATGGATAGTTTTGTCAAACAAGTGGGAGTTTTAGAGCCTCGCGGCGGGAGCTCGGCCAATGACACTCTCTTCTCGCAATATGAGCGGGCAGTGGTTCAGAGCCTCATTACGTCTTTTGGCCTAGACCTCTTCATAAAAGACCAGCACGGCGGCGATGTCGACACCATACACAACGTCCGCCAGATTGGCCGCGACCCGCTCATGCGCTATAAGGACAAGGCCAATGAGTTTGGCTATGAGAACCGTATGCAATATAACGAGTACGTCAAGGCGGCCGTGGGCGGCGGCAGCTCAGACTACCGCGGGCGGGCAGGGGCCTGGTCTGTCGATGAATATACGGGCAAGCCGCTGACGCTCAAAGACAACCCGCAAGTGGATCACGTCATATCCACCAAAGAGATGTGGGATGACAGGGCCTACGCCCTCACCCAGCTGCGCGGGTTAGACACAAGAGACAGCAAAGGCTTTGACGAATGGGCGTATAAAGACCCAGAGAAGGCAAAGTTTCGCAGCGAGCTCTCAGAGTCGCCAGAGAATATGGCGTGGACCAACGGCCCGCTCAACCAGTCGATGGGCAAGATGCCCATTCGAGAATATGTGGCGCGACATCCGGATCTGCCCGAGGAGACCCGCCGGCGAATGCTGGAGAAAGACGCAGCGGCCCACAGGGCCTATGACAAGAAGCTGGAGCGAAACTATTACTCAAGCGACTATTTCATCCGCGAGGCCGGAGGGGCGGCTCTCAAGAGGGGAGTGCAGATGGGCGCGCGCCAGGCCATAGGCCTGGTGTTGGCGGAAATATGGTATGCCGTGAGGGATGAGTTCCGCTCCGGGGCGGGAGGCATGGCCTCCAAATTCTCCAAGATTGCCAACGGAATCAGAAAGGGGCTGAGCAACGCCAAGGCCAGGTGGCGAGAGTTGTGGGACAAGTTCATCGAGGGCTCCGTGGCCGGTTTCCTCTCCTCGGTCACCACCACGCTGTGCAACGTGTTCTTCTCAACGGCCAAGAACACCATCCGCATCATTCGCCAGTCTTGGGCCAGCATAACGGAGGCCGCCAAGATTCTCATCATCAACCCCGACGGGTTGCTCTTCGGCGAGCGGTTCAGGGCCGCCGCCAAGATTCTGGCCACTGGGGCTAGCGTGGTGGCCGGCTATATGGTGGCGGAGGCCGTGGGCAAATACGTCTCCTTCATCCCGGTGCTTGGCGATGTCATCCAGACCGCCCTTGGCGCCATAGTCTCTGCCATTCTCTCTTGCTCGTTCCTCTACGCCATAGACCACAACCGTTTTTTCAACAAGGTGGTGGAGCTGCTCAACAGCGTGCCGACGCTTGAGAAGTTCGTGGCGCAGTTGAAACAGGAGGGCCGATATTTTGAGGAGTACGCGGCCAAGCTGATGCAGATAGACGTGGCCGCATACAAGAGGGAGCTGGACTGCTTCCGCGGCCTCTCGGACCAGCTCTCCCGCGCGACGAGCCAGCAGGAGGTCAACGCAGTCCTCCGCGCGGCCTATGCGCGAAACGGCTGGAGCCTGCCCTTTGGCGGATACTCCTCTCTCGATGAGGCCATGCGGGATCCCAATTTTGAGCTTCACTTCCGATGAGCTTCCTGTGCGACAGGTGTGGCGAGTGCTGTCGCAACATTGGCGGCGTGGCTCTCTATGCCGATCTTGACCGCGGTGACGGCGTCTGCCGACATCTGTGCGGCGACCTTTGCTCCGTCTACGAGACCAGGCCGCTAAAATGCAGGGTGGACGACGCCTACGCAGCCTTTTTCGCCCCGATGATGACAAAAGACGAATTCTATGAGCTGAACGCCAAGGCGTGCGAGGCTCTCAAACATAAGAAACATAATCATATACACTAAAACCATTTCTTTATGCCATTACCATTTATCATAGGTGCGATTGCAGCGGCGGCCGGCGCCGTCGGTGTAGGCAAGTCCATCAAGGCCGCATGTGATCTCAGCGACGCAAGCGACACAGCGAAGAGGGCGAAAAACCGCGATGAGCGGAATACGAGATTGACGGAAGATAAAATCAGCAAGACTCGTGAATTGCTGGATATCTTGGGGCGCAAAGAGGCCGAGACAGTCGCAGGCTTCAAGCGTTTCCAAGATATTTTTGAGAGGATAAGGAATCGCCCCACATTTTCTAGGGTTCAGTTGGGTAACGTAATAATTCCATCATTCGACCCCAAGGTCTGTTTTAACGACTCTGTGACTGTAGCTACACTTCTCGGTGCTGCGGGTGGTTTGGCGGCAGGCACTGGCGTGGGCTTTGCCGCGGCGGGTGCCACCTCGGCTGCAGTTATGGCTCTCGGTACCGCGTCTACTGGCACCGCCATCGCGTCTTTGAGCGGGGCTGCGGCCACCAACGCCACTCTGGCGGCTCTTGGCGGCGGCAGTCTGGCCGCTGGCGGTGGCGGCATGGCGCTGGGTTCTGCCGTTCTTGGCGGCGCTACTCTCGGCGTGGGGCTTCTTGTTGGTGGCCTTATTTTTGGAGGGGCTGCGTCTAAACAGCTAGAGAGAGCACAGGAGGCAATGGAGCAAGTGCGGGAGAACGAGGAAAAGGGTAGGCAGATACGCGAATTTTTGGAGTCAGTTATAAAAGCCGCTGATAGCCATCTGCAATTAGTCCGAGATTTGGATTGGAATTATGCCTTGCAGATGAAGAAGTTCAGCAAAGTCTATGAAGATGCCTATGAGCGCGGCCGGCAGCCCGATGGCTCGGTGGACTATTTCTCCCTCTCAGAAGACGAGAAGATGGTTGTTGAGAACACCGTGCTGCTTGTCAATGTTTTGCACAAGCTCTGCACCGTGAAGCTTCTCAACGAAGATATGTCTGTCAACACCCGCGAGGTCAATGAGGTGCAAGCCATGGCCGCGGAATGGCTCAACAAGAGGGCGTAGGCCAAGTGCCGCAACGTGAAATGCGCGACAAAAACGGGGCAAATCGCTTGTTTTTCCGGGGGGGGCGTAATTTTGTGGCCGAATGTAAAACGCTAAACAATCAGGCCATGAAAAAACTTATGCTATTTCTCCTCTCCCTCCTGCCGTGCGCCCTTGTCGCGGCGCAGATGCCCATTGAGGTGACGCTGCGCAGCGGCGAGGTGGTGAAAGGCACGTCCAACGGGGGCTTTCTCTTCGATCATTTTCACGAGCTCCGCGTCAAAGACGAGGAGAGCGGCAAGAAGCAGGACTTCACGTCGGAGGAGCTGACGAGCGTCAGGCTCTATGACGAGGAGTCGGGTGAGTGGATCACGGCGGTGCCGCTCAAGGCGCAGAGGTCCATGCCATCCCTCCTGTTCAGAAACCCTAAACCATACAGGAATCCCGTCTTCATGATTCCGCTCTATGAGGGCAAGAACGTCTCGGCATATAAGCACCTCATCTCCACAATGACCGTTACCATGCAATACCAGATCCATGGCGGCAGCTTCATGCTATATTTCTTGGTGAAGGGCGAGGACGTGTGCCGCGCCTACGCGCTCAATAACTCCGTGGGGGCGAAGGCGGTGCTGAAGCTCGTCTTTAAGGACTTCCCCCAGATGGCCGAGGAGATTGAGAACATGGACTCTGACAAGTTCTACGAAGACCCCCTGGACATCATCAAGAGGTTTGACGAGGTTTTGAGCGGCAAATAGTCCCGCAGGCTAGGACGTAATATACGGCCGGCAGTCCCAGACGCCTCATAGCGTGGGCTGCCGGCCGTGTTTTGTTTTTTTTGAAAAGTGCGCCTTTAAGCCACTTATGCGGTCGCTATCAGCATCCCGCCTCGGGGCGGCGATAATAAAAAAGCTGCGCCAGTGTCTTCATGACGCCGGCGCGGCCTTTTATATTATCGGCCTGCTAATTGTGCACCAGTGTGCCCACGGTCGTGTCTCCGGCCAACACTTTGGCCAAATTGCCGAACACGTCCATGTTGAAGACAATGATGGGCATCTTGTTCTCTTTGCACATGGCCGTGGCCGTCAGATCCATTACCTTCAGGCCGCGGTTGTACACCTCGTCATACGAGATCTCCCCAAAGCGCGTGGCCGTCTTGTCTTTCTCGGGGTCGGCGGTGTACACGCCGTCCACGCGCGTGCCTTTGAGCATCACCTCGGCCTCCATCTCAATGGCGCGGAGAGAAGATCCCGTGTCGGTTGTGAAGTAGGGGTTGCCCGTGCCGCAGGCCATAATGACCACCTCGCCCTCGTCCAGCAGCTCCATGGCGCGGGGCTTGCTATATGGCTCGCCAATGGGCTGCATGCCTATGGCCGTCAAGACGCGCGCCTTGACGCCCTGCTGGGCTATGGCCTGCTGAAGGGCCAGGGAGTTGATGGTGGTGGCTAGCATGCCCATCTGGTCGCCCTTGTAGCGGTCGAAGCCCTTGGCCGCGCCCTGCAACCCTCGGAAGATGTTGCCGCCGCCAATGACTATGCCCACTTTCACGCCCTCGCGCGCCACCATGGCAATCTGCTGGGCATATTCCGTCAGGCGGTCCACGTCAATGCCGTAGCCTTGGCGGCCCATGAGCGACTCGCCGCTCAACTTCAGGAGAACTCTGTTGTATTTCATCTTGTTACTCTGTTTCTTGGTTGGTCTGTTCTGTGTCTTGCCTTGACGCGGCGCGAGCCGCCCAAGCCGCGGCAAATATAGCGCGGAAACTCATATCTTCGCGCCGTCGGTCGCTCTTATCTCGTATTGATGGACAGTAAGGTTTCTCACATCTTCAGCTCTGCCGACCTCTGGCGGCTCATCTGGCCTCTGCTTGTGGAGCAGTTGCTCCAGATCACGGTGGGCATGGCGGACATTGTCATGGTCTCGTCACTCGGCGAGGATGCCGTGAGCGGAGTCTCGCTGGTGGATCAGATAAACATCCTTTTGGCGCAGCTCTTCGCGGCGTTGGCGGCTGGCGGGGCCGTGGTCTGCTCGCAGTTCATCGGGGCGCGGAATGCCGGCAAGGCCTCGGTCTCGGCCCGTCAGTTGCTCTATGTGAGCGTGGGGCTCAGCCTCTTGCTGATGGTCGCGGGGCTGGTCAGCCGCGGCCCGCTTCTCTCGGCCGTCTTTGGGGCCGTCACGCCTCAGGTCATGGATCAGAGCCAGCGATATTTTCTTGTCACGCTCTTCGCCCTGCCCGGCATTGCGGTCTATAACGCCGCCGCCGCTCTCTTCCGTGCGCAGGGAGACTCTGGCGTGAGCATGCGCGTGGCCTTGGTGGCCAATGCCGTCAATGTGGCCGGCAACGCCTTGCTGCTCTTTGGCCTGGGGTGGGGCGTGGAAGGCGTGGCCGTGCCCACGGTGGTGTCGCGCACGCTGGGCGCCGCCATTCTCATGCGCAGGCTGCGCCAGGCCAGCGCCAGGCCGGGCTCCATGGTAGACGCCCGCGGCTTGCGCTATTTCTCTTTTGATTGGCCCATTGTCAAGAAAATTTTGGCCGTGGGTGTGCCCAGTGGTGTGGAGAACTCCATGTTCCAGGTTGGCAAGATAATAGTGCTCTCGCTCATTGCCGGCTATGGCACCGTGGCCGTGGCCGCCAACGCCGTCACCAACACCATAGCCTCTTTTGAGGTTTTGCCGGGCGCGTCGGTGGGCTTGGCCATGCTCACCGTGGTGGGCCGTTGCGTGGGTGCCGGCAGGCCTGATGAGGCCGCGCGATACGTCCGCCGCCTCATGTTTGTGGCCTATGCCGGTGTGTGGATTGTCAACGTCCCGCTTCTCTTCTTTGCGCGAGACATCATATCTGTCTACGGCCTTTCGCAACAGGTGAGTGACTTGGCTTGGGTCATGGTCTTGACCCATGGCATCGGCGGCATGCTCATCTGGCCCCTCTCCTTCACGCTGCCCAACGCCCTCCGCGCCTCGGGGCAGGCGGCGTTCACCATGGTCACGTCCATCGTTACCATGTGGGTAGTGCGCGTCGGGCTGAGCTACGTCTTCGCGGCCACGGGCACGCTTGGGCTTATCGACTTCATGGGTTGGCCGCCCGAATATGGGGCCGAGGGCACGTGGCTGGCCATGGTGACGGACTGGGTGGTGCGCTCCGCCCTCTTCGTGTGGTGTTTCCGCTCCGGGCGGTGGAAATCCTATTCCGCAGGGTAGCCTTGTGAGCGAAGTGGGCCGGTGCGTCTCACCCAACCCACGTCTTCGCACTCTTGAAGCAGTTGAGAGACTGTCTTTCGCAGGGTGGGATGCACGGCGTCTGGGGCAATCTGCGCCAACGGCGCTAGAGTGAAGCGGCGCAGATGCATCCGCGGGTGGGGAATGGTCAGGGTGTCTGTCTCCACCACGTTTTGTCCCCACAGCAAGATGTCCAGGTCAATGGGGCGATCCTCATATCCGGCCTTTGTCTTGCCCCGCCGGCCCAGCTCGCGCTCCAAGTCTTTTAAGAATGTCAGCAGGTCGGATGCCCTTATGTCCGACTCCAAGCGCGCCACCGCGTTGTGAAACGGCAGGGCGGACGCGTAGCCCCACGCCTCGCTCTCCACAATGTCAGACACCGCCGTCACCCTGCCCACCTCGTTCAGCCTTGCCAGGGCGCGCGCCATGGTCTGGTCCACGTCGCCCTCGTTGCCGCCGAGGAGTATGTAATACGCCATAGCCTCCCGCGCCTATTTGAGCTTGCCCGAGAGTTTGGCGTACTCTATTATCATGTCCGCCACCTGATCCATGGTCAGGTTTGTCGAGTCTATGCACAGGTGGTAGCTGTCCGCCTGTCCCCACGTCTTCTCGGTGTAGAAGTTATAGTAGTCGGCCCTAGCCTCCTCCATGTCGGCAATCTTCTTGGCGGCCTCGGTCTCGCTCACGCTGTAATATTCAGATGCCCTCTTGACGCGGCTGTCCATGTCTGCCGAGATGAAGACGTCAATGCGCTCCGTCACGTCGCGGAGGATGTAGTCGGAGCATCGGCCCACGAAGACGGCGCCCTTGCCCGACGCGGCCGCTTGGCGGATGGCGTCGGATTGGAACTTGAAGAGAGACTGTGGCGAGAGGCAGTTCTCGGCCGGCAGGAGGTGGTCTGACATGAAGAAGCTCGTGAACCTGCCCCACAGTGAGTTGCGCTCATCGCTCTTCTCAAAAAACTCGTCCTTTATGCCGCTCTCCTTGGCCGCCATTTGGAGGATTTTGCGGTCGTAGAACTCCAGCCCCAGCCTCTGGGCTATTATCTTGCCCACCAGGCGACCTCCGCTGCCCACCTGGCGTCCGATGGTGAATATCATGTCTATCTCGTTTTTTTATGGTTTGTTCGCAAATATAATTAATTCGTCGCCGCCGCGCCGCGCTTGAGCAGCCTCAACTGGTGGGCGGCCATAAACGCCGCGGCAACGAGAGACACCGTGTCAGCTATGGGCATTGAGACCCACACGCCGTCCGCCCCAAACCGAGGGGGCAAAAAGATGAGCAGCGGCACCAGGCACAGCAGCTGACGCGAGAGGCTGAGCAATATGGCCTTGCGGGCCTTCCCCAGGGCCATGAGGAAGCCCACGGTGACAATCTGGAAGCCCACGAGCGGGAACGTGGCGAACATGATGCGCAATGCGCGCCGAGTGATGCCGGCCAACGCGCCATCTGTCGTGAACCAGCTCGTGATGAAGCCCGGGGTCAGCTCGCCGAGCAGGAAGCCGGCCGTCATGACCATCACACCGCCTGCGGCGGCATACTTGTATATCCTTATGGCGCGGCTCGTCTGGCCTGCCCCGTAGTTGAAGCCCGCTATGGGCTGCATGCCCTGGCAGATGCCCTGGCTCACCATGATGAAGATGAACGCCACGCGGTTGGCTATGCCATAGGCGCTTATGTAGTTGTCCCCCCCGCACTCCTGCAAGCTGTTGTTGATGAGCAGCACCACCATGCAGGCGCAGCAGTTGGTGAAGAACGGAGCGCTGCCAATGCCCACAATGGCGCGGGCCACGCGCGGACGCCAACGGAATATGCCGCGCTTGAAGCGGATGAATGACGACGGGCGGCTGAGGTGGCGCGCCACGACGCAAAAAGCCATGAACTGGGCCAGCAACGTGGCGAACGCCGCGCCGCGGATGCCCCAGCCAAGAGCCACGATGAAAACATAGTCAAACACCACGTTCACGCCCACGGCCGTAAGCGTGGCCAGCATGGCCTTGCGCGGGTAGCCCGACGAGCGAACCACGTCGTTGAGGCCCAAATAGAGGTGGGTCAAGACGTTGCCCAGGAGCAGCACCTCCATATATGACCGCGCGTAGGGGAGCGACATGGCCGACGCCCCGAAAAACGTCAGGATGGGGTCCAGAAAGGCTAGCGAGACAATGGCGAACAGAGTGCCAATCACCACGTTGAGCAGCACCACGTTGCCCAGCGTGTGCTCGGCGCCCTCAATGTCGCGCTGCCCAATCTTCATGGCAATGAGCGCGCCCGCGCCCACGCCCACCATGGCGCCAAAGGCGCCTGAGAGGTTCATGAGCGGAAACGTCACCGTGAGGCCCGCCAGGCCTAGTGGACCCTCTTGCTGGCCAATGAAGACGCTGTCCACCATGTTGTAGAGCGATGTGGCCGTCATGGCCACGATGGCGGGCAGGGCATACTCCGTCAGCAGTTTGCCAAGGGGGGCTTTGCCCAGTCGCTCCTGGTTGGCTCCTAGTGTCGCGCCGTTATTCTCCATCAGTCTTTGCCTCCTTGTCATGTCCGTTTGCCGAGGCTCTGCGCTCTGAGCGGAACTCGCTCACAATCATCAGGGCCTCGTCTCTTATCTCGGTGGGCGGCTCTATGCGCCTGAGTGTCAGGCTGCGCAGCCATCCGGCCACTTCGTGGGTCTGGAGTGTCAGCAGCACTTCGCGAAACTCGTCTATGGCGTCGTCGTCATAGTCGTCGGGTTGCGTGCCGCGGAAGCGGTCCAGCTCCTCGTCGTCATAATAAATTACTTTGTCAGACAGGGCCAGCAAGGTCTCGGCCTCGCACACCTCATGCGCGCCGCAGCACGTGATGGGCGGCACGTGGCTCGCCTCCTTCTCGCCTCCTTCGGCCTCCTGGGGTTCTCTTTCGGCCTCGCCTTGCCGCCTCATCCGTGTGAGGATGAAGATGAGGGCGGCCGTCAGCAGGCCCACGCCCACAAGCACATATTCCATTTTCCCTTATTGTTGTTGTCCGTTGTCTGTTTCAACGGCCGCCTTACCGGCCGACCCTTTGTCTCTCCAAGCCGCCACGGCCGCGCACGCGCCCAGCAGGGCCGGGTAGTACATGCAGGGCAATATGTCCAGCGGCGAGCAGCCCGCCAGCTTGGCCGCCAGCAACATCTGCACGCCATAGGGCAGCAGCCCCTGCACGCAGCACGCCACTGTGTCTAGCAGGCTGGCCGTGCGCCGCGGGTCCACGCCAAAGCGGTCCGATATGTCGCGGGCTATGCGCCCCACCGTGATGATGGCCACCGTGTTGTTGGCTGTGCAGACGTTGGCCATGGCCACAAGCGCGCCAATGGCGGCCTGCGCCCCGCGCCTGCCCCTTATGCCGCGCTGCAAGAGGCCAATGATGAGCTTGAGCCCGCCGTTGGCCCTTATCAGCTCCAGCATGCCGCCCGCCAGCATGGCCACGATGATAAGGTCTCCCATACCGCTCACGCCGTCGCCCACGGAGCGCAGGCACTCCCAAAACGTCAGCCGCCCGCCAATCATCCCAATGAGCGCCGCCAGGCCCACGCCCACCAGCAGCACCACCATCACGTTGATGCCCACAATGGCCAGTCCTATGACGGCGGCGTAGGGTATGACGAGGGGCAGGTTGACCGGCGAAGTGGGCACGATGGCGTCAGACCCTATGCCCATCGCCACGCAATAGGCCAGCATAACGGCCACGGCCGGCCATATTATCTTCACGTTTTGCCTGAACTTATCGGCCATGCGGACGCCCTGCGTCTGCGTGGCGGCGATGGTTGTGTCTGAGATGAATGACAGGTTGTCCCCGAAATACGCCCCGCCCACCACAAGGGCGGCCAGCGTCGCGGGCTCTTGCCCCAGCCCCTCGGCCACGCCCGCCGCAATGGGCACAAGAGCCACGACGGTGCCTACCGAAGTGCCTATGGCCAGCGAGACGAAGGCCGCGGCCACAAAGAGGGCCACGAACACCATCTGAGACGGCAAGGCGCGGAGCGTCAGGGCCACGGTGGCGTCAATGGAGCCGAGCCGCTGCGCGGTGCAGGCAAAGGCCCCGGCCAAGACGTAGATCCACACCATGAGCAGTATGTTGCGGTCTCCCGCCCCCGCAGAGAACCGCGAGATGCGCTTGTTGAGGCTGCCTCGGCTCACGCCTATGGCCAGGCATGACGACAGTAGGAAAGCCACCGTCATCGGTATCTTGTCAAAGTCGCCCACGGCGACCGAGCCGCCCAAATAGGCCAGGAGGAAAAAAGCCAGAGGGGCCAGGGACAGCGCGCTGCGGTGGCGGGACCAGAAGCCCGGCTCGCCGCCCCGCGTCAGCTGTTTTGTATTTGCCGTCGTATCCATAGTCGCGAATTTACTCATTTTGTGCGCTCTGTCGCGTCGTATAGCGGTTGCGGCCGCTGTCACAATTTCGAGATAAATAGCTACATTTGCGCTGCTCCGCGCCTTGTCGCGCCAGGCTCTTGGCCTTGCTGCGACTGCCGGTGCGCAACACATTGGTTATGACAAAGAAAATGCTCCTCTTGGCGGTCTCCGCGGCCGCCGTCTCCCTCACTTCATGCTCCCGCCCCGCGGAGAGCGCCGACTTGGCCGAGGGATCCATCACTGTAGATTCTCTGCTCGGCGTGGCCGAGGCGCGCGTGGGAGACACGCTCGTGATCCGCGGCTTCGTGCGCCACACATGCAAGAAGAGCGGCAGGCGATGCTTCATATCCGACTCCGAGCGGCAGAGCAAGGTGAGGGTGGAGGCCGGTGGCCAGATTGGCTCTTTCGACCCGTCCCTTATTGGCCAGGAAGTGGCCGTAAGGGGCGTGCTGTGCGAGAAGCGCACCTCGATGGCCGACGTGGAGAAGGCTCTGGAGACCATAGAGTCTAAGATGGAGGCCGAGACCGATGGCAAAGACGCGTGCGAGACGACCCTCAACACGCTCGCCGCCAAGAAAGCCTATATGGAACTCAAGGGCAGGGACTATTACTCCGACTACTTCATCGACGGGCTGGACTATCAGGTGGTCAGCCACCCCGACGCGAAGTAAGCATTCACCCACGCGCAGGTCATGGAAAACGAGCAGGTGCTGACGGTTGTCGTCGTCATAGCCGTCTTGGCGCTCATCGCGAGGCTTATCATCAATAGCCAGAGGCGGGGGGGCGTCAATTGGCGCAAGCTGGCCTCCATAGTCGCCTTGGCGGCGGTCTTCGTGGCCTCGCTGCTCCTCTTCGACCCTTACAGGGCCGAGACGTGGGCGCTTGGCCCCGTCAATGGCGAGGCCGACATGAGCGGGGGGCGCGTCATAGGCCGTGAGGCGGGGCCGGGCGTGACGCCACTGGGGAGTCTGCAGCGAGGCGTGGTGCCAATATATTTCGCCCTTAGGGCGGACAGCGTGACGCACACGGGCTATTGGCTCATCAAGAGGGCCGACAAGGCCGGCGTGGCAAGGCGCGACCAGTTGGTGAGCCAGTCAGACACCAGCCGCACGGCGATAAAACGGACAACGTCCACCTTCGCCATAACCCGCCATCCCGACTCCGAGGCCGACTACGTAGGTGTGTATCGCCTTGCGCTCCCATCCGGAGAGAAAGTATTGGCCGCCATGGAGCCGCGAGACGCTCACGCGGGCGTGTCGCCCATGGCCACGGCGCGCAGGCTAGACGGCAAGATGGCCGAGATTGCCGCGCAAGACTCGCTCGTCAACCAGCAGGTCTACGCCCTCTGTTTCGACACTTCGGCCTACGCCTCGGCCCAGACGCGCTACCTTGCCTATTCCGCCATCTTCGCGCTGCTCGTGACGGCTCTGGTGGGAGTGGCCGCGCGCCTGTCGCTCCGCTTCCTTGTTAAGAAAAGACACAGATGAAACCACTTAAAAATATCGTCATAGCCGTAGACGGCCACTCGTCTTGCGGCAAAAGCACCGTGGCCAAAGAGGTGGCCAAGGCCCTCGGCATTGCCTACATCGACACCGGAGCCATGTATCGCGCCGTCACTCTTGCCGGCATCCGCGCGGGGCTGGTCTCGCCAACTGGCGTCGACGAGGCCGGCGTGGTGGCTTTGCTGCCGCAGGTCCACATCTCGTTCAGTTTCGACCAGGAACGCGGCCGCAACACCACCTTCCTCAACGGCGAGAACGTGGAAGATGAGATCCGCGGCATGGCCGTGAGCCAGTCCGTGAGCCCAGTGAGCGCCATCCCCGCGGTGAGGGAGAAACTCACGGAGTGGCAGCGGGAGATGGGCCGCAAGGGCAGCGTCATAATGGACGGTCGAGACATTGGCACCGTCGTCTTCCCAAACGCCGACCTGAAAATTTTCATGACGGCCAGGCCCGAGGTGCGCGCCCGCCGACGCTACGACGAGATGGTGGCCAAAGGCCAGAAGCCCGTCTTCGCCGATGTCTTGGCCAACGTGGTGGACCGCGACAGGCAAGACAGCACCAGGGCCGTGAGCCCACTCCGCAAGGCCGACGACGCCGTGGTGCTGGACAATAGCGACATGACGCGCCAGCAACAGTATGATTTCATTCTCAATCATTTGACCAGTCTTCACCTCATAGGGTAGTGATTGTCGAGATAGACTCCAACTCCGGCTTCTGCTTCGGCGTGCGCCGGGCCATAGCCACGCTGGAGGCTCAACTGGGTCGCGGCGAAGACGTCTACTGCGTGGGAGACATTGTCCACAACGGCAGGGAGATAGACCGCCTGCGGGGCAAGGGGCTGAAGGTCATCGAGGCCAAAGACCTTGGCAGCCTGCACAACGTGTCCGTCCTCTTCCGTGCCCACGGCGAGCCGCCGTCGAGCTATGCCACTGTGCGCTCCAACGGCTTGAGCCTCACTGACGCCACATGCCCCGTGGTGCTGAAGCTCCAGGAGCGCATTCGCCAAGCCGACGCCCGGATGATTGGCCGCGACGGCCAAGTGGTGGTGTTTGGCAAGAAGGGACACGCCGAGGTCATTGGCCTCATGGGGCAAATTGTGGGTCGCGGCATATTGTTGGAAGACGCTGGGCAAATTGGCCTTGTGGACCCGGCGAAGCCCGTGGAACTTTTCGCCCAAACTACGAAAAACCCTGCCGAGTATGCCAAGATCGCCGCGCTCATCAAGAGCCGTTCGTCGGCCCCGGTGACGGTGCATGACACCGTCTGCCGACAGATGGCAGCCAGGGCCGAGGGCATGGAGGCCTTCGCGAAGTCTCACTCGCCCATAATATTCGTGGGCGGGGCCAAGAGTTCCAACTCCAAGGTCCTCTTCGACATCTGCCGGCAAATAAACGAAGACAGCCACTTCGTGACGGCGGAAGACGAGGTGGAGCCGCAATGGCTTGATGGGTGCAATGGGCCCGTGGGCATCATGGGGGCCACGTCAACGCCCTTGTGGCTTATGGAGAACGTCAAGAAAAGCATTGAGGCAATGTGCGGAAAAGATAACAATTGAGCCTATGGAGCAATTTTTGGCCACGCTGCTCACCATCGCGATAGTCATCTACGCGCTCAAATTTGTCTTCGCCCTCGCCATGCCATGGCTGCTCAAGAGGTTTGCCAAGAGCATGATGCGCAAGGCGGGCTTCACGCAGCCACAAGACGCCGGCCGAGAGACGACCGAGAAGCCCAAGGGGCGGAAGACCCGCTTCGGGTGGGGAAAAACAGAAGAGGTGCTGAGGGTGAGAAGACGCCAGGGGCAGACCCTCTCCGACGTCCTGGGCGGTGAGTACATATCATATGAAGAGGTTGACTGACACACCAAAACTCAGCCTAAAGATCTAAAAACCAAATATCAACGTTCTAAGACAAATGAAACAATTTCTGTTAACCTTCGCGGCGGTCATCTTGGCGGCGTTCCTGCTGTTCATGATACCGCTCATCGTCATCAGCGCCATAGCCACGGCCTCGATGAGTTCCGAAGAGCCTGAGGTGCGGAAGGGCACCGTCATCACGCTCGACATCTCCGAGCCGCTCGCCGACCGCGACATGGACTCCCCGTCATACCGCGTGCGCAACGCTTTTAGCGGCGCGTCTGCCGTGCATGGCCTCAACACGCTGTGCGACAACCTCGACGCCGCCGCTGATGACGACAACGTGGTGGCCCTCTACGTCAAAGGCGCTAGTGTGGGCACCAACTTGGCCAACGCCCGCGCCCTGCGCAACGCCATTGCCGACTTCAAGACGAGGAGCGGCAAACCCGTATATTATTTTGACAACGCCATAATGTCTTGCGCCGCGCTCTATGTGGCCACAGCCGCGGACTCTGTCTTTGTGGCGCAAGAGGGCATGGTTGGTATGGATGGCCCCATGGTCTCCAAGCTGTTCTACAAGGGCTTGGCCGATAAGCTCGGCATAAGTTTCGACATCATTAAGCACGGAAAGTATAAGAGCGCGGTGGAGCCTTTTTTCCGCGACTCAATGAGTCCCGAAGACAAGGCTCAGAACCAGAGGCTGGTGGATGTGGTGTGGAATGAGATGCGAGACTCCATCACGGCGGCTCGCCACATCGCGGCGGCAGAATTGGACAACTTCGTTGACAACCTCGACTACATAGCCGGCAACTGTCAGCCGGCTGTCAACCTCGGCCTCATTGACGGCGGCCGATACTATGACCAGGTGGAGGAGAGCCTCCGCTCCGTGGCCGGCATCGCTCCTGATGAGGACCTCGATCTGCTGAGCATATATGACTACTCCGGCTCCTCCTCCTCTTTGGCCTCCGACAAGGTCGCCGTGGTCTATGCCGAGGGGCAGATCTTCGACGGCGTGTCGGAGAATGACGAGGCAAACATCTATGGTGACGACCTTGCCGCCACCATCCGCAAGCTTCGTAAAGATAAGGACGTGAAGGCCATCGTCATGCGCGTCAACTCACCAGGCGGCTCTGCCTTGGCGTCGGATGTGGTGTGGCGCGAGGTCAAGTTGGCCAAGGCCGAGAAACCATTCATCGTCAGCATGGGCGGCTACGCGGCTTCGGGCGGTTACTACATCTCATGCGCGGCAGACTATATCTATGCCGAGCCCACCACCATCACGGGTTCCATTGGCGTCTATGGCATGATTCCTAACGTGGAGAAGGCTGCTGAGAACGCCGGCATCGGCTTCGATTATGTGGGGTCCAGCAAAAACCCTGTCATCACGGGCTTCAAGGCTCTCGACCCGGCGGCCAAGGCCGCCCTCCAGCGTTCTGTCGAGAACACCTACGACACCTTCGTCAATCACGTCTCTGAGGGCCGCGGCAAGACCTATGCAGAGATTGACAGCATCGCGCAGGGCCGCGTCTGGATGGGCTATGACGCCCTCGCGCTGGGCCTCGTTGACGCTCTTGGCAACATTGACGACGCCATAGACTATGCTGCCGAGACGGCCGGCCTTGAAGATTATGACGTGGTTGACTATCCTGAGGTGGACGACTCGCCTTTTGCCATCCTCAAGCAGATTGGCTTCTCAGTGCGCCTGGGCCTCGGCCATATGCTCATAGGCCAAGAGTTTGACTACTTCAATAAGATGAAGGAACAACTTCAGTCCGAGCCCACGAAAGTATGGGCTATCTGCGATGTTGACGTCAAATAATCACCTCACGTCCTGACCAGCGAAGGACGCAACAAACAATCTAGCCCCCAAGGTCTCACGCAGACCTTGGGGGCTAGATTTATTCTTTAAGTTGGTCATCGAGACGGCCACATCCTCTTTCTCAAACCCTTCGCTCCACCTTCCCCCCCATGTAAAGACGGTTCTCACCACGTCTCCCGTCACAGTCTTCAATCCCTTTTCCCAAAAACGTGTAAGGCGTGGGCTCATCAATGTTTTTGTTCTCGTCCTCTCCCCATGTAGAGACGGGTTGCAACCCGTCTCCCGCCACGGTCCTCAATCCCTTTTTACCCCCCCCAAAAAAAAACACACACGCCACCCACACCTTGCGTATGGATATAAACAAAAAAGACGCCCAGTCAAAGACTGGACGCCCTTTCTCTACGCTCTCCAAATAGGACTTGAACCTATGACCCTCTGATTAACAGTCAGATGCTCTAACCAACTGAGCTATTGGAGAATTTGGTGCTTCGGCTTTTTTCTTTCCGATTGCGATGCAAAATTACCATCCTTTCCCCGAATATGCAACACCTTCGCCAATTTTTTGCCCAATAATATTATCTTGCGGCTTGGCCTCTTGGAACCCAATTCGCGGTTGTCTGTTAATTGTCAATTGTTAACGGTCTTTATATAGGCAAAATATGTCGCATGACTATCTTTGTATGCTTTTACAATCCACACTATGCTTTCCGTCTTGATTCCCAGTTACAATCATGACTGTGTCGTCTTGGTCGATGAGCTTGTCAGGCAGATTGACGAGCTTGGCCTTGATGCCGAGGTCGTGGTTGTTGACGACGGCTCGACGGATATGGGCATCTTGGCGGAGAACGCCGGCATAGAGTCTATGGATCATTGCCGCTACATTGTCTCGCCGTGCAACATGGGCATTGCGCGCACGCGCAACAAGCTCCTTGACGAGGCGAGGGGAGACATGCTCCTTTTCCTTGATTCTGACGTCTTCCCAGCTAGGCCAGATTTCCTGAAACTTTATGTAGATGCCGCCAGCAAGGCCGACGTGGTGGTGGGGGGCATTGATTACAGGCGCGGCAAAGAGGCCGTGGCCAACCCCCTGCGCCTGCGCTATGGCCTGCGCCACGAGGTGAAGTCAGCAAGGCGCAGAAGCCGCGACCCTTATGAGGAGTTCCTCTCCTCCAGTTTCCTCATCTCGCGCCGCGTGGCGGATGTTGTGCGCTTTGATGAGACTTTCGACCGCTATGGGCATGAGGATACCCTTTTTGGAGCCTCCATCCAGAAGGCGCGTTTCTCCATCGAGCACATTGACGACGCCGTCTTCCATGACAATACCGACACCTCGGAGCAATACCTCTCCAAGGTGCGCATAGCTGTGCAGAGCCTGAGTATGCACGCCGACAAGCTCGAGGGGCATTCGCGGCTGTTGGCCGCCTACGAGCGGGTTGACGCGTTGCGCCTCTCGCGCCTCTTCTGCTCTTTTTTTCGCGCCTTCCGCGCGCCCATGGAGCATAACCTCTTGGGGCGCCATCCGTCGCTCCTCATCTTGGCGCTCTATAAGCTGTCATACATCTGCGGCGTCATGCGCCTCTAGCCCCGCCGCCTTTCCATTCTTTCGCATATGGACAAAAAACCGTTGCTCGCCCTCGCGTCTGGCACGCTGGGGCTGGGCATCTCTGAGTTCGTCATGATGGGCTTGTTGCCCTATGTGGCCTCGGCCATGGGCGTCTCCATCCCCCAGGCGGGTCATTTCATCTCTGCCTACGCCCTCGGCGTGTGCGTGGGCGCGCCGCTGACCACCCTTGTGGCCTTCCGCCGCCCGCTCAAGGGGGTGTTGCTGTGCCTTTTCGCCGTCTATATCTTGGGCAATGCCCTGGCTTGCGTCTCGCAAGGCTACGCAATGCTCCTTGTGGCGCGTTTTGTCTCGGGCTTGCCACACGGGGCTTTTTTCGGCGTGGGTTCCATTGTGGCTGAGAGGGTGGGGCGCGGCGGGCGCGACACTGTGGCCATATCCATCATGATAGCGGGCATGACCGTGGCCAACGTCGTTGGCGTGCCGCTGGGCACCTGGTTGGCCGTCTCGCTCTCTTGGCGCGCCATTTTTGCCATAGCCTCGGCGTGGGGTGTGCTGACGCTGTGGGCGTTGTGGCGTTGGGTGCCGTGGCAAGAGCCGCTGCCGGACACTGGCGTCAGGGGGCAGTTCCGTTTTGCCAAACATGCGTCGGCTCTCTACATCATTGCGGCCACCATGTTCTCCAATGGCGCGGTTTTTTGTTGGTATAGCTACATTCTGCCGCAGATGCGGTCTTTAGCGGGTTTGGGAGACGAGTGGCGCACGGCTCTCATGGTGCTGGCTGGCCTTGGCATGGTGGCCGGCAACCTGCTTGGCGGGCGCTTGGCCTCGCGCCACCCCGCGGCGCGGGTAGACATGTATGAGCAGCTGGCGGCGGCGCTGCTCCTTGTGGCCATGTTCGCCTTTGCCCATGTGGCCGTCGTGGCCGTGGTGCTCATGGTGGCTCTGACGGGGCTTCTGTTCTCTTTCTCGCCCGCGCAGCAGAGCCTCATTCTCAAGCACGCCTATGGCGGCAAGATGATGGCCGCCGCTTTCATCCAGATAGCTTTCAACCTGGGCAATGCCATAGGCGCCTACGTTGGCGGTTTGCCCATTGAGTGTGGCCTTGGCTATCGCTATCCGGCCTTGCTCGGCGCCGCTGTCATGTCGCTCGGCGTGGTATCCCTGTGGCTTTATAACAAGCATTTGGCGTCGGCCGCCGAGCCTTAGGCTCCCTGATTGGTGGCCTTGGCGCACGTTCGCCTCTTGCCGCGAAAAAAAATCACACCCCGCCAGACCTATGACGGTCTGGCGGGGTGTTTTGGCTCATCGCCCCACTGGCGGGGTGCCTTTTTATATTATCAGCATCGCGTCGCCATACGGGCCAATGCGGTAGCCCTCTTCTATGGCTTTGCGGTAGGCGTTCATGACGTTGTTGTAGCCGCCGAAAGCGCAGACGAGCATGAGCATGGTGGACATTGACAACTGGAAGTTGCTCACCATCGACGTGGCCACCTGGAACTCGTATGGCGGGAAGATGAATTTGTTTGTCCATCCGTCATATGGCGTGATGTGTCCCATGGTGGAGACGGCCGTCTCCAAGGCGCGCATCACGGTGGTGCCGACGGCGCATATCTGTTTCTGCTCGTCTTTCGCGCGGTTGATGCGCTGCACGGCGTCGTCCAATATTCGCATCTGCTCTGAGTCCATCTTGTGCTTCGTCAGGTCCTCCACCTCCACTTCGCGAAATCCGCCCAGCCCAACGTGGAGCGTGACGTCGGAGAAGTCTATGCCCTTGATCTGGCACCTCTTATATAGCTGACGGCTGAAGTGCAGGGCTGCTGTTGGCGATGCCACTGCGCCCTCTTCTGTTGCAAAGATGGTCTGGTAGTCCTCCGCGTCTTGCGGCTCCGGCTCGCGGTGGATGCAGTCTGGCAGCGGGGTCTGGCCCAGAGAGTAGAGGGCCTCGCGGAACTCTTCGTTGGTGCCGTCAAAGAGGAAGCGCAGCGTGCGGCCGCGGCTCGTGGTGTTGTCTATCACCTCGGCCACCATGGAGTTGTCTTCCCCAAAATACAGCTTGTTGCCAATGCGTATTTTGCGGGCGGGGTCTACCAGCACGTCCCACAGGTGTTGGTCGTGGTTCAGCTCGCGGAGCAAGAACACTTCAATGCGGGCGTTGGTCTTCTCCTTGTTGCCATATAGGCGGGCGGGGAATACGCGGGTGTTGTTGACCACCATCACGTCGCGGTCGTCAAAGTAGTCGAGAATGTCGCTAAAAGTCTTGTGCTCAATCTCGCCGGTCTTCTTGTGCAAAACCATGAGGCGGGCGTCGTCTCGGTTTTGTGTGGGGTATTGCGCAATCTGCTCTTCCGGATACCGGTATTCAAATTCCGACAGTTTCATATATCTCCTTTCAAACGCTTTTTTCTTCTGTTGTCTGTTCTTGCGGCTTTTGGCTCTTTATCAGTTCCTCCACCTGTTCCATGGTCAGCGCGCCGTCTAGCGTCACGTTGCCGACCCTTGTGCGCCGCAGTGCCGTCAGGTAGGCTCCGGAGCCAAGTGCCGTCCCGATGTCGCGGGCCAGGGCGCGAATATATGTGCCTTTGCTGCACTCTATGCGCAGTCGCAGCTCCATCCGCTCCGGGTCGAACTCTTCCACCTCCATGGCCGTTATCTCAATGGGTCGGCTGGCCAGCTCGATCTCATCGTGCCGTCCTTTGCGGGCATACTCGTAGGCTCTGTGGCCGTCCACCCTTATTGCCGAGAATGTTGGCGGCACTTGGTCAATGTGGCCGGTGAATTGCTCGCGCAGCACTTTGTCCACCAGCGCGCGGTCTATGTGGGCCGTGGGGTATGTGGCGTCCTCTTCCGTCTCTTTGTCAAACGACGGTGTCGTGGCGCCAAGTTTCAGCGTCGCCACATACTCTTTGTCGTGGTCCATCATGGCTTGCAGACCCTTTGTGGCGCGGCCCGTGCACACTATTATGAGGCCCGTGGCGAGCGGGTCCAGAGTGCCGGCGTGACCCACTTTTATCTTTTTGATGCCCAAGTGCCGCTTCAGCAGGAAGCGTATTTTGTTCACCGCGTCAAACGAGGTCCACGTCAGCGGCTTGTCAATGGCCAGCTGCTCGCCGCCAAGGAAGTCAAATGTCCTCTCCACTCTCCCTACTGCAAGAATATGAGAGTGAACACGCCCGCAATGGCGCAGTAGATGGCGAACCATATCAGCTTGCCGCGGCGCACCACGTCTATCATCCACTTGCAGGCCAGGCAGCCCGAGAGGAACGCGGCCACGAAGCCGGCCAACATGGTAAGGGGGGAGACCGTCGACGCCGCCATGGCCTCCGCGCTGTCTCCTAGCAACTTGATGCCGTCTAGCAACGCCTCGCCCAAGATGGGCGGGATGACCATGAGGAATGAGAACTGCGCCATGGTCTCTTTCTTGTTCCCAAGCAGGAGGCCGGTGGCGATGGTGGTGCCAGAGCGGGAGAGACCCGGGAGCACGGCCAAGGCCTGTGAGAGGCCTATGATGAACCCGTCGAGATATGAGACGCTCTCCTTGGCCCGCGGCCGAGCATAGTAGGCGAAGGAGAGAAGCAGGGCGGTGACGCACAGCATCAGGCCCACGATGAACGTGCCGGAGCCGAACACCTCCTCCACCTTGTCCTTAAAAAACACGCCGACAATGCCTATGGGAATCATGGAGATGACGATGGATATGGCGTAGCGTGTGGCGTCGTTCATCTTGAACTCGAAGAGGCCCTTGATGAGCCACCATATCTCGCGCCACAAGATGACTATGGTGGATAGAACCGTGGCCACATGCACCACAATGGTGAACGTCAGGTTCTGCTCTGGCTCTATGCCCAGAAGCTTTGAGGCTATGACCAGGTGCCCGCTGCTGCTCACTGGCAGATATTCCGTCAGGCCCTGGAGCAGGCCCAAGAGTATGGCTTGCAGTGTGTCCATTGCGTTTCCTCCCGCTTTATTTCTTCATTATGGCGTAGACCTCGAAAATGAAGCCGGCCAAGACGACAATCGGGGCCAGCGTGATGCGGCGGAAGCTATACACGTCCGCGTTAAAGACGTTGGGGTCTTCTGACCCGCCGCCGGCCATGAGGACGAACCCTAATATTATCACGCCGAAGCCCGCGGCCAGCAGTTTGTAGTTCTGCTTGCCCAGGGCGAAGTCGTCACTCTGCTGCTTCTGCTCTGTCATGTTTGCCATTTTTGTTGTCTCCTTGTCGTTATGATTTCTTTTATACGTAGAGGTCCGCCGTCCGCAGGCCCAGATATTTGTTCACAGACCTGGCCGTCGAGGCTATGGTCATCAGCACGCCGATGGCGAAAACAGTGCCGAACAGTGCCGAGACGGAATACACGTCGCCGAAGTTGATCACGCCCGGCAACTCGCGCGCCGCCAGGAAGATGACCACGGCCAGCATGGCGTTGGCCACAAGCCCGCCCACCAGGCCCTGCGCCACGCTAGACAGCAGGAACGGCCGACGGATGAAGCCGCGGGTGGCCCCCACGAGCTGCATGGTGCGGATCAGGAATCGCTTGCTGTATACCATCAGGCGCACGGTGTTGTTGATGAGCGTCACGGCCACGAGCAGCATCACCGCCGAGAAGCACAGCAGCACGAGGGAAATCTTGCGTATGTTGTCATGGATAAGGTTCACCACGTCTTGCTCAAAATACACCTCGCGCACTGGCTTATACCCGCGGATGGTCTCCGCCACGGCGGCCATGCCCTGCTCGTCGGCATAGTCGGCGAAGAGCTTCACCTCCATCGAGGGCAGGAGGGGGTTCATGTCCAGCGTGGCCACGAAGTCCTCTCCAAGATTCTCCTGCATCTGACGGGCCGCCTCGTCTTTGTCGATATACTTGACCGACTTCACCTGCGGCGAGGCCAACAGCTGTTTCTCAATCTGACGCACCTCGGCGTCGCGGGCGTCGGGAGAGAACGTCACGGTCAGGCACAGATTCTCCTTCACGTAGGCCGACACTCGGCTCGCGTTCAGCATCAGCAGGCCTATCATGCCCAGAAGGAACAGCACCAGGGCAATGCTTATGGTTGTGGTGAAATATGAGCTGCGCAGCTTGCGGGCCGCGGCTGAGTTTGTCTGATTAGGCATATAGCAAGACTATATTACTGACAAATTTAGCCCAAATTTATGCCACGGCGGTGATATTAACAGTTTTTATAAGGGGCTCAGCATCTCTTCGCGCCAATTTGCGCACTGCTTCCTTCGGCCCTCCTCGGGGCTCGCGGGCGGCCCCGTCACAGTTTGGCAAACTCGTAGCCCTGCGCCTTTAGCGTCTCCAATGTGCCAGACAGAGCGTGGCGCATCCGCTCGCCCGCCTTTATGGAGTCATGGTAAACTATTATGGAGCCTGGGCGCACGAAGCGTCGGACGTTCTCCATCACTTGTTCGGGGGTGAGGCGGTTGTCGTAGTCTTTGGGCATCACGTCCCAAAACACCACGCGGCGAAATCGGCTCCGCGTCAACCGCCAGGCGTGCCAAGGCGTCATGTGTCCGTGCGGGGCGCGGAGCAGCTCGGCGCCCCAACCCTCGGCCGCCTGGCACTTGTCCACGTTGGCTGAGAATTCCGCCCAGCCCACTTTGAAGAGCGGCAGATGGTTGAATGTGTGGTTGCCGACAGTGTGGCCGCGGGCCACTATGTCTTGGAAAATGTCGGGGTGTTTCCTCACGTTGTCGCCCACGCAGAAGAATGTGGCCTTGGCGTCATACTTGTCCAGCAGGTCCAGCACCCATGGCGTCTGCTCCGGCACGGGGCCGTCGTCAAACGTCAAGAAGACACGTTTGCGCTTGTGGTCGCGGTCTCGCCACAGGGAGCGCGGAAACATCCACCGAACCAGAGATGGAGGTTGTATCACCCAGTCTATCGCCATGGCGAGCTATGCGTATATGATCCAGGCCGTCACCGCCGTCAGTGCCGCGGGCAACGCCTCGCGCCCCCGCTCGCCGAGCGACCACAGCAGGCGCGGCAGCAGCATCGACGCGCCAATGGCGGTGAGAATCTGTATGTCTAATGAGAAACCCGGCAAGATGGCCAGGAACACGGTGAAGAAGAACACCCACTCCGCCGCGCGGATGCGACGGCTCACCGTGATGCTCATCTCCAGAATATGCCGCTGTGCCGAGGCCGCGGCCAAGGCTGCGGAGCCCAGCGTCACCACCAGATATGTGATGGAGGCCGGCCCAAGTCTCCAATAAGGCAGCGTGGCGAATCCGGAGCGGACAAAGGCGCGCGCCGTCTCGGCAGGGTCGGGGGCGAAGAGCGTGAATGTCGTGGCCACCAACGCCACGCCCGCCACGCCCACAACGCCCGCCATGACGCACCGCAAGGAGTTGACGCGCAACAAGAAGAGCAAGACGAAAAGGAAAGGTATGAAAACCAATCCCTTGACCCAGACGAGCGACCCCGCGCTGACTATGGCGAAACCCCACGCCACGCTGGCGTTTGGCCGCTCTTTGCCCGTGGCGGAGAAGAGGCGGTCCAGCCCCCAGATGAGAGCCAAGGCGAAGACGAACGAGGGCTGAAAGGCCAACGAGAGCCTGAACGCGCCGCACAAAATCACGAAAGCCATGCCTCCCAACACGCCTTGCTGCCCCACCAGGTTGTAGCGGTTCACCAAGTTGTTAACCATGAGGGCGCACAAGAAAGTGACCGCCACGGCCAGCAGCACGGCGAGGCCGCTCCCGGCTGCCACGTGCCCCATCAGATGCTGCCACAGGGGCGAGAACAGGTCGGGGGTGTCCGCCACAACATATCGGCCGGGGTCATAAATGAGCCTGCCGCGCAACGCCACCAGCAGTGCCAGCAGCGCGGCGTAGGCCACGGGGTTGTTTTGTGAGAATAGACGGAACAAGGCTTTGGGCGTATCGTGCGGGCCTACCGCCTGGAGTCGCGGATTCGGATCATGTCTTGGCCAATGTCTTTGCGGTAGAACGCGCCGTCAAAAGATATGCGCGTCACGTTGGCGTAGCTCTTGGCCAGGGCGTCTTCTATGCTGTCGCCGAGCGAGCTTACGGCAATCACGCGGCCGCCGCTTGTCACCGTCTGTCCCTCGGCCGTGAGCTTGGTGCCTGCGTGGAACAAGATACTGCGCCCGTCCGTCCGGTCCAGGCCGTTCATGGCCTTGCCTTTCTCATAGTGGCCAGGGTAGCCGCCAGACACCATCATGACCGTCACGCACGTGCGAGGGTCGGCCTCGGCCTTCTTCTCTTTGAGGCGGCCTGCCGCCGTGGCTTCAAGCAGTTCCACCAGGTCGGTCTTGAGGCGCGGCATCACCACTTCTGTCTCGGGGTCGCCCATGCGCACGTTATATTCAATCACCATCGGCTCGCCGCCGCAGTTTATGAGGCCGAGGAATATGAAACCTTTATATGGTATGCCATCTTTCTTCAGTCCCTCGACCGTCGGGCGAACAATGCGCTCCTCCACTTTGGCCATGAAAGCCGCGTCGGCAAAAGGCACGGGAGACACTGCGCCCATGCCGCCAGTGTTCGGACCCTCGTCATTGTCGCCAATGCGCTTGTAGTCTTTGGCTTCCGGCAATATCACGTAGCCGTCGCCGTCTGTCAAAACGAAGACCGACAGCTCCACGCCGCTCAAAAACTCCTCAATGACCACCGTCCGCGACGCCGCGCCGAACATGCCGCCAAGCATTTCGCCAAGCTCCTTCTTCGCCTCGGCCAGGTCGTTTATTATCAGCACGCCTTTGCCGGCTGCTAGTCCGTCTGCCTTGAGCACGTAGGGGGGCTTCAGGCTCTCCAGGAATAGCTCCCCGTCGGCCAGGCTCTCTGCCGTGAAGCTGCGGTAGCGCGCCGTCGGGATGTTGTGGCGCGTCATGAACGCCTTGGCGAAGTCTTTGCTGCCCTCCAGCTCCGCGCCCTTGGCCTGCGGGCCAATCACGGGGATGCGGGCCGTGCGGCTGTCTGCCAATATGGCGTCATGAAGTCCCTTCACCAGAGGCTCCTCCGGCCCCACCACCACCATGTCTATGCCATTGGCAGTCACAAAGTCGCACACGGCCTTGTGGTCGTTGGGATCCAGGGCCGTGTTCTGCCCTAGCGAGGCGGTGCCGGCGTTGCCGGGGGCAATGAAGAGTTTGTCCAGTTTGGGGCTCTGCTTCAGTTTCCAGGCAATGGCGTTTTCGCGCCCGCCGCCGCCAATAAGCAATATGTTCATGGGTTTGTAGTGTTTTTCAGGTTTGCCTCCGCGAAGATAATGATTTAGCCGCTGATTGAATTTTAATCTTAACTTCGCGGCTAGCACTTTATAACACATAGCCGTAATTGAGCGCAAGCTAATGAAGCGTTACAACTTTATCAACAACGTGATGGGCTGGGTGGCGTTCCTCGTCGCAGCCGTCACCTACATCTTGACGACCGAGGCGTCGGCAAGTTTTTGGGATTGTGGTGAGTTCATCTCCACGGCGGATAAGCTCCTCGTGGGGCACCCTCCCGGAGCGCCCCTTTTTATGATCATAGCCAGGATGTTCGCCATCGCCGCGCCAAATGTCACTTTGGTGGCCAAGTTCATCAACATCATGTCCGCCTTGGCCAGCGCCTTCACCATCCTCTTCCTTTTCTGGACCATCACGCACCTGGCGCGCAAGATTGTCATTGACGGCCATGTGTCCGAGGCCGGCGCCGAGCAGGAGCCGTGGCGCGTGTGGGCTGTCATGGGCGCCGGCATGGTTGGCGCGCTGGCCTACACTTTTTCAGACACTTTCTGGTTCTCCGCTGTCGAGGGCGAGGTCTACGGCATGTCGTCTTTCTTCACTGCCATAGTCTTCTGGTGCATCCTGAAGTGGGAAAATGTGGCCGATGAGCCTCACGCCAACAGGTGGATCATCCTCATTGCCTACCTCATGGGCCTCTCCATAGGCGTGCATTTGCTCAATTTGCTCTGCATCCCGGCCATCGGGCTGGTCTATTATTTCCGCAAGTATAAGGCCACGCCGCGCGGCGTCATTGCGGCCCTCGCCATCTCGTGCGTCATCCTGGGTGTCATTCTCTATGGCATAATCCCCGGCCTCGTCAAGATAGCGGGCTACTTCGACCTCTTCTTTGTCAACGACCTGGGCTTCGGACTCAATAGCGGCGCCATCTTCTGGATGCTGCTCCTCGTGGCCGGCCTCATCTGGGGGATCATCTTCACGCTCCGCCGAGGCAAAGCTTTGGCCAACACCATTTTGGCCGCCGTGGCTGTCATCATCCTCGGCTACTCGTCTTTCGCTATGGTCGTCATCCGCTCGGCGGCCGACCCCACTATGGATCAGAATAGCCCGGACAACGTCTTCGCTCTCATTGACTACCTCAACCGTGAGCAGTATGGCGATCGCCCTCTCTTCTATGGCCAGACTTTTGCGTCGCCGTTAGACCGCAAGGCCTCGCAGCAAGAGGAGGGCGCGCCTGTCTATATGGTCAAAGACGGCAAGTATGTCGAGGTAGAGCGTAAGCCCGTCTATAAGTATCAGGCGTCGGTGCTCTTCCCCAGGATGTATAGCAGCCAGCAAAGCCATATCGACCAATACAAGGCGTGGAGCCACTTCCGCGGCGCCAAGGTGCAAGTGGAGGGGGACGACGGGGAGCGTCAGGTGGTCACTATCCCCACTTTCGCTGAGAACCTCAGGTTCTTCTTCTCCTACCAGATCAATTTCATGTATCTCCGATACTTCTTGTGGAATTTCTGCGGAAGGCAAAACGACATTCAGGGCCACGGCGAACTCACGCACGGCAACTGGATCACTGGCATCGCGCCCATTGACAACTGGATGCTCGGAGACCAGAGCCTTTTGCCAGACAGTCTGAAGGAGAACAAGGGGCATAACACGTATTTCATGCTCCCGCTTCTGCTCGGTTTGGCCGGTCTCTTCTTCCACGCCGGAAGGCAAAAACGCGACTTCTGGATCGTCATGCTGCTTTTCTTCATGACGGGCCTCGCCATTGTCCTCTATCTCAATCAGACTCCTCTCCAGCCGCGTGAGCGCGACTACGCCTACGCCGGCTCGTTCTACGCCTTTGCCATCTGGATTGGCCTAGGCGTGCTTCAGGTCATTGAGTGGCTCTCGCGTGCGCGTGTGCCGCGCCTCGTCGCCACGGTGGCCGCCTCTGTCATATGCCTCGTGGCCGTGCCGTGCGTCATGGCGCAACAAAACTGGGACGATCATGACAGGTCGGGCTGCACCATTGCCCGCGACATTGCGTATAACTATCTCAATTCTTGTGACGAGGACGCCGTCATCTTCACCAACGGAGACAATGACACTTTCCCACTCTGGTACGCCCAAGAGGTGGAGGGCTGCCGCACCGACGTGCGCGTCTGCAACCTCTCCTACCTCCAAACAGAGTGGTATTGCGACCAAATGCTCCGCAAGGCCTATGAGAGCGACCCTGTGCCCATCAGCTTCACGCATGACCAGTATACGCACGACCGCGATGTCGTCTATCTTGTCGATATGCAGAAGGGCGCCATGAACCTCAAGGACGTCATCAATTTCGTGAGGTCTGACGACCCGCGCACCAAGACCCTCCAGGGTGCCTCCGGCCGTGTGTGCTTCATCCCGGGGCATAAGTTCACGCTCCCTGTCGATTCCGCTGCCGCCATTGAGGGTGGGGCGGTGTCTCCCGCCGACGCGCGCCTCATGGCCAAGGCGGTCAATTTCTCCATCCCTGGCAACTACATCCTCAAAAACCACCTCATGGTGCTGGATATGTTGGCAAACAGCAATTGGAAGAGGCCACTCTACTACGCTGTGACGGTTGGTCGTGAGAACTATTGCGGCCTAGACAACTACTTCCGCCTTGAGGGGCTGGCGCAGCGAATCGCGCCAATCTACGGTTCTTCAGACAAGATGGGCATGACGGGCACCGTCAATACGGAAAAAATGTATGACAATGTCATGCACAAGTTCCGTTGGGGTTTCTATAACGCCCCGGGTCTCTATCTCGATGAGAATAAGACCAGAATGGGCACCAACCTCCGCCTCCACCTCACTCGTCTCGCCACGGCTTTGCTAGACGAGGCCGCGGGCAGCCCCGACTCCGTCCTCAAGCGAGACAGGGCCGTCGAGGTGCTGGATAAGATTCAGTATGAAGTGCCGGCGCCGGCCGTGCCGCACAACTACTTCAGCCTCATTATGGCCGAAGACTACTATCGCGCAGCCGGAGACGACTGCGTGGCCAAGGGTGACGAGATTGTCCGCGACTATGCCAAAGACAATTGGCAGGAGCTCAACTTCTACCTCAATCTCGACGATGACAAGCTCCAAGGCTCTTTCGACGGAGTGCGCCGCACCATGGCCATCTATTATGAGATTCTCAACAGCCTCAGCCGCGCAGGACGCGCCGACCTGCAAAAGGAGGTTGAGGCTCAATACCGCGACTTGGAGCTCATAGCCACGCAACTGTATAAGTAGCCGGTCGCGCGGACTTCTAGATTCTTTCTCACAGGTCGGGCTTTGGCGGGATTGCCGGAGCCCGACCTGCTTTTCTCAATCAAATGTGCGTATGGAATTAAAAATCAGACTTTCATCCCCTGCCGATCTCCCCGTCATCCTCCGCCTCCGCGACGCCGCCCGCCTCATCATGCGCCAGAGTGGCAATATGGCGCAATGGCCTGAGGGCGAGCCGCAAGATTCCCTTTTCGAGACGGACGTGGCTGCGCGTGTCAGTCACATTGTCGAGGCGGATGGCCGGCCTGTTGCCACGTTCGCTTTGCTTCATGGCCCAGATCCCACCTATGCGGTGGTGACGGACGGCCCCGGTTGGCAGCGTCCTGGTGGCGAATGTTTTGTCCTCCATCGTCTCGCTTCTGATGGCAGCGCGCCGGGTGTCTTTTCCGCCGTCATGGACTTTTGCTCTGCCGTCCCCGATTTGCGCGTAGACACGCATAAAGACAATGTCATCATGCGTCACCTTCTCGCAAAATATGGCTTCGCCTACGTTGGCGTCATCTGTTTGCCTGGCGGGTTTCAACGAGTGGCTTTTCAAAGGCTCACTAAGGCTTAACTTTGGGGTTCTCACAATTTCCGCTTATGTGGAGATAGCCCCGTCCGCCTTGCTTTTGGCGGGCGGGGCTTTTGTGTTTCGCAGGCCAGTTTGTAAATAATGGTGAAGGTCTGCTCTGTTCGGCAAAACATTAGCTTGTTCTTTTTCGTAGAACTCGCCATATAGGCGGTGCGAGATATGGCGCATAGTCCAACCTTGCCGCCTTCCGTTTCTTCATTATCACTACCACAATGAAACTCAGCAATAAGGTGCTTTGCGCGCTCGTGCCAACTGTGGCTGCGGCAATGCTCATATCGGCCGTGGTCAACTTCCGCACCATCTTGTCAAATCAGCAAGAAAGCACTGAGACCACGCAACTTCTTCTCTCGCGCAAGACCACAAGCCAGGTCTCCATGAGTTTGAACAATTTGGTCGAGGAACTTGACTGGATTGCCCAGCGTTCCGAGGTGCAGACCATGCAGTGGGAGTCCATGTCGGCCTATTTGGCCAGCAAGGCGGCCGCGTGTTCTGACAAATTCTCCATGCTTATGGTCATAACCCCAACGGGCGACTATTACGTGGCTGGCCGCGGCTTCATCGAGGGTAGGAACTTGGCCGACCGCGCGTATTTCAAGACCATTATGGACCAAGGTGCCGCCTCGGCCATGACTAGTCCCGACTTCTCCAAGTCCACAGGCGAGATGAAATATACCGTGGCTGTGCCAATCAAGTCGGCCGATGGCGTCACGGTCGGTTGCCTGGCCGCTAACGTGGGCCTGTCCACGCTCTCCGCCTTTGTGGCGCAAGACACCGTTGCCGGCGGCGGCTTCATATGGGCGCTGGATGAGAAAGCCACGGTCATTGGCTCTGCCGATAGGTCGCTGCTCATGAAGTGCAATCTCGACTCCATCGCGCCCAAGAGCCGCGGCGTCGACTCCATATCCTCCGCGGTCAAGCAGGGCCAAGAGGGGGCTGGCTATGTCACTTTGCCAAATGGAGACACATTCTTCGCCACCTGTTGCCCCATCGGGGCCACGCCAGGCTGGTCTTTGCTCATGGCCGTGTCAGACAGTCAGCTGCTTTCCGTGGCTCGCACCACTTTCTTCCAGTCCATCGCCATGTTGGTGGTCATGCTCATTGCCGTCACCATTCTCGTCGTCCTGCTGCTCCGGCGTTGGCTCTCTCGCCCGCTCGGCCAGCTCTCTCGCGCCATAGCCAATGTGGCGGACGGCAACCTCAAGGTCAACCTTGATGAGCTAAATGACAACCGAGGCGGAGATGAGGTGCGGGCCATGACGGCATCCGTCAAGCTGATGTGCGAGAGGCTGTCGCACATCGTCACAGACATCAAGATGGGTTCCGATTTGCTCAACTCTTCAAGCCAGCAGGTGGCTGAGCTTTCGCAAGGCCTCTCCTCAGGGGCGTCCCGTCAGGCCGAGAACGTGGCCGCCCTCACGTCCACCACGGCGCAAATGGCGTCCGACATCCGTCTCAACTACGCCAACACCCGCAACGCCGACAGCTCCTTCTCCTCTTCTTACTCCCGCGTCGCGGAACTTGCCGAGAGGCTTAAGCCACTTTTCGCCATTAATAACGACATTGCGCGGCAAACGTCAATTGTCGGCGACATAGCCCGGCAGATAAACATCCTCTCCATCAATGCCGCTGTCGAGGCGGCGAGGGCGGGTTCCAAGGGCCGTGGCTTCGCCGTTGTCGCCAAGGAGGTGCAAAACCTCGCCAGCTTGAGTCGCGGCGCGGCAGACAAGATTAGCCAACTCACGGCAGACGGCATCAAGCTCAACAATATGGCCCGCCAAGTCTTCAGCGAGGCCATGCCCAGTATGGACCAAACCAACCGCCTCATTGCGGACATCTCCAAGTCCAGCTCCGCCCAAAGCGTGAGCTCGGAGCAGATCAACGCCGCTCTGCAAGACCTCAACGCTTTCCTGCGCGCCAATGCCAACAACGCGCAGTCGCTCGCCGAAAACTCGGAGAACCTCGACGAGCAAGCCAAAAGGCTCTATGACGCTGTTGAATTCTTCAACGTCTAAGCCGCCAATTGTTACATTTATGTTATTTAACATTAGTCTAACAGACTGATAGCCACAACACAAACGGTAGGGTGTTCCAAGGGAGCGCAAAAATCCCGCCCCGCCCCCTTGCGGGGGAGAGAAAAGTCCCTACCTTTGCACCCGTCTTCCGAGAGGGACGGCCAC
>CAKUYZ010000010.1 GCA_934717675.1 uncultured Bacteroidales bacterium
CTCTTTGTCTACTCTCTCCAGGTCTATGCCGACTTCTCCGGCTACACCGACATCGCCATAGGCGTGGCCCTCATCATGGGTTTCTATTTGCCCATCAACTTCAACTCGCCCTATAAGGCCACCAATTGCGGCGGATTCTGGAAAAGGTGGCACATATCGCTCTCCAAGTGGCTGCAAGACTATCTCTACATCTCCATGGGAGGCAACCGCACGGCCTCGTTTGGCACCTATGCGGTCATTTTCACCATAGCCGTTGTCGGCACCATATTGTCTGGCTCTGTGTGGGTGGCCGTGGCCGTGGTGGCCGTGGCGGGCTGGTGCGTGGTGGAGGCCATCTTGCGGCCCGACAAGCGCAAGGGCATCACCAGCAATGTCAACCGCATGAACACAATGCTCTTGGGCGGCCTGTGGCACGGGGCTAGCTGGAATTTTATGATTTGGGGCGGCCTCAATGGCATCGGCATCCTAATATGGCGGTGGTGGAGCGGCATTGGCGTTCACGGTCGCGCTGCCATCTCCACGGCCATCTTCGCTTGCTGCGCCGCGGTGGCGGCTTGGGGCGGATGGCCGGTCATGAAGATGGCCGCGGTGTGGATGGGCGTCATCGCGGCGTGCAGCGTGGCGCGCAGCGCCTACAACGCCTTGGGAGGCCCTTGGCAGATGGCGTGGCTGGAGAGGGCTTGGGCCATAGCGCAGACCTTTGTCTACATATCTTTCACAAGGCTCTTTTTCCGCGCCGGCTCTAACCTCAACCCCGCCGAGGCCAATCAGGTGGCCTGGGAGACCGCCACGCAGATGGTCGGCCAAATTGGCTCGCCGTGGAACTTGGCGCAGGTTCCGGACATCCTCGCGGCCTACTCATCCGTCTTCATTCTCTTTGTGGTGGGGATGGTTGTCCATTGGCTCCCCGACAGACTCAAACGGCGCTATCGCGTTGTCTTCGCCTCGCTGCCGTTGCCTGTCATGGCTTTGGCCGTCATCGTGGCCGTGTTGGTCATATATCAGTTCGTCACCGCCGACCTCCAGAAATTCATATATTTCCAATTCTGAAAAATCGTGGTTCCGTATGGCTTCGTTTTTGCAATGAACTGCATAAATTTGAAGTGACAATGGGAAAAAGGTCGTTCTTACTCATAGTGTTGCAGCTCGTGGCGTGCGCCTCAGTTTGGGCGGCGGGCTTGTTGGGTGGCTTGCGCCCGTCGGCGTGGGCCGACTCCACGCTGCGCTCGTTGCGGCGGCTGCCGGCCGCTGAGAGGGTGGCACGCTTGGCCCTGATGGCCGATACTGCCGACGGGCTCCAGGAGAGAGACGACGCCCTGGCGGTATATGACGATTACATAGCGGCCTCCGATGCTGCCTCCGACGCCACCCACGGATGTTACGCCCGCCACGACTTGCTTGTCTCGTTGGCCTCGCGCCACGACTGGGCGCGCTACTTTCCCCTCGTGGATGGCTTCATGGCCTTTATGGAAAAGAATGGCTTCTACGAGACGTATTATCGCATCGGGGCAATGCGAATCCGCAAAAAATTGGAGCAAAACGACATAGGTTCGGCCCTCAGCTATGCCGACACCCTCTACACTCACGCCAAGAGGCGAGACGACCAGTATGGCATGGCCAACGCCCAAGAGGTGCGCGGAGACATCTTCTACACCCTAGACGACGCCAAACGGGCGCAGGAGCATTATGAGGCCGCGCTCAATATGCTAGACAATGACCGCGAGACCGACGAGGAAAACATCATTGAGCTGCGCAGCTCCATCACAGACTCCTACGTCTCTGTGATTGAGGCCAATGGAGACTATCCTAAGCTCCGCGACGTGGCCTTGTCTTGGCTTCGCCAGTCTGAGGAGGGACGAAAGAAATATGGCCCCCGCGGCAGCAGCAACGATGCTTTCTTCCGAAGCGACATCTTCTACGCACTTATGGCCCTCACCCGCGCCTACAACGCCATGCGGATGCCAGACTCTGCCCACATTTGCCTGGAGCAGGGGCGCGCCTTCTTGCCGCCCGGTGAGCTGGGTGCCAACTATTTGCGCCGCGTGGCCACCGAGGTCGCCTTGGCCGATGGCGACGCCGCTACGGCTCTCCGCCTCATAGACAGTGCCATGGCGGTGGCTCGTCGCAGGGGCGACACGAGAGGCTATTTCAGCATGATGGACGAGAAGACCCGCGCCCTGCTGATGCTCGGGAAAGCGAGGGAGGCTTTCGCCCTCAAAGACTCGCAGATGCTCTATAATGACAGCGTGGCGCACGAGACCATATCCCGCCAGATCGCCATGGCCGATCGTCACCGCACGGAGGCCGAACTGGGCAGGGCCGCCATGCGGGCCGCCAAATGGGCAGGCGCGGCTCTCGCTTTGGCCCTGTGCGCGCTCGTGGCGCACAACATCTTCCTCGCCCGAAAGAACAGGCGGCTATATCGGCTTGTGAGTGAGAGCGAGAAAGCCAATGAGCGGGCCGACGCCTCCATTGCCTCAAAGCCAGTGGCCGAGCAAACGGCAGAGGAGAGGCTCTATTTGCGCCTCTGCGCCGCCATGACGGAAGACAGGCTCTTTACCGACCCCACAATGAGCCGCGAGACCCTGGCCGCGCACGTGGGCTCAAATTATCAGTATGTGGCCAATGCCATACGCCTCTGCGCCGACGGCATGACCGTGGGAGCGTTTATCAACAAATATCGGCTCCGCGAGGCCGCCTATCTGCTCTCCGCCACAGACAGCCCCATAGCGGAAGTTGGTGAGCAGGTGGGCTTTAACAGCCGCTCCACTTTCGCCCGGGCCTTTGCAGAGGTCTATAAGATGTCGCCGCGAGATTTTCGCAAGGTGTCGCGTCAAGAGACGCTTACTGATTAGGCCCCCACCCTCCACTTTAATCTTTTGTGAAGAGCTGCTCCGCCACGGAGCAAATTGTGTCCACCGCGCCAATGGTGTAAAAGTGTACGCACGGCACGCCCTGTTCTTTCAACTCCGCGGCCTGCGAAAGGAGCCAATCTCGCCCGATGGCCTTGACGTCTGCATCGGCGGCGGCCTCCACTTTAGTCACCAGCTCCTGCGGAATCTCCGTGTTGAAGACGCGTGGCAAGACGTTGAGTTGCGCCTTGCGGCTGAGAGGCTTGAGGCCTGGGATGATGGGTACCTCGATGCCTGCGGCGCGGGCCGAATCTACAAAACGGAAGAAGTGGCTGTTGTCATAAAACAGCTGCGTGATGATGTATTGCGCCCCCATGTCCACCTTGCGCTTCAACCATTCCATGTCGGTCTCCATATTTGGCGCCTCTATGTGTTTCTCAGGGTAGCCCGCCACGCCATATGAGAAAGGCAACTCGGGAGCCTCGACCTGCGTGCCGTCAATTGATATGCCGCGGTTGAAGTCATTGACCTGCGTGATGAGCTCAGTGGCGTGCCTGTGGCTCTGCTCCGTGGGTACCAGGACTTCTTTGTCCACGTCTCCGCGGAGGAGGAAGAGGTCGCGTATGCCGAGAAAGTTCAGGTCTATGAGCACATATTCCGTCTCCTCGGGCGAGAAGCCGCGGCAAATGATGTGCGGCACCGTGGGAATCCCGTACCGATGCTGTATGGCCGCCGCCACCGCCACTGTGCCTGGCCTTTTGCGAACGAAGACCTTGCGCAAGTTGCCGCCCTCCACGGGCTGGTAAACAGGCTCTGAGTGATGGGTGGTAATGTTGACAAAGAGGGGGGAGAAGCGCGTCAGTTTGTCTAGGTCGGCGTAGACCTTGCTGATGCCCTTGCCTTTGAGTGGCGGAAGAATCTCTATGGAGAAGCCGGTGGTGGCGCGATTGCGCAAAATTTCGGCGACTGACTGCATTGGGAAGTATGGTTTTGTGGTCTAAACGTATGTCCTACCGTCCGCGAAGTTAGCCCAAAAGGAGGGCTTTTGTGGCGAAGGGTTTTCTAAAAAGGCGTCCTTTGGGGCTTCTGAAAGGAATAATTTTCCAAAACAATAGCCCCCCACGTGGGCTTGAGGCCATGTGGGGGGCTGTGTCGTTTCCTTTTCCCCGTTGTTTAGTGGGGGGGCGTGCTAGATGTGAGCGGCAACCCAGTCGCCTACCTCGCTCGTGGAGTGCTTCTCGCCGTCGGCAGCAAGGTCCTCCGTCACGTAACCCTGCTCAATGCTGGCCGTGACGGCGTCGCGGATGGCCTTGCCTTCAGCCTTGAGCTTGAAGGCGTACTCAAACATCATGGCGGCGGAGAGGATGGTGGCCAACGGGTTGGCAATGTTCTTACCTGCGGCCTGCGGATATGAGCCGTGGATGGGCTCGAAGAGGCTGGTGTGTTCGCCGATGGAGGCCGAGGCCAAAAGACCCATGGAGCCGGCAATGACGCTGGCCTCGTCGGTCAAGATGTCGCCGAAGGTGTTCTCCGTCACGAGGACGTCGAAGAACTTGGGGCAGGTGACAATCTTCATTGCCGCATTGTCCACAAACATGTAGTCGGTCGTCACGTCGGGGTAGTTGGGGGCCATCTCCTGCGCCACCTCGCGCCAGAGCCTGGACGACTCAAGGACGTTGGCCTTGTCAACCACCGTGAGGTGCTTGCGGCGGAGCTGGGCATACTCGAAGGCGAGCTTCAAGATTCTCTCCACCTCAAAACGGTGGTAGAGGTTGGTGTCGAAAGCCGTGTCGCCATTGTCGCGGCGGCCTTTCTCGCCAAAATACATGCCGCCGGTGAGCTCGCGCACGCAGAGGAACTCCGCGCCCTCGACCAGCTCGCGCTTGAGCGGGCTCTTGTCAATGAGGCTCTTATATGTCTCCATGGGGCGGAGGTTGGCATAGAGGCCGAGCTTCTTTCGCATGGCCAGTAGGCCGTTCTCAGGGCGCACTTTGGCCGTCGGGTTGTTGTCATACCTGGGGTCGCCAACGGCACCGAAGAGGACGGCGTCGCTCTTCATGCAAATTTGGAACGTCTCCTCAGGAAACGGGTCACCCGTGGCGTCAATGGCGCACGCGCCAACAAGGCCCTTGGTGAAGGTGGCCTCGTGGCCAAATTTCTTGCAGACGGCGTTGACAGCCTTTACGGCCTGCTCAACGACTTCGGGGCCGATGCCGTCGCCAGGCAGAAGTGCGATGTTGAATTTCATCTTCTGATATTTTTCTTTTAGTTGTTTCTGTTCTCAATGATGTTGAGCATCTTGACCGTGGCCTTTATGGCGGCCTCCGTCTGGTCGGCGTCGAGGCCGCGGGTGCGGATCTCGCTGTCGCCATCGGACCATACGATGACGGTCTCGACCAGCGCGTCGGTCTTGCCGCCAGGGGGGATGGAGACCTTGTAGTCCACAAGCCTCGGATGGTTGCGCCCCAGCCGGTCATATATCTTCCAGAGAGCCTTCATAAAGGCGTCATACTGTCCGTCTCCGCGGCTGGTGTCTTCATACTCTTGACCGTCTATTGACAGGCGCACCGTGGCCACGGGCTTGAGGCCGCGCGTGAGGCTCAGGCAGTAGTTCACCACCTTGATGACGTCTGGCTTCTGCTGCGCCGAAGATGGCAGCGAGCCTCGCAAGACGTCCGCCACAATGAACGGCAAATCGTCAGTAGACAGGCTCTCCTTCTTGTCTCCCAGCTCAATGACGCGCTGCGTGACGAGCTTAATCTGCTCGGAGGAGAGGTTCATGCCCAGCTCTTGCAGGTTTTTGGCAATGTTGGCCTTGCCAGAGAGCTTGCCGAGGGCGTAGCGGCGCACTCGGCCAAAACGCTCTGGCAGCAACGGGTTGCAATACAGGTTCCCCTTGTTGTCGCCATCGGCGTGGACGCCAGCCGTCTGCGTAAAGACGGAGTCTCCCACCACGGGCTTGTTGTCAGGAATCCGCACGCCGGAGAGGCTCTCCACCATGTGGCACACGTGCGTGAGCCTCTTCTCGTTGATGGAGTTAGGCACCTTCAGCATGTCGTTCAGCACGGCCACCACGCTTGCCAGCGGGGCGTTGCCGGCCCTCTCGCCCAGTCCGTTGACGGTGGTGTGCAGGCCCGTCACTCCGCCTCTCACGGCTTCCAAGACGTTGGCCACGGCCATGTCGTAGTCATTGTGGGCGTGGAAGTCGAAGCGGAGGCCCGGGTAGCGCGTCGTCATCTCCTTGCAGAGGGCGAAGGTCTCGTCGGGGTTCAAGATTCCAAGGGTGTCTGGCAGCATGAAACGCTCAATGGGCTCGTGCTGTAGCCTGTCCACCATATAGAAGACGTAGTCCTTCGAGTCGCGCATGCCGTTGCTCCAGTCTTCGAGGTAGAGGTTGACCCTCAGCCCCTTCTTTGCGGCCATGCCAATGTTGGCCGCAATGTCGTCGGCGTGCTCCTCCGGCGTCTTGCGCAGCTGCTCCGAGACGTGGTGGAGCGAGCCTTTGGCCAGCAGGTTCAGCACTTTGCCGCCCGCGCGGCATATCCAGTCGATAGACGCCCCTCCGTCCACGAAGCCAAGCACCTCCACCTTGCCCAGGTGGCCGTTTTTCTTGGCCCACTGGCAAATGTCGGTGGCGGCCTCTAGCTCGCCGGCCGAGACCCTCGCGGAGGCTATCTCGATGCGATCCACGAGGGCCTCCTCCAAGAGCATCTTGGCAATGGAGAGCTTCTCGCCGTGGTTGAACGAGACGCCGGCCGTCTGCTCGCCGTCGCGCAGTGTGGTGTCTAGAATCTCGAGCATCGTGTGGCTGAGTGTGAGGCTTTAGTATTTGGCGGCAGTCCGCTCATAGGCCTCGGTCTTCTCCTTGTTGGTCAGGAGGTAGTCTATGTCGTCGAGGCCGTTCATGAGGCAGTGCTTCTTATAGCCGTTGATCTCGAACTTCTCGCTCTTGCCGGTGGCCTCGTTGGTGATGGTTTGCGCCGGAAGGTCCACCTTGACTTTGGTCTTGGGGTTGGCCTTGATGGAGGCGAAAAGCTCGGCCAGGAATCCCTCGCTCACAACCACAGGCAAGACGAAGTTGTTCAACTCGTTGTTTTTGTGG
Organism: uncultured Bacteroidales bacterium; assembly: GCA_934717675.1. Classification (GTDB taxonomy): domain Bacteria; phylum Bacteroidota; class Bacteroidia; order Bacteroidales; family Marinilabiliaceae; genus W3P20-009. Next base: position 6,955 of record CAKUYZ010000010.1, read on the forward strand.
ATGTCCGCAAAGAAGCTGGAGACGACCACTCGGAAGCCGTAGCCGGCAATGGCCCAGGCGGCGTGCTCGCGGCTGGAGCCGGAGCCGAAGTTCTTGCCCGCCACCAAGATCTCACCGCCGTAGGTGGGGTCGTTGAGGACGAAGCTCTTGTTCAGGCTGCCGTCGGGGTTATATCGCCAGTCGCGGAAGAGGTTCTCGCCAAAGAACTTCTCCTCCCTTGTCGTGGCCTTGAGGAAACGGGCCGGGATGATCTGGTCGGTGTCTACATTCTCAAGCGGGAGCGGCACGCAGGTGCTCTCTATGATGTTGAATTTCTGCTTCATTGGTATGGAAGTCTAAGAGTTTGAGGGGGAATGGGTTTTAGAGCAGGGTGCGGGGGTCGGTTATGACTCCTGTCACGGCCGCGGCGGCTGCCACGAGCGGGCTGGCCAGCAGCGTGCGCGAGCCGGGCCCCTGGCGACCCTCGAAGTTGCGGTTGCTCGTCGAGACGGCATATTTGCCGGCCGGCACCTTGTCATCGTTCATGGCCAGGCATGCGGAGCATCCTGGCTGACGGATGGCGAAGCCGGCCTCCGCCAACACTTTGTCAAGCCCCTCTTCGCGGATCTGCTTGTCCACCATCCACGAGCCCGGCACGAGCCACGCCACCACGCCCTCGGCCTTCTTGCGCCCCTTGACGATCGATGCGAAGGCGCGGAAGTCCTCTATGCGGCCGTTGGTGCAGGCGCCGAGGAAGACGTAGTCTATCTTCTTGCCCAGCAGCTTCTGCCCTGGCTCAAAGCCCATGTAGGCCATTGACTTGAGGAACGACGCGCGGCCGGCCTCGTCAATGCTGTCTATGGCCGGGATGTTGTCCGTTATGGCCATTCCCATGCCCGGGTTGGTGCCGTAGGTGATCATGGGGGCGATGTCCTCGGCCTTGAATGTCAGCTCCTTGTCAAACACGGCGTCGTCGCCGCTCTTGAGGGTCTTCCAGTAGGCCACGGCCTTGTCCCACTCCTCGCCTTTTGGGGCGTATTCGCGACCCTTGATATACTCAAAAGTGACCTCGTCCGGCGCAATGAAGCCGCCGCGCGCGCCCATCTCTATGGAGAGGTTGCAGAGTGTGAGTCGGCCCTCCATGGAGAGGCTCTTGACGGCCGAGCCGGCATACTCCACAAAGTAGCCCGTGGCGCCAGACGTGGTGAGCTTGCTCATGAGGTAGAGGGCCACGTCTTTGGCCGTGACGCCCTTCTGGAGCTTGCCCTCGACGCTGATGCGCATCGACTTGGGCTTCTGCTGCAAGATGCACTCCGAGGCCATGACCATCTCCACCTCGCTGGTGCCAATGCCAAACGCCACCGCGCCCATGGCGCCGTGCGTCGAGGTGTGCGAGTCTCCGCACACGAGCGTCATGCCCGGCAGCGAGAGGCCGCGCTCCGGGCCCACGACGTGGATGATGCCGTTGTGGCCCGTGTTCATGCCGAAGTGCGTGAGGCCGAACTCTTTGCAGTTCTTGGCCAGGGTGTCCACCTGCGTGCGGCTGACGGGGTCCTCAATGGGCTTGTCTTGGTCGTGGGTGGGCGTGTTGTGGTCTGGCATGCAGAATATCTTCTCGGGGCGGAAGCACTTGATGCCGCGCTTGCGCATCCCCTCGAAAGCCTGCGGGCTCGTCACCTCGTGGCAGTAGAGGCGGTCAATGTAGAGTTGCGTGGGGCCGTCGGGCACAATCTGCACCACGTGCGAGTCCCATATCTTGTCAAACAGGGTGTTCATTCTTCGGGAATTGTTATGGTCTTTTTGTCGTTGTTTTTTTTTTGTCTTGTGAGAGGGCTGTCCCTAGGCTTTGGCCCCGGCGTGGAACCTGTTGATGCAGTCAACGTAGGCCTCGACCGTGGCGCACACAATGTCGGTGTTTGCGGCGAAGCCGTAGTAGACGTGGCCGTCGTTCTCCACCTGGACGTGCACCTTGCAGGTGTCGTCAGACCCCTTGCTGATGCTCTGTATGGTCAGTTCCTTGAGAATCATGGTCCGGTGGATGATGTTTTTGAGGGCGTTGATGGCCGCGTCCACGGGGCCGTTGCCAGTGGCAGCCGCCGTGAACTTCTCGCCGGCAATGTCAAGCCCAATGCTGGCCATGGGTTTGACGCCCACGCCGCTGGTGACTTGCATGAAGTCTATCTTGACGTGGTTGGTCTGCGCCACGTCGGCCCCGACGAGCATGAGCAGGTCGTCGTCGTTTATCTCTTTCTTCTTGTCCGCCAGTTTAAGGAACTGCTCGTAGGTCTGGTCCAGTTTCTCGCCCTCCACGTTGATTCCCAGCTCGCTCAGGCGGTGGCGCAGCGCAGCGCGCCCGCTGCGGGCCGTAAGGACGATTGAGTTGTCGTCAATGCCCACGTCATGCGGGTCCATAATCTCGTAGGTCGAGAGGTTTTTCAGCACGCCGTCTTGGTGGATGCCGCTGGAGTGCGCGAAGGCGTTGCGGCCCACTATGGCCTTGTTTGGCTGGACGGGCATGTTCATGAGGCTGGAGACCATGCGGCTGATGGGGTAGATCTGTTTGGTGTTGATGTTGGTGTCTATCCCCAGGCCCTTGTGGCACTTCAAGATCATGGCCACCTCTTCCAGGGCTGTGTTGCCGGCCCTCTCGCCAATGCCGTTGATGGTCACCTCGGTCTGCCTGGCGCCGTTGAGCACGCCAGCCATGGTGTTGGCCGTGGCCATTCCCAAGTCGTTGTGGCAGTGGGTGGATATGATGGCGTTCTCTATGCCGTCTACGTGGTCAACGAGATATTTTATCTTGGCGCCATACTCTTGCGGCAGGCAATAGCCCGTGGTGTCGGGGATGTTGACAACCGTGGCTCCGGCCTTGATGACGGCCTCCACCACGCGGGCCAGGTACTCATTGTCCGTGCGGCCGGCATCTTCGGCGTAGAACTCCACGTCGTCCACATACTTGCGGGCGTATTTGACAGCCCTGACGGCGCGCTCTATGATCTCCTCGCGGGTGGAGTTGAATTTATATTTGATGTGGGAGTCGGACGTGCCGATGCCCGTGTGAATCCTTTTGTGTTTTGCAAAACGCAGTGCATCGGCGGCCACGTCAATGTCTTTCTCCACCGCCCTGGTCAGGGCGCATATGGTGGGCCACGTGACGGCCTTGGAGATCTCGATGACCGAGTTGAAGTCTCCCGGGCTGGAGATGGGGAAACCCGCCTCAATGACATCGACGCCAAGGGACTCTAGCGCCTTGGCGACCTGTATTTTCTCAACCGTGTTGAGCTGGCAGCCCGGCACCTGCTCGCCATCGCGCAGCGTGGTGTCAAAGATATAGACTCTGTTGTCCATGCTTCTGAAGTCGTTTTGTTTTGTCGGCGACGCCTTGTGTTTGTGAGAGTAGGAGTGAGGTCCCGCCGGCCGCGTCGTCATAAGGTAAGACCCGCGGGGCCTGCGTTTTGTGTCGCGGCTTGTTGTCGCCCGCCGCGGGCGTGATGGGGTAAAAGGGCGCAGGGCCTGGCCATGCCCCACTGTGTGCGGGAGGCCACCGCGGCCCCGCGCCCTGTGCCTTGGCCCGCGCGCCAGGCGCGGGCCTCTCATGTCTCTTAGTTATTCTCCGGGCGGAGCTTGCGGACGGTTACGGCCGTCTGCCACATCTCGCTGTCGCGGAGAGCCTTGAGCTCCTTCTCGAGACCCACGCGATAGTCGGGCTTAGAGTTGGAGTCCATGGAGATCTGCGCCTCGTTGCCGAGCTTGACGCTCATGTAGAGCCACTGCATGATGGGCTTGATGGCGTCGTGGAAACGGGGGTACCAGTCCAGCGCGCCGCGCTGCGCGGTGGTGGAGCAGTTGGCGTACATCCAGTCCATGCCCTTCTCTGCGAAGAGGGGCATGAGGCTCTGGGTGAGCTCCTCCACGGTCTCGTTGAAAGCCTCGGAGGGGGTGTGGCCGTTCTCGCGGAGCACCTCGTACTGCGCGAGGAGGAGGCCCTGGATGGCGCCCATCAGAGAGCCGCGCTCGCCGGTGAGGTCAGAGGTGGCCTCGCGCTGGAACGTGGTCTCGAAGAGGTAGCCGGAGCCGATGCCGATGCCGAGGGCCAGAGCCTTGTCGAGGGCCTTGCCGGAGGCGTCTTGATAGACGGCGTAGGAAGAGTTGAGGCCGCGGCCCTGGAGGAACATGCTGCGGAGCGACGTGCCGGAGCCCTTGGGGGCCACCATGATGACGTCTACGTCAGTGGGAGGCACGCACTTGGTGCGGTCGTTCCAGGTGATGGCGAAGCCGTGAGAGAAGTAGAGGGTCTTGCCCGGGGTGAGGGCGGCCTTGATGGTGGGCCATACGGAGAGGACGGCCGCGTCTGAGAGGAGGCACATGATGATGGTGCCTTTCTTGACGGCCTCCTCGATGGAGAAGAGGGTCTCGCCCGGCTTCCAGCCATCGGCTACAGCCTTCTCGAAGGTCTTGCCCTGACGCTGGCCCACGATGACGTTGAAGCCGTTGTCGCGCAGGTTGAGAGACTGGCCAGGGCCCTGAACGCCGTAGCCGATGACGGCGATGGTCTCGTTCTTCAGGATCTCACGCGCCTTCTCAAGAGGGAACTCCTCGCGGGTCATGACTTCCTCAATGACGCCGCCAAAATTCATCTTTGCCATTTTATTACTTTAAAGTGTTTTAGGTTGTTTCAAAAAAAATGTCTGTGTGGCCTGGGAGCGGGCGATGGGTCACAGCGCGCCCTCGCCGCGGGCTTTCTCGGCCCTGCGCTCCTGCAGCTCAATGAAGCGAGACACTCGCTCGACGGTGGACTTGGTTATGGCCACGCGCCCCGAGCGGACGAACTGCAGCACCCCGTAGGGCGCCAGCTCGTCGTAGAGGCGGCGGGTCTCGTCGCAGTGCCCCGTCTTCTGTAGCACCGTGTATGTGCGGTTTATCTCCAAAATCTGGGCGTTGTTGCGGCGCACTAGCTCCTCAAAGTCGGGACTCTCCAAGATGCTGTCTGTCTGGACCTTGTAGAGCGCCACCTCTTGATATATTATCTCGTCGTCGGTATAATAGAATGCCTTCAGCACGTCGATGCGCTTCTCAATCTGACGCACCACGGCCTCTATGGTCTTGTGGTCGGTCCTGCAGGCTATGGTGAACTTGTGGACCCCCTCTATGGCCGATGACGAGACGGAGAGGCTCCAGATGTTGAGGTTGCGCCTCGTGAAGATAATGGAAATCTGGTTGAGGATGCCCACCTGGTTCTCGGTGTAGACCGTGACCGTGTAAAGTGTGTTTTCTTTCTGCTCTGGCATATGGCTCACTTTTAAAGATGGGTTTTATCTCTTGGCAAGAGGCTCATACTCATACCAGCTCGTGGCGTTGAGCATTATGTCCGTCACGCCCTTGCCGGGCGGTATCATGGGGAAGACGTTGTCTTGCTCCTCCACGTGCACCTCTAGCAAATAAGGCTCTGACGGGTCGGCCAGCATCTCGGCCACGGCCTCGTCTAGCTCCGCGCGGGCCTCCACCCTGCGGTGCTTTATGCCGTAGGCCGAGGCCAGTGTCATAAAGTCGGGGTTGGCCAGGCGCGTGAAAGAGTAGCGCGAACCGAAGAAGAGCTGCTGCCACTGGCGGACGTTGCCTAGCCAGTTGTTGTTCAGCAGCACCACCTTCACGCCCAGATGCTCCTGCATGATGGTGCCAAGCTCTTGCTCGGTCATTTGGAGGCCTCCGTCGCCGCAGAAGACGCAGACGTTGCGCCCCGGCGCGGCCACTTTGGCGCCCACGGCGGCCGGCAGGCCGAAGCCCATGGTGCCGAGGCCGCCGGACGTGAGGAGGCTGCGCGAGTGGCAGAACGTGGAGTATCGCGCGCCCATCATCTGGTTCTGTCCCACGTCGGTGACGATGATGGCCTCGCTCTTGCCAATGCGGCTCACCGCGCTGATGGCCTCGCCCATCTTGATGTTGCCCGCTCCGGGGTTGGTCTCGGCGTCGCTCACGAGCTTGCGCTCGTCGGCGTTGCACTTGTCAAAGCTGGCCTCCCACTCGCCGTGGCTGGCCTTGTCCACCATGCTGGTCAGGAGCGTCAGCACTTCGCGGGCGTCGCCCTCGATGCCAATCTCCACGGGTATTATTTTGCCCAGCTCGGCCCGGTCGATGTCAATGTGTATGATGCGCGCCTGGCGTGCGTAGGTGCCGACAACGCCCGTGACGCGATCGTCAAACCTCATGCCCACGGCCAGCAGCACGTCACACTCGTTGGTCTTGACGTTGGGGCCTATGTTGCCGTGCATGCCCACCATGCCCTTGTAGTGCGGGTTCGTGCTGTCTAGCGCGCTGAGGCCCAGCAGGGTCGACGCGGCCGGCGTGCCGGTCTTGTCAAGGAACTCGGCCAGCTCTTGCTCGGCGTGGGAGAGGATGACGCCTTGGCCGTAGACGACCATGGGCCTCTTGGCCTCGTTGATTATGCGGGCGGCCTCGCGCACCTTCTCGTCCACAATGTCGGGTTTCGGCACGTAGCTGCGGATGAAGTTGACGGGCTTGTAGTTAAAGACGGCCTTGCCCACCTGGGCGTTTTTCGCGAAGTCTAGCACCACGGGGCCGGGCCTGCCCGTGCGGGCTATGAAGAAAGCCCTGGCCACCGCCCAAGCCACGTCTTCCGGCCTGCGGATCTGGTAGCTCCACTTGGATATGGGTAGCGTGACGCCCAAGACGTCGGTCTCCTGAAAGGCGTCGGTGCCAAGGAGCGACGCCCCCACCTGGCCGCTTATGACCACGAGGGGCGTGGAGTCCATCATGGCGTCGGCAATGCCCGTGATGGCGTTCGTGGCGCCAGGCCCCGACGTGACGAAGACGACGCCCGTCTTGCCGCTCACGCGGGCGTAGCCCTGCGCGGCGTGGACGGCCCCCTGCTCATGCCTCACAAGGACGTGGCGCAGGCGGTCCTGAAAATCATATAGCGTGTCATAGACAGGCATGATGGCTCCGCCGGGATAGCCGAAGATGGTCTCGACCCCCTCGGCCATCAGCGAGCGGATCAGGATCTCTGACCCTGGGATGCTCTGTCCGATGTTATGCTGTTCTTCTGCCATCTGGTTTCTTCAAATGTGTCGTTTCTAAAAACCTCTGTGTGAGAGCCCTCGCCGCTAGTCTATGACGCGGGCCGCGCCCTTGTCTGCCGAGCTTACCATGGCCGCGTAGGCGCGCAGGGCCTTGGACACCTCGCGCTGACGCACCGGCGGGGTGAAGGCTTTCTTGCCGCGCTTCAGCTCCTCCTCGCGCCGCTGGGCGAGCTCCTCGTCTGTGAGGCGCACGTTGATGGAGCGGTTGGGGATGTCAATCTCAATGATGTCGCCATCGCGCACCAGGCCAATGTTGCCGCCCGCAGCCGCCTCTGGCGATATGTGGCCAATGGAGAGGCCCGACGTGCCACCCGAGAAGCGGCCGTCAGTGATGAGGGCGCACTCCTTGCCAAGGTGCATGCTCTTGATATATGACGTGGGGTAGAGCATCTCTTGCATTCCGGGGCCGCCGCGCGGGCCCTCGTAGGCGATGACCACCACGTCGCCGCTCTTGATCTTGCCGCCCAAGATGCCCTCGCACGCTGCCTCCTGTGAGTCGAACACTTTGGCGGGGCCGGAGAATTTCCATATCTTCTCGTCAACGCCGGCCGTCTTGATGACGCAGCCGTCTTGGGCGATGTTGCCGAAGAGGACTCCCAGGCCGCCGTCTTTGGTGTAGGCGTGCTCCAGGTCGCGGATGCAGCCCTCGGCGCGGTCGGTGTCCAGCGTGTCATAATATGTGTTTTGCGCGCCCAGCTGTATGCAGAACTTGCCGCCGGGCGCGGCCTTATATTTGGTCTTGGCCGTCACCGTGGCCTTGGGGCTGAGGATGCAGTATTGCTCAATCTCTTGCTTCAGCGTCAGGCCGTCCACGCGCTTGAGGCTGGTGTCCACCAGCCCGCCTTTGGCCAGCTCCGCCATGATGCCCACCACGCCGCCGGCGCGGTTGACGTCTTGAATGTGATATTTCTGGGTGTTGGGCGCCACCTTGCATATGCACGGCACCTTGCGGCTGAGCTTGTCAATATCCGCCATCTTGAAGTCCACCCCGCCCTCGAAGGCCACGGCCAGGAGGTGCAGCACCGTGTTGGTGGAGCCGCCCATGGCGATGTCTAGCGTCATGGCGTTGAGGAAGGCCTGGCGGGTGGCAATGCTGCGCGGCAGCACGGAGTCGTCCCCGTCGCGGTAATACTTATACGTGTTGTCCACCAGCAGTTTCGCGGCGTCGGCGAAGAGCTGCTTGCGCTTCTCGTGCGTGGCCACGATGGTGCCGTTGCCGGGCAGTGAGAGGCCAATGGCCTCCGTGAGGCAGTTCATGGAGTTGGCCGTGAACATTCCGGAGCATGACCCGCACGTCGGGCAGGCGTGGTTCTCCACGTCGGCCACTTCTGCGTCAGAGAGCGTGGGGTCGGCGCTCTTTATCATGGCGTCGATGAGGTCGAGCTTGGCCTGGCCCAAGACGCCGGCCTCCATGGGGCCGCCGGAGCAGAAGACGGTGGGGATGTTTAGCCTCATGGCGGCAATGAGCATGCCGGGCGTTATCTTGTCGCAGTTCGAGATGCATATCATGGCGTCGGCCTTGTGGGCGTTGACCATATACTCGACGCTGTCGGCAATGACGTCTCGAGACGGCAGAGAGTAGAGCATGCCGTCATGGCCCATGGCAATGCCGTCGTCCACGGCAATGGTGTTGAACTCCGCGGCGTAGCACCCGCGCTTCTCAATCTCAGACTTCACGTACTGGCCGATCTCGTGCAGGTGGGTGTGACCCGGCACGAACTGCGTGAAGCTGTTCACGATGGCTATGACGGGCTTGCCCATCATCTCTCTCTTCATGCCGTTGGCCACCCATAGGGCCCTGGCTCCAGCCATGCGCCGGCCCTCTGTGGTGGCCGCGCTGCGGAGCTTGATCTTGTAGTTGCTTTCGTCTGCCATGGTTTATGCTTTGGTATTTTGTGTCTCAGGATAAAAAAAGAGCCCCTCTCGCGGTGAGAAGGGCTTTTATGCTATAGTGCCATGCGCCATTGCCACACTCCTCACCGCTTCTCATGTCCGTAGCACGAGAAGAAGAATAAAAATCACTCGGAGAAGAGATATGTTGAACGCTTTGGTCATCCATTGCTTCGTTTGACGAGCGCAAATATAGAGAACATCTTGTTAAAAAAAAAGCCGTGACGTGATTAAGTTGCGGGAAAGTTAAGATGACACGACAGCTATTTCCCCAATGCCGCGCCGCGGGCTACGTCTTTTATTGTCATGCTGGAGCTGCCAGCTGTTAATTGGCGCGGCTGTGTTGCATTTGAAAAATTAATCGTGTAACTTTGAACATCGAGTTGTAAACATCGAAATGAAGACCGTCTGCTCAGCACCCCACCATGTGGCGCACCCTCACCACCACCATCATCACCAGATGAGGGCGGGGGAGCGGCTCTAGTGCCAAGTCAGGGAAGCGAGAAAGCGACAAGGGTTTCAAACTTCAGATAAGAAAAGACTTCACGAGGCTCACCCCGCCAAGCGCAGGGTGAGCCTCTTTTGGCTTGTGGACAGGCCAAGACGATAACGAACAAAACAAAAGGCTTATTTCATAACCATGACCACACTACGCATCGCCGTCCAGACAAAAGGACGCCTTTTTGAGGAGACCATGACCATGCTCTCCGAGAGCAGCATCAAGATTGAGCAGAGCAAGCGCACGCTCCTCATCCCGGCGAAGAACTTCCCCGTGGAGATTCTCTACCTCCGCGATGACGACATCCCGCAGGCCGTGGCGAGCGGCATTGCCGACGTGGGCATTGTGGGGGAGAATGAGTTTGAGGAGAGGCAGGAGGACGCCGTCATTGTCCGTCGGCTAGACTTCAGCAAGTGCCGCCTCTCGCTCGCCATCCCCAAGGCGCAAGAGGCTGAATATCGCGCGCGCGGCCTCAAGTGGTTCGACGGCAAGAAGATCGCCACATCATACCCGGGCATCCTGAAGCGTTTCTTGGCCAGCAACGACATCAAGGCGGACGTGCACGTCATCACCGGCTCTGTCGAGATCGCCCCGGGTATCGGGCTGGCCGACTCCATTTTCGACATCGTGAGCTCAGGCTCCACGCTGGTGAGCAACAACCTTGTGGAGGTTGAGGTGGTGATGCAGTCCGAGGCCGTGCTGATCGGCAACAAGGGCCTCTCCATTGAGAAACGCGAGATCCTCAACGAGCTGCTCTTCCGCTTCGACTCGTATAAAAACGCGGAGGGCAAGAAATATATCGTCTTGAACATCCGCACAGAGAAGTTGCCGGAGGTGGCCAAGCTGCTGCCAGGCCTCAAGGCCCCAACCATCACGGCCTTGGAGACCGATGGCTGGAGCTCCGTGGCGTCGGTCATTGAAGAGAAGCACTTCTGGGAGATAATAGGCAAGCTCAAGCACTTGGGCGCCGAGGGCATATTGGTGATGCCCATTGAGAAGATGATTTTGTAAGACGCAGAGAGCCATGGAAATTGTCCGTTATCCCGATAAGGCCCGTTGGGCCGAAATTTTAAGCCGCCCGCACATTGACAACAGCAGCCTGACGCAGACCGTGACGGCGGTCATTGACCAGGTACGCGCCCGCGGAGACGAGGCCGTGAAGGAATATGAGGCCAAATTTGACCACGCTCGGCTCGACGCCCTCCAGGTGACCGATGAGGAGTTTGAGCGCGCCGAGGCGGAGGTAGATCCCGAGCTTCGCTCCGCCATCATGACTGCGGCGCACAACATTGCCCTCTTCCACTCGGCGCAAGACACCCCGCTGCCAAGCGTCGAGACCATGAGGGGCGTGCGCTGCTGGCAGCGCGCAGTGCCCATTGACCGCGTGGGGCTCTACATCCCTGGCGGCACGGCTCCGCTCTTCTCAACCGTGCTCATGCTAGCCCTGCCCGCCAAGATTGCCGGGTGCCCAGAGATTGTCATGTGCACGCCGCCAAGGCCAGACGGCACCGTGAACCCCGTGGTGGCCGTGGCCGCCAAAGTGGCAGGCGTGTCGCGCCTCTTCAAAGTGGGCGGTGTGCAGGCCATCGCGGCCATGGCCTATGGCACGGAATCAGTCCCGCGGGTCTACAAGATTTTTGGCCCGGGAAACCAATACGTCACCGCGGCCAAACAGATGGTGAGCCTCCATCAGGTGGCCATAGACATGCCGGCAGGCCCCTCAGAGGTGGAGGTCATTGCTGACGAGACGGCCAACCCGCGCTTCGTGGCCGCCGACCTGCTCAGCCAGGCCGAGCATGGGGCCGACAGTCAGGCTCTGCTCATAACGTCTAGCCCTGAGCTGGCCGAGAAGGTGAATGACGAGGTCGAGAGGCAGCTCGACGAGTTGAGCCGTCGGGAACTGACGGCCAAGAGCCTCGCGCACTCCAAGATAATTGTGGTGCGCGACTTTGAGGAGGTGATTGACCTCACCAACGAGTATGCCCCGGAGCACCTTATAATACAGACAGCCAACCCTCGCGCCATAGCCGACCAGATCCGCAACGCCGGGTCTCTTTTCCTTGGTCACTTCACGCCCGAGAGCGCGGGAGACTACGCCAGCGGCACCAACCACACGCTGCCAACAAGCGGCTATGCCCACGCCTACAATGGCGTGAACCTGGACAGCTTCCGCAAGAAGATGACCTATCAGGAGATTTCGGCCGAGGGCGTCAGGAATATAGCCCGGACGGTAGAGATCATGGCGCACAACGAGCAACTGACGGCCCACGAGGCTGCCATGCGCTTCCGCCGCGAAGAGGTTGAGAAAAAAGCCCCGGCTGCGCAGCCTGCCAAGGAGAGGTTCGACCTGCGCTGGGCGGTCAGGCCAAACATCCTCAAACTCAAACCCTACGCCTGCGCGCGGTCGGAGTTCAAGGGCGAGGCCCGCGTCTTTATCGACGCCAATGAGAACCCCTACGGCACATATAACCGCTACCCCGACCCGCTCCAAACTTCCATAAAAGAGAAATTGGCCAAAATCCGCGGCGTACGCCCGGGGCAGATAATGCTTGGCAACGGGTCGGATGAGCCCATTGACTTGGTCTACCGCGTCTTCTGCCGCCCCGGCGTTGACAACGTGGTGGCCATTGAGCCCACCTATGGAATGTATAAGGTGCAGGCCGACATCAATGGCGTGGAGTATCGCCCCGTGACCCTGGGCCCCGACTTCTCGCTCGACGCAGACAGACTTCTCGCGGCCGTCGACGCCCAGACCAAGGCCATATGGCTATGCTCGCCAAACAACCCTACAGCCAATGTCTTGAACAAGGCTCAAATGGCCAAGATAATCAACACGTTTGGCGGCATTGTGGTGGTAGACGAGGCGTATATTGACTTCGCGCCGGACGCCACGTGGCTCCATGAGTTGGACAAACACCCCAACATGATTGTCCTCCAGACTTTCTCCAAAGCGTGGGGGTTGGCCGGCCTGCGGTGCGGCGCGGCCTACGCTTCAGAAGAGATAATATCCATATTCAACAGCGTCAAATATCCCTACAATGTCAACACCCTGACGCAAAGAAAGGTGGAAGAGGCCCTGGACAATGTGGGCGAGAAAGACAAGCGCGTGGCGGAGATCTTGGCCTCGAGGGGCGAGATGGCCAAGGCGTTGGCCGAGATCCCGTGTGTGAGGGCTGTGTATCCGTCAGACGCTAATTTCGTCTTGGCGCAGTTTGACGACGCGGACAAGACGTATGAGTGGCTGCTCTCCCGCGGCATCGTGACGCGAAACCGCAACAGGGTCAGTCTCTGCGGCGGCTGCATCCGCATAACGGTGGGCACGCCAGCGGAAGACGCGGAACTCTTTGCCGCGCTCCGGGAACTATGACGCTAACAGAACAAGCAGAGTGAAGAAAAAATGGCAAGACACATACTTTTCATAGACCGCGACGGCACCCTTGTCAAAGAGCCGCCCACCGAAGAGATCCGCTCTTTCGGCGACATTGAGTTCGTGCCGGGGGCGTTGCGAAACCTCAGCTTCATTGCCAGGCATACGGACTTTGAGCTTGTCTTGGTCTCCAACCAAGACGGCCTCGGCACGCCGGCCTACCCGTGCGAGGTCTTCCGGCCGCTCCACGACTTCATAATCCGCACTTTCGAGGGAGAGGGCGTGAGGTTCTCAGCGCAGCATATTGACGGTCATAGCTCGGCGGACAATTCGCCTTTCCGCAAGCCCGGCACCGCCATGCTTACGGAATATATGGACGGCTCTGTGGGCATGGACGGGAGCTACGTCATTGGCGACCGCGAGACCGACGCCCAGCTGGCGCGCAACCTCGGCTGCAAGGCCATCATATTGGCCAATCCCGCCCTCACGAGCAAAGACCCGTCAAACAGCTTCTCCGCCAGGCCGGCAGAAGGCACCGACGACAGGGTGGCCTACGTCTCGTCTTGGGATCAGGTGGCCGAGTTGCTCTATGCCGGCCGCCGCTTGGCCGAAGTGAGGCGGACCACGAAAGAGACCGACATCTACGTGAGGCTCGACCTTGACGGCACAGGACGTTGCGACATATCCACTGGCCTTGGTTTCTTTGACCATATGCTGGAGCAGATTGGCAAACATTCAAGTTCCGACCTCACAGTCCATGTGAAAGGAGACCTTGACGTGGATGAGCATCATACCATAGAAGACACCGCGCTGGCCCTTGGCGAGGCCATCCGCAAGGCGTTGGGAGACAAGCGCGGCATTGCCCGCTACGGCTTCTGCCTGCCCATGGACGACTGCCTGTGCCAAGTGGCCATAGATTTTGGCGGCCGGCCTTGGCTGGTCTTCGACGCGGAGTTTCATCGCGAGAAGATTGGCGAAATGCCCACAGAGATGTTCCTCCATTTCTTCAAGAGCTTGTCAGACGCGGCCATGATGAACCTCAACATCAAGGCCGAAGGGCAAAACGAGCATCACAAGATCGAGGGAATTTTCAAGGCCTTGGCGCGCTCCATCAAGATGGCCAAGGCCCGCGACATTGAGAACTTCCAGTTGCCCAGCACCAAGGGCGCATTGTAGCAATAGAGGAATGGCAGAGACATCATTCGCCCGCGTCATACACCTGACGGAGACCGCGTCAACAAGTGACGAGTTGCGCCGCATGGCGGACCGTGGCGAGGCGCCGGACGACTTCACCACCATCATTGCCGACTTTCAGACGGCCGGCCGCGGGCAGGTGGGTAACCATTGGGAGAGCGAGGCAGGGCAAAACCTGCTGCTCTCCACCATTTTGCGTCCCAAAGGGGTTGACGTGTCGCGCCAATTCCTGCTGTCCATGGCTGTGTCTTTGGCCGTGACCGACGCCCTTGCCACCGTGTTGCCGGCCCATGCGCAACCGCTGCTCAAAATCAAGTGGCCCAACGACATATATGTGGCCCATGGCAAGATGGTTGGCATATTGGTGGAGAATCGCCTACGAGGGCGTGAGATTGCCGACGTCATTGTGGGTGCCGGAGTGAATGTCAACCAGACCATTTTCCGCTCCAATGCCCCCAACCCGCTGTCCGTCAAAAACGTCAAAGGCCAAGACACAGATGTCATGACCTTGGCTCATGCCCTTCTGCGTAGCCTCAGGCTGCGCATGGGGTTTCTTGCTGATGGCCGCGAGGCCGACTTGGCCAGAGAATACATGACCAAACTCTACAATGCCGATGGCGACCTCCACCCCTTTGCCGACGCTCACGGCCGTTTCCTCGGCCGCATAATATCCGTGGCGCCCGATGGCCGTCTGACGCTCGAGACCGAGGCTGGCGAGAGGAGGCAATATACCTTTAAGGAGGTGGAGCACGTGGTGCCTACACCCCACGGCCCAGTCACGCCCAACCTTGAGGCCCGTGACGGCCGCGCAATCTGACAGACAAAACAACAAACACCCAGACACCGCATATGCTCGTCAAGACCTACGGCTCCGCAGTGAGCGGCATAGACGCCTTCACAGTCACGATGGAGGTGAACATAACGCCCGGAATACGCTTTTTCATTGTCGGCCTGCCAGACAGCGCCGTCAAGGAGAGCGAGCAACGCGTGGAGAGCGCTATACACGAAAACGGTTGGCGTTACCCGCAGCAGCGCATTGTCATCAACATGGCTCCGGCCGACATCCGCAAAGAAGGCTCGGCCTATGACTTGCCGCTCGCCGTGGGAATATTGGCGGCCTCGGGGCAATGCTCCACCGAGCGGCTGCAACGCTACGTAATGATGGGCGAGCTGCAGCTCGACGGCGCCTTGAGGCCCGTCAAGGGTGTGCTGCCCATGGCGCTTAAGGCCAAGGAAGAAGGTTTTGAGGGGTTCATATTGCCAAAAGGAAACGCCAAAGAGGCCGCCGTGGTGGATGGGTTCAAAGTCTTTGGGGCGGACAATCTCAAAGAGGTTGTGGAATTTTTGGCAGACGAGTCCGTCTTGCGCCCCACGGTGGTGGATGTGAAAGCAGAATTTGAACGTGCCGAGGCCGATAACTTATTGGACTTTGCCGACGTCAAAGGGCAGGAGAACGTCAAGAGGGCGTTGGAGATTGCTGCGGCGGGTGGTCACAATGTGTTGCTCATTGGCTCCCCGGGGTCGGGCAAGAGCATGATGGCCAAACGATTGCCGAGCATCATGCCGCCTCTCACTATGGACGAGGCCCTCGAAGCCACCAAGATACACTCCGTGGCGGGCAACATACGGGCCGATGGCGGCCTCATGACCGTCCGACCGTTTCGCAGCCCCCACCACACCATATCCGACGTGGCCCTCGTGGGCGGGGGCTCCTACCCGCAGCCTGGCGAAATAAGCTTGGCGCACAACGGCGTCCTTTTCCTAGACGAGCTGCCAGAGTTCAAGAGGACGGTCTTGGAGGTGATGCGCCAGCCGCTCGAGGACCGCAAGATTGTCATCTCCCGCTCCCGCTTCAGCGTTGAATATCCCGCCTCTTTCATGCTCGTGGCCTCAATGAACCCTTGCCCTTGCGGTTATTATAACCATCCCGACAGGCATTGCACGTGTGGCGAGGGCCAAGTGCGCAAATACCTAGGACGAATATCCGGCCCCCTGCTGGACAGGATCGATTTGCATATTGAGGTTGTGCCGGTGCCCATAGGCAAGCTTAATGACGCGGCGCCAGGCGAGCCCAGCTCAGCCATACGCCAGAGGGTCATTGAGGCGCGAGCCGTGCAGAGCCGTCGCTTCGCGCGCTCCAAGGGTGTCCACTGCAATGCGCAGATGACGCCCAGGATGCTCAGCACCTACGCCCGCCCCGATGAGCAAGGCCAGGCCGTCCTCAAAACGGCTATGAACCAACTGCACCTCTCGGCCCGAGCCTATGACAGAATCCTGAAAGTGGCGCGCACCATAGCGGACTTGGACAAAAGCGAAGCCGTGCTGGCCAAACACGTGGCAGAAGCCATACAGTACCGTTCGTTAGATCGCGAGACGTGGGGGAGGTGAGAACATATACAGCTGCCGGAAAAGAAGTTGATAATACGATTAAACAACGCAAGCGTGACTCAAGCATTTGATAATAACAAGCGTATTGCAAAGAATACGTTGATGCTCTATTTCAGGATGCTGGTAATGATGGTCGTGACCTTTTTCACGTCTCGAGTGATACTCAGCACACTTGGAGTGGAAGACTTCGGCATTCAGAACGTTGTGGGTGGGTTTGTTACTATGTTTTCGATGCTTAGCGGCTCGCTTTCTACGGCCATAAGCAGATTTATTACTTTTGAGTTGGGCAAGGGCGACCAGAAAAAGCTTGCAACAGTGTTCTCAACTGGCGTGAACATCCAAATCGGGATGTCTTTGGTGGTAGTTGTTGTTGCGGAAGCTGTTGGAATATGGTTTCTAAACGCCAAGATGAACATTCCGGCAGAAAGGCTGGAGGCCGCCAACTGGGTGTTCCAGTGTGCCATCTTGACCTTTGTGCTGGGACTATTAAGTGTTCCATACAATGCGGCAATAATAGCTCATGAAAAAATGTCGGCGTTCGCATATATCAGCGTGGTTGAAGTTACCCTCAAACTTGTAATAGTATATATGTTGGCCGTCTCTCCATTTGACCGTTTGAAAACATATGCCGTGCTCTTGTTTTGCGTTAGTGTGGTGATACGGTTTATATATGGCTTCTATTGCAAACGAAATTTTGAAGAATGCACATATCACTTCATCATAGATAGGCCGATTCTGAAGGAAATGACGGCTTTTGCGGGATGGAATTTACTGGGGAACGGGGCTTTCTTGCTTAACACGCAAGGTGTCAACATATTGATGAATATGTATTTCGGCGTGGCAGTCAATGCGGCTCGCGGGGTGGCAGCTCAAGTAGATGCGGCAGTGAAGCAGTTTGTCACAAACTTTACTACTGCGGTGAATCCGCAGATAACCAAATCTTTTGCACAGGGAGATCTGGAGTATATGCATAAGTTAGTTTGTAGAAGTGCAAAATTCTCAGCGTTTCTAATGCTTTACTTTGCCGTCCCTCTTATTTTAGAAGCAGATACAGTGTTGACGATATGGTTGCAAACTGTGCCTGGGTATACTGCGACATTTTTGCGATGGATTATCATATCAACCTTTGTCGATTCTGTTTTAGCCAACTCGTTGGTCACCTCCATGTTTGCCACCGGCAATATCAAGAGATATCAGATAACTGTAACAATTGTCGGAGGTTTGGTATTCCCGCTGACTTGGGTTACTTTTGCCTTAGGTATGCCGCCTTATGCGGGTTATGTCATATACTTTGCAGTATATAGCATCCTTCTCGGCGTTCGTCTTTATATGCTCAAGGGGATGGTAAGATTGCCAGTTGTCATGTATGTGAGGGAGGTTTTGTGTAGGGTTATTCCTATAATTGCCATCTCTTTCTCTGTGACATGTTTAATATGCTTTGTTATGGAGCCCGGGTTGGTGAGGTTGTTGTCTGTGTGCCTGCTAAGTGCGGTAGTCACGTCCATAGCTGAACTTTGCATCGGGTTGAGCAAGGGTGAACGCCAGTTTGTTTTTGAAAAAATTAGGACTTTGAGAACCTTAGGGAAAAAGCACTGATTCGATGCGAGAAAGGTTCACATTAGAACCTTTGATTTTAGGGATTCTGTCTTCTGTTTCCCTAAAAAAATAGTGAAGTTTATGTCGGTGAAGTTCATTAATCTCTTCTGCTAACATTGTCGTTTGCAATGAAGTTAACCAATAATGTTCGACAAAAGAAAGTTGTTAATTGATGAGCGCTAGATCCAAGTTGAAGCATGCAGTTTCACGCCTGTTTCATAGATTTAAAAGGCCAATTTACGCCAATATAAGTTATTTGTCACCCAATAATCAACTCGTAGGCAAGAAAATCATTGTCACAGGTGGCGGCCGTGGCCTAGGCTATGCAATGGCGAAGAAATTTGTTGCAGAGGGGGCTGATGTTCTGGTTGCGGGAAGAAACGATAGAAATCTTGAGCAAAGTGCAAGGGAGATAGGGTGCAAGTGGTTGCGATTGGATGTCCAAGACATATCTTCTTTCGAGGGCTTCGTTGACATGGCTGACGAAATGTTGTGCGGTGTGAATTGCTTAGTGAATAATGCAGGTATCTCTTTGCACGAACGTGGTTTTCTTGACGTGTCAGCAAATCAGTTTGATGCGCAGTTTGATACAAATCTGAAAGGCTCTTTCTTTTTGACTCAGGCGTTTATTAGGAAGTGTAGTGGCAGGGAATCCGAAGGTGTGAAAAATATACTTTTCACTTCTTCCGAGACAGGTGTGACTGTTGACGAGCGTCCCTATGGGTTGACGAAAGCCGCGATTAACAGCCTTGTTCAGGGACTTGCCTATCGATACGTGAATGATGGCTATCGCATCAATGCGGTAGCCCCAGGGGTCACGATTTCTGATATGGTTGGTGGTGATGTAAATGGCAATTTGCGTTATGGCAATATTACCAATCGTTATTATCTTCCTGAAGAGGTGGCTGAGGTTGCGTGCTTCTTGTTGTCCGATGCCTCAAATTGCCTTAACGGTCAGATATTGGTATGTAATGAGGGAAAAACAATCAATGCGAGGTGGAGGTAGTCGCTATCTTCGGTATTGGGTTCAATCTGTTGACAAAAGAATAGATAATGGAGTCAAAATTCAAGTATACAAGCGAACGTAATGTTCAAATAGTGATAGCCTTGTTGAAGGCTCACGGCATCCGTAGGGTGATAGCATCCCCCGGTACAACAAATATGACTTTCGTGGTGAGCATAGAGAATGACCCCTGGTTTCAGATCTGGTCTTCTGTTGACGAGCGTAGTGCAGCTTACCTCGCTTGCGGAATGGCGGCAGAGACTAATCAGCCTGTCGTAATATCTTGTACTGGAGCCACGGCCTCCCGCAACTATATGCCTGGTCTTACTGAGGCTTTTTACCGTAAATTGCCCGTCTTGGCGATAACGTCGACTCGTGGCAACCATATGCTTGGCAATTTGATTGATCAGCAAATAGACCGTCGCAACTTGCCAAACGATATAGCTGTGGAGAGTGTGACTATCCCGATGGTTAAAGATAAAGTGGATGAGCGCTATTGCGAGGTTGAGGCCAATAAGGCAATTCTTGCTTTGAAATTGAACGGCGGCGGCCCCGCGCATATCAATATGTACACGAGGTATTCCCGTGACTTCAGCGTGAGTGAAATTGCTCATGTAAATGCCATCTATCGTCATACGGCATTTGATAGAGAGTGGCCAGAGATCCCTCAAAATGGACGGATCGTGATAAGCGTTGGTTCTCATTCTGATTTTTCAGAAGAGTTGACAAATTGTGTGGATGCCTTTTGCGCCACACACAATGCTGTCGTTTGCTGTGACCATACAAGCGGTTACCATGGCAAATACGAGGTTCATGGTCAGCTGATCTTCGGGCAGAAAAGCTGGAGTTCGCCGCTCAGTGCCGCAAACCTATGCATCCATATTGGAGAAGTGTCTGGGGATCAATGTTGTGTTAAGACAAATCATTCGTGGCGGGTGAGTCCAGATGGCGAGTTGCGAGACACGTTCGGCAATTTGCGCCGTGTCTTTATGATGCCCGAAGAGGAGTTTTTCAAGCATTACGCTAGAGAGGGGGCTTCCGAAACCGAGTATAGAGATAGCTTGAATGAGGAGCTTAAAGCTATGATGGAGGCTCTTCCCGAACTGCCTTTCAGTAATATTTGGGCTGCTAAAATCATGTCAGGAAAACTTCCCCACGGTTGTGCGCTTCATCTGGGAATATTGCACAGTTTGCGCTCGTGGAACTTTTTCAAACTCCCCGAGGGAGTCCATGCCAAGTGCAACGTTGGCGGCTTCGGAATTGATGGGGGAGTCTCGGCAATGATAGGGGCGTCGTTAGCGTGTCAGGATAAGATATTTGTTGGTGTGTTTGGCGATTTGGCTTTCTTCTACGATATGAACGTTGTGGCAAATCGGCACGTAGGTCCCAATGTCCGCATATTACTTATTAATAACGGCAAAGGAAATGAGTTTCGGAACTATGGCCACCCATGTAGCTTTTTGGGCGAGGAAGCCGATAGGTATGTTGCAGCTGCTGGGCATTATGGGAACAAGTCTCCTAGGCTCGTAAAAGATTATGCCTCAGATTTGGGATATGAATATCTTTGCGCAGGAAGCAAGGAGGAGTTTTTGTCGGTTGTTGATAGGTTTCTGACTCCTAATCCCGAAAGTAGACCCATGCTGTTTGAAGTTTTTACTGAGACTGAGGGTGAAAGTACAGCCTTGGAAATGATTCTTAATGTCCGTATAGACACAAAAGCAAGATTAAAAGAGGCAATAAAAGGCATTGTGGGGGAGTCGACCTTAACTAAAATAAAAAAGGTGTTCGGAAATTAGTCTACCTCCACCTCCTGGCCAAACACGTGGCAGAGGCCATGCAGTACCGTTCGTTAGATCGCGAGACGTGGGGGAGGTGAACAAAAAAAAGTGGCCGAGGAGGAAAAAAGTTCGCATTGGCCTACGTGTTTCGCCCCGTTGAGTTGTCTTATGCGCGTGGGGGGCAGGAGAGCCACTCCACGAAAAAAAGAAGAAAACTCAATACCATATCGCCATGAAAGCAATGTCATTTGACCAGCTCAGGGGTAACACCGAGGCCCTCGCGGCTATGCCGGCTATGAACGTCATGTCGGTTCTCGCATCCGACAAGAGCTTTATGGATCGTTTCTATCTTTCTGGCTACGAGGGTCTTTGCGTGGCTCTCAATCATGCCGACCTCACTCGTTCCATCATTTCCTCGGCTGTGCCTATGGAGGGCGAACTCCTTGTTGTGGGTGGCGATGAGCATTGCGCCTTGTGGCGGGCCATCTGCGCGGAGTTGCGCATAAGGGTGTCCGCCATCGACGCCTCCTCGGCCGACATCATTGCCGCGACGGAGACGCTGATGAAGGTCAATCCCTGCATCTCACACATCCTCTGCTCCTCGCAGTGCGACACTCAGACTGTCAAGGCTTTGGCGCGTTTGGCTCATCGCAATGGACGCGGCTTGATAGTGGACACCTCTGCAGACGATATGGATATGGCTTCCATTGAGGATTCGGGCGCCGACTTCGCCATCTCGGCTACCGATGGAGACAGGCCAGTGAGTGTCATCGTGGCGCGCAGGAGCAAGCTCGTTATGACAGAGGGCAACGCCCGCAACGCTTCCCATGACATATATGCCTTGTGGCAGCAGTCGCTCTCTTCGCGCACATCTGACCTGAAACCTATGGCTTAGACGCCAAAGCATACTGACAGGCCAAGCCCACTCGCAGATTCCGCGGGAGGGCTTGGCTTTTTTATTTTTCTGCCTCCAAACCCCTCTCTTCCATTGCCTTTAGCACCTCATCAGCCAACCATTCCGCCCCCTCCATTCGGTCATGCAGCAGGATGATGGCCCCGGGGTGAAGCTGGCGCAAAATTCGTTGCAAGACGCGTCGGCGAGGTTCATTGCGGGTGTCGAACGAGCGGATGCTCCACCCTACGGCTTTGTGGCCCGTGTGGCCTAACGCCGCGGCCATAAAGTGAGTGCTGATGCCCAAGGGCGGGCGAAACAAGTGAGGGCGTATGCCGCAAGCATGCTCAATGGCTTCGTCCGCCTGCCTTATTTCACTCTCCAAGTGTTTGCGGCCCAAGAAGTTGGCGTAAGGTGAGTGGTGCATGGTGTGGTTTCCGACAATGTGGCCGCGGCGGACAATCTCTCGCACCAGATCGGGGTGCCTCTCGGCTTTCTCACCTATTACGAAAAATATGGCTTTCACCCCGTGTTTGTCAAGCGAGTCCAGAACTTTGGGCGTCGTCTGTGAGTCCGGACCATCGTCAAAGGTGAGCAGAATGCCGCTTCCGCTTTTGGTGTGGCACTGCGCTTTGATGAATATGCCGCTGCCTATGCGCACCGCGCCATATATCCACACAGCCATCACAATGATGGCAATGACAGTGAGCGTCAGAATGAGAGTTTGCATCGCACTCCCGCGGCCTCAAAAGTGCCGCCCACTTTGTTCAAGATCATCTGGGCCATGCGTTCCGCCGCTGCGGTGGGGTATCTGTAATCCTGTGGTTCTGTGGGCGCTGTGGTGTTTGTCGTCTCCACGTCCTCAATAGTGCCAAGTCGGGGAGCGGCGTCGTCTGTCGTAAGCAGCATAGCCACGGCGCCTTCTGACGGCTCTATGCCTCGCCTGCGCAACTCCATGCGTGTCAACATTTTGTCTAAAGTGGGGGTCAGTTCGTCTGCCGCCACCACCAAGATGTTGCGGGCTTCGCCGCTCTCGGCCAACATTGCCGAGTCTACTAATGCCGCGCCAAAGGAGCCATACATATGCGAAAATGTCATGTTTTGTCCCATGCAGCCCGTCATGATGGCCAGTTGGCTGCCAATGGTGTTGAACGTTGACTGCATGAAGGGCGTCGGTGCCATCATGCTCTCGCCATCTGTGGCCATTTGTGCCAATAATTTCTCAGAGTCGGCCAAGAAACCGAGTCCTGTCGCGGTCTCCACCGCGTCTGGGGTCAGCCCTCCGCCTTTGGCCAGGCATTCGAGCCCCGTGGCCACGCCCATCTTTATCAGCCGGCTCATGCGTCGTCGGGCCGCGGCATTGGGAATGAGGCTCTTCACGTCAGTGTCGGCAGAAAACGTGGCTATGGAGGCTATGCGTAGCTTTGGTGGGGTCATGCTTTTTGGAATATAAGCGATGTGCAGTTGCCGCCAAACCCAAGCGAGTTGCTCAGGGCGAATCGCGCGTCAAATGGTGCGTTCTCCGTGGTTGGCATTGGCGCGTCTGCGCTCATCGGTGTCAGCAGGCCCGTGTTTCGCCACGCCGTCTGGTTATGCAGTGCCAGGAGGCATATCACGGCCTCAATGGCTCCCGCTGCGGCTAGCGTATGCCCCGTAAGGCCCTTAGTGGAGCTGAAACGCGGCAATGCGTGCCCGGCCCATACGGCTTCTATGGCGGTCATCTCGCTGCGGTCGTTGTTTGGCGTGGCTGTGCCGTGAAGGTTTATGTAACCCACGTCTTGTGGGCCTATGCCCGCCTTCTCCATTGCGCCTCTCATTGCGTCTTGCGCCCCTTGTCCGTTGTCGCTCAAGGCGGTCTGATGGTGAGCGTCGTTGGCGTTGCGCCATCCGGCCACCCATCCGCGATCCGTCGGGCCGTCATCGGCTTTCAGCACCAGATAGGCGGCTCCCTCGCCAAGGTTAAGCCCGTCGCGCTCTGCGCTCAGCGGGTGACAGGCCTTGCGGCTCAAGATTTTCAGGGCGTTGAAGCCGCCTAGCGTAAATGCGCATAGCGAGTCGGCCCCGCCGGCTATGACGGTGTCCGCCATACCGCACTCAATCATTCGGGCTCCCGTCATTATGGCGTTGGCCCCGCTGGAGCAGGCCGTGCTTATTGTGGTTCGCCAGCCGCCAATGCCCAGAGCCTTTGCCACCGTGTCGGTATGGCTTGCGCACGGGTGCTCGGCAATGTGTCGGAGCCGGCCGCGGCTTGCGTCTCTTATAAATTCGTTGTAGAATCTCGGCGTCTGATCCATTCCGCCCACCGTGGTGGCGGAGATTATGGCGGCGTGAGCCAGTTCCGCCTTCGTGAGGTTGGCGTCGGCCGCGGCTTCGCTTGCGGCGGCTGTGGCCAAGAGTGCGGTGCGGCTGTGGGCTTGCGTGCCTAATGAGGACCGTAATTCATTGTCTGTCAGGCGCACTTCGCCAACGGGGACGTCCAATGTCGTGGCGCAGTGTCGCGGGAGGCCAATGCCGCTGCGCCCTGCCATGAGCGACGCCAGCGTCTCCTCAACCCCTACGCCTATGGGGCTCACCACCCCCATGCCGGCTATGCGCACCCGTCTTGCCATCAGCAGATGATATGAACGCGCCGCCTATTTCTTGGCGTGTTGCTCAATATATTCGGCCATGGTGTTGACCGATGCGAAGATGAGCCTGGCTTCCGCCGCCGTGGCCAGGTGGATGCCATATTCGCGCTCAAGCAGCAAGATGAGCTCCAAGGCGTCTATGCTGTCTAGCCCCAGGCCATCGCCAAAGAGCGGGGCCGAGTCTTCTATGTCCGACGGCTCAACTTCCTCAAGGTTCAGAGAGTCAATTATTTGCCGTTTTAGTCTCTCTTTAAGGGTGGATTTCATTTCAGTCTTTTGTTAGCAGTTCAAGGTGCAGCTCATACTCGTCGGCCAGTTTCTCGCACCAACCGCAAATGAGTAGTTTGGAGCGGCTTGTGTCCAGAGCCTCGGATGCCAATTTTTTCAGGCCGTCCATATTGCGCCGTGGCGTTATGACGAACAGGGCCTCACCCATAATCTTGTGGCGAATGCATATTTCGCCTATCACTATGTTGGGGAGCGTGTATACGAACTTTGCGGGGCTGGCTTCGTTGGCCTCCATGGAGCGGACGTATTGGATGTCTGTGTCTAACGAGGCGGATCGGTTGGCCAACAAGATGGATGCGTCGCGGAGTGCGTCCTCATCGGCGTCTACGCCTCGCAAGAGATGTTCTGCCCCAATGTAACCCATTTTGCTCAAGTCGTCCATCTTGAAGAACTTTACGTTTGGGGCATCCAGTTTGTGATACGCCTCTCGCGCCAGGGTGTCGAAGTCTCGTTCTGTGTCGGGCAGTGCGGCTCGCCCGTCTACCAAGAGTTGGCCGCGGGCCATGTCCACACTGCGCACCGTGCGCCATTTTTCGCCGCCTTGCGGCTCCACGTCTTTGGCTGCCGCAGCCTTGCTCACCACCACGGCGGCGTTGCAGCCTCCGAAGCCCGATGCCGTCTTGAGGCAGTAGTCCCCCGCCACGGCCTGCGCCTCTCCGCTCACCCGTAGCGGGACGCTCACTCCCGCCTGGCCGTAGCCCAATGTGGGCAGCAGCAGCCCGCCCGTCAGCTCTTTGGCGCACACCATCAGTTCTATAAGTCCCGATGCGCCAAGCGTGTGGCCAAAATATGTCTTCAAACTGTTTACGGGCGCGCCCTCCAGCCCTGCCAGGCCTATGGCTTTGGCCTCCATCTCGTCATTATATGCCGTGCCTGTGCCGTGTGGGTTGACAAAGGCCAGCCCGTGGCCGTCTCGGCCGCTTTGCCCCAGGGCGCGTCTCATGGCGACGGACAGAGGCTCACCCGTTCTCGATGGGCCGGATATGTGATTGGCGTCGTCGGTCAGCGAGCCACCCTCAATGGCCACCTCGGCCCCGCATTCCGCATTGTTGGTAAGCAAAATGCAGCCTGCGGCTTCGCCAAGGCTCAGCCCGTCGCGGCGCAGGTCAAAGGGCAGGCACGGGCGCCGGCTGACGGAGCGGAAGCTCAAGAACCCGCTCACCACGAACCGGCTCAGCTCATCGGCCCCAAGCACAAAGATGTCATCATACTCGCCGTGGCGAATCAGCCGCGAGGCCACCACCACAGCCGCCACGCCAGATATGCAGGCGTTTGAGATTACTAGCGGATCCGCCTCCAAGCCTGCGGCTCGCGCCACGCGGAGGCCCATGGTGTGGAGGAAGACGCGGGAGCCGGCTTCGGGCGGTTCTGCGCCGGCCTCGCTAATGTTGCCTTTGGTGGTGGATATTATCAGTCCCGCGCGCCGGCTCCCTCTTGGCTTGTTGCCTATGGCGCAGTCCGTCAGGGCGGCCGCCATCATGCCCTCGAGCCGAGACAAGCCGAGGGCCGAGGGCGGGTTGCCAACCCTTTGGGCGTAATATTCCACGGGCTCATAGCTGCCGTCCCACACCTGCGGCCGCAGGGCGGAACGTCCCTCGCCCATGGCTGTCAGGGCATCGTCCAAGCCTGGGCCGTAGCCGCTTATGAGGCTCATGTGTGGGCCGACGAATATCTTCATTGCTTGTTAAGCCATCTCTTTTTCCACTCCGTGAAGAAGTCGGGGTCCGTATACTGCATCTCGCCGTCGGCCGTCATGAAGACTTGCGTGGTCTGCGCCACGGCCATCATCTCCATGTCCTCTTTCCGGTAGATGACGTACTCAAAGATGAGCTTAGCCCCGTCGGAATATATGTATCGGGTCTCAACAATGGCTCTGTCTCCGCATTTGAGGCTCTGACGGTAGTCAATGTTCATGTTCACCACCGGGGCCACATAGCCCGTGCGGAAGTAGTCGGCGTAGCCCACGCCCGGGTACGCGATGCCAAAGTGCTCGCGCCCGTCTTCCAGGTAGGCCACGTAGCTGCCATGCCACGCCACTTTCATCATGTCCACCTCGCTGAACCGCACTGTGAGTTCCACCCTGTCGGTCAGTGCTGGCTCGTGGAGCTTTATCCTTTTGGTTATCATGCCTCTTCGGGTGTGGCCACCTTCATTTTGCCTTGGGCTATCACCTCGTCGCCCACCCTCACGGTTATGCCAATCAGGCTCACGTCTCCCACGCGGGCCTCCATGACGATGGTTGTGCGCAGGCTCTCACCCGCCTTGGGGAGGCGCGAGATCTGGTATTTGTTTATCGAGCCAATGAGGCCGATGGGCACTTTCTGGCCGCGAAGGACGTAGTCGTAGCCAATGTGCAGAGCCCCGCTTTGGGCGGTGTGCTCAATCAACGCCCCGTCCATAAGTTTGCCATTCTCCACAAAAATGCTGTCGCCGTCCACCGTCAGGCCTGTCTCGCTGCGGTCGGGCTCAAAGCTATATAGCTTGTCCACCATCACGATAGGCTCCCGTTGGGGAATGTAGTGGCAGATCTCCTCTTTACCGTTGAGTATCATTGTGCAGGTTTGTTTTTCTAGTTGTCGAAGTAGTCGAAGAAGTTGAACCACTGGCGCGGATATTGGCGCACTATTTCCTCCAGCCGCTTCACGAACGCTTTTTGCAAGGCCTCTGATTTAGGCCGCGTGCCAGGCTCGTGGTCCAAAACGGTGAAGTAGACGTGATATTTTCGCCCCGCCTCCCTCATGGCAAAGAAGAAAGCCATGGGCACCCGCATGGCTGCGGCCACGTCAAACGGGCCGTTTGTGAAGCGGGCCTTGTGACCCAAGAAGTCCACCTCGCGGGTGGGGGAGCCGGTCATGTAGCGGTCGCCCATAAAGCAGACGAACTCGCCGCGGTCCAGGGCGTTTTTCACCTCCATCACGCTCGCCAGCCAGTCGCGCCCCAGGGGAATGAGGCTAAACGTCCGCCCGTGCTGCTCCCTCTCCAACAGCTTTTTTATGTCTTTATGCTCGTTGTCGAAGATGGTGACGTTCATCTTTTTGCCAAAGCGTGCGAAAAGCGGGGCTCCGGCCTCCCAGGCTCCCACATGTCCGCCCACAAATATCGCGGCGCGGCATTCGCCCTTGTCCCCGTTCCCGAAGAGTTTGGCAATCTGGTCTTCGCCGTCCAGCTCAAAGCTGAAGAGGTCCTCGCGGCCTTGGCCGATGGCAATTTTGTCTATGATGCACTGGCCAAAAGCATAATACGTGGCCACGACCTCGCGCGCCGCGCGCCAACGCCCCAACCCTCTCACGCGCCGTGCGAAACGCCATGTGGCGCGTGTGGCTTTTGGGGCGAAGACCACGAAATATGGCACCACGAGAGCCAGTAGCCCATAGGCCGCGCCAAGCCCGCAATGGCGGATGAGCGTGACGAAGCACCACGTGCCGAACGAGCCGCCGCGAGACTGCCCGTTCCACTTCTGCCGCCTGTGCTCAGCCATTGAGCCGCTCCCCTATCAGCCTCACGAGCTGACCATACGTGGTGGCCTTGACAAGCTCCTCGCGCGTCAGTTTTACGCCGAGGCTCTGTTCCACCACCACGGCAAGGTCCACCATGTCGAGGCTGTCGATGCCCAATGAGCCGCCAATCGAGGCGTCTGCCGTAATGGCGGACGCCTCGATCTCAAACTCCTCGGCTAGCGCGGGCCTGAGGCGTGCGTCTATGTCGCTCAGTGTCGTTGTCACCTCCGTGCGCCTAGGTGTAGAGGCCGCCGTTGATGGAGATGACCTCGCCGGTTATGTAGCTGGCCTTTTTCGACGCCAGGAAGGCGACAAGGTCGGCCACCTCTTCCGGCTCGCCAAAGCGGTTGGCGGGGATGGTCTTTTTCAAGCTGGCCTCGTCAAGGTCTTTCGTCATGTCGGAGTGGATGAAACCGGGGGCCACGGCGTTGACCGTCACGCCCTTGCGGGCCACCTCTTGCGCCAGTGCCTTGGTGGCCGCCATCAGGCCGCCTTTGGAGGCCGAGTAGTTGGTCTGGCCGGGCAGTCCTTTCAGGCCGCTGAGAGACACCATGTTGACAATGCGTCCCCATTTCTTCACGAGCATGGGCTGAAGCAGTGGCTGCGTCACGTTGTAGAACCCGTCAAGGGTGATGCGCAGCACCTGGTTCCAGTCCTCATAGGGCATAAAGACCATCAGGTTGTCGCGCCTGATGCCGGCATTGTTCACCACCACGGCGATATACTCGCCCTGGTGGGCCTGCTGCCAGCCCTCAATGGCTTTGGTGGCCTCTTCGCGGTTGGCCACGTCGAATGGCAGAAGCTCCCCGTCAGAACCGGCCTCGCGCACCAGGGCGAGGGTCTTCTCCGCCTCGGCCTGACCGCTGCGGTAGTTGATTATGATGGTGTAGCCCTCTTTGGCCAGTGCCACGCTGACTGCCCGGCCCAAGCCTCGGCTACCTCCTGTCACAAGTGCGTACATATATGTTTTTTGTTTGTTAGTCAATGATTTTCATAGGTCGCCAGCTTACTCTGCCTTGCGCACAGGCGTCTGGCCAATAAGGTCGGCCACGGCCGCGATCTCGGTATAGTGCTCGTGGTCTTCGGCAAATGTGGGGAAGACGCTCCTCACCGTGTCATATAGCCAGCGGCTCGTGCCGCCAAGCTTGTCATATATCTGGCGACAATCCACGGCCTGACACAGCGTCATAAGGTTGACGGCCATCACCTGCGTGGCGTTCTCTATCACCTTGCGGCAGATGAGGGCGGAGTTGGTTCCCATGGAAACAATGTCTTGGTTGTCGTTGTTGCACGGGATTGAGTGGACGTACATTGGGTTGCTTAGCGTCTGGCACTCGGCCGTTGTGCTTGTGGCCGTGAACTGGCAAGCCTGCATGCCGTAGTCCAACCCCAGGCGACCCATGTTTACGAAAGGCGGCAAAAGCTCGTTGACCTTGTCGTGGAGCATGTAGTTGGTCTGCCTCTCGGCCAGCATGGCCAGGCGGGTCATGACCATTTTCAGCTTGTCGTTTTCAAGAGATATGTAGTCTCCGTGGAAGTTCCCGCCATGGAATATGCTGCGGGCTTCAGGGTCCACAATTGGGTTGTCATCGGCCGAGTTGACCTCGTTTTCCACCACTCTGGCCATGTTGGCCACCGTCTCAGCTATGGGTCCAACAATTTGGGGGATGCAACGGAGGCTATAGAAAGGTTGCACTTTGTGGTCAAAGTGCGCATTCGTGTGGTCGGTGTCATGATACAGCTCCGCGTCGCGTTTGCGCAGCAGCCGGCTGCCTTGGGCATATTGGCGCATTTGCCGCGCCACGGCCTGCTGCCCCTCTTGGCGTCGCGGGGCGTTGAGACGCTCGTCCATCAGGTCGTCATAAGACTCCACAACCTCGTTGAGCATCACCGAAGCTGCCACGCACCAGTCTATGAGCCGCTGCGCGTCGTGAATGTTGACTACCGACACGCCGGTCATCATGCTCGTGCCGTTCACCACCGAGAGGCCGTCTCGCCCCTTCAGGCGCAGCGGCTTCAGCCCTAGCTCGGCCATCACGTCGGCCGATGGCCGCCACTCGCTGTTGTAGTGAACTTTGCCCTCTCCAATGAGCGTCAGGGCCATGTGGGCCAGCTGCACCAGGTCTCCGCTTGCGCCCACGCTCCCGTGCTGGGGTATGTATGGGTATATCTTGCGGTTGATGAACTCCGCCAAGAGCCTCACCACCTCTGGGCTTATGCCAGAGCGGCACTGCATGAACGTCATGAGCCTCGACACCATGGCGGCGCGCACGGCCAGCAGGGGCATAGGTTCGCCCGCTCCGCACGAGTGGCTGCGCACAATGTTATATTGCAAGGCTATCAGGTCGCCGTCTCCAACCCTATATTGGGCCATGGGGCCGAAGCCTGTGTTTATGCCGTAAATTACTTTGTCTTGCTTGAATTTTTCCAGAAACTTATGGCAGGCCGCCACCTGCGCCATGTCTCCGTCAGACAGCTCTATCCGCTTGTCGGAGTAGAGTATCCCGTATATGTCCTGAAGGTTTAGATACATCTTGATTCTCTCGTCGCCACAGTCCGCGCTCTCTTGCTGAGTTGACCGCGGCGCGGCCGCTAAATTACGTTTTTTTCTTCAATTTAGGGTGATTATGCTGCCCATGCGGCGCATGGTCTTGTCGCGTCTGTATGACGGGAATCGCTCGTCTTCGAATGTGCAGACGTCACACTTCTCAACCGCCGTCACGCCTCTTTGCCTCAGTTGCGCCGCCACGGCTTTGCCTAAGTCCATGTGCCACAGCCCGTCAGGACTCACGAAGGCGAACTCGCGGCCTATGGCGCGCACCACTTCCTCTCCCACGGCGTAGGCCCTTGGGCCAATGTGCGGGCCAATTGCCGCCACCATGTCGGCGGGGCGTGAGCCAAACGCTTTCGCCATGGTCTCCAGGGTCCGCCCCACAATGTCCGCCGCCGTCCCGCGCCACCCTGAGTGTATGGAGCCAATGGCTCTGTGGGCCGTGTCGGCGAGAAGTATGGGCACGCAGTCCGCCGTCAGTATGCACAGCGCCACGCCGGGCGCGTCCGTCACCAAGGCGTCAACCGAGCCAATCCGCTCCGCGTTGTCGTCCGCCCCCATGCCGGCTGTCTGCCGCGTCACCACGGCCACGCCGTTGCCGTGCGTCTGCTCACACAGCGTCAGCAAGCCGCGTGGCGCGCCTATGGCCTCGTATAGGGCCGTGCGTGGCCGAGCCCCCTTTCTTCCCGACCAGTCGGCTGCCGAGAATGCGGCCCATGCCCACGGCGGCAAGCTCTTGGGGCGCAGCAGGGCGCAATCCTTGTCGCTACTCAAAGCCTACGCCCCTCGCCGGGGTCACGGAGATGATGCTATCTACCACGAACTCGCTCATGCCGCGCCACATCAGCGCGCCCTTATACTCTTTGTAGTGCAGCTCTACGGCCTTGCCAGAGCAGCGCATAAGTGAGTCGGCAATGTCTTTCCGCTCCACCGAGAAGTCAAATTCGTTAGACACGATGGCGGCCTGCCCACTCCCTTTCAGCCCGCCGCGGAAGCCAGTTTGGATGAGGCGGCCCTCGTAGGTCTTGAAAATGTAGCCTTTATAGGTTATGAAGTTGAGCTCGCCGGCCTTGACTCCCTCTCCAAACACCCAATAGTATCTGAAGAGGAAGAATCCGACCCCTGCGAGCAGGATTACGAGAGTCGCTATGCAGCCAATCTTTTTTGCCATGGTTCAATTTTTTTTTGTTTGTCAAATGCTCATGTATTTCATCAGTGCGGCGTAGTTGCGGCTGGCTGTGTCATCGGCAGTTTTTGTGCCTGTCAGCGCGGCCACCGTGTAGCCGTGCCTCTCCAGGCTCTCCACCACGGGATACGGGTCTTCCTGCGACAGTTTCACGTAGACCATAGTGCGATCCGCGCCCCTGTCTGTCAAGACGCTGATGACTTTGCCGCCGGCAAGCTCCGCCACTTGCGTCAGTCTGCCAACCTCAAAGTCCTCATTGGGCGTCCTGACCGCTATCGTCGCTCCGGGTTCGTCTGCGCCAATGAGGTGTGAGAGCGTGCGCAGCGTGCTCTGCCGGTCCGCCACGCCCAGCAAGTGGCCGGCGTTGTCGGTCACGGCCACGGTGTCGGTGTCTTGCTCCGACAGCAGGCGGACGAGCGTGGCTGGCGTGTCGGCCGCCCTGTATGGCTCCAGCGGTTCCGCCTCGTCGGCGCAGTCTCCGTTTCCTCCGGCCATGCCGCTCGCCAACATTCCCAGGTAGAGGCCGGTGGGCCCCACCACGGGGAGCATGTCCCGGCCGCTCGCCGACAGTTGGCTAAGCCCCTCGTCCAGTGGCGTTGA
The DNA here is from genome assembly GCA_934717675.1 of uncultured Bacteroidales bacterium. GTDB lineage: Bacteria > Bacteroidota > Bacteroidia > Bacteroidales > Marinilabiliaceae > W3P20-009. Next base: position 39,387 of record CAKUYZ010000010.1, read on the forward strand.
CCCAGCTATCGGGTCAATGGCCGAATATGTGCTGTCTGTGTCTGGCATAGGCTTTTTTATTGATGCTTTCGGGCGGAAAATGTATATTTGCGCGTCTTTCGCTGCCACGCAACCGCTGGCAATGATGGCTCCATAATTTCTGAGGCAAATTGCCACGGTCTGCTTTCCTTGGCGAAGATAATCAATTTACAGATATAAGGCAGATGACTAAACTGAGTGTCAACATCAACAAGATTGCCACCATCAGGAACGCGCGCGGAGGCAACGCCCCCGATGTCGTCAAGGCGGCTTTGGATATTGAGGATTTCGGTGCCGACGGAATCACCGTGCATCCCCGCCCAGATGAGAGGCACATACGCTACACTGACGTGACCGACCTCAAGCGCGTGCTGCGCACAGAGTTCAACATTGAGGGCAACCCCTCTAAGCGTTTTATGGATTTGGTCTTGAGCGTGCGACCGACGCAGGTGACGCTTGTGCCCGACGCCCCCGACGCCATCACTAGCAGCGCCGGGTGGGACACTCGCGCGCATCTCCAGGAGCTCACCGACATTGTCTCAACCCTCAAGGAGGCCGGCATACGCACCTCCATCTTTGTCGATCCTGACCCCGTCATGGTAGATTTCGCGGCTCAGGCCGGGACTGACAGGGTGGAACTCTACACCGAGCCCTACGCTTCGGCCTATGCCGCAGACCCGGAGGCCGCCATAGCCCCGTTTGTCGAGGCCGCCAAGGAGGCCAAGAAACTGGGCCTTCAGGTCAATGCCGGCCACGACCTCAGTCTCGTCAATCTGGGCTTCTTCCTCAGTAAGATTCCTTTTGTCAAAGAGGTCTCCATTGGTCATCAGCTCATCTGCGACGCCCTCTATATGGGTCTTCGCGAGACTGTTAGACAATATAAGGCCATTGCCGCGCAAGCGCGATAGCGGCTGCGCTTCAAGTCTGTCTTTCGTGTTGTCACTCTGAGAGTTGCCCCCGACCCTATAATTTATGCGCATTCGTTTGCTGTCGGCCCTCCTTGTTGGGCTGGTGTTTCTTCCCGCTGCGCCGCGTGTGGCGGCTCAAGGTGTCGCCGCGTCTTCCGTCTTGTCCGCTGGCGTGTGGCGCAAGGTGTCGGTCTCCGAGAGTGGCGTTTACCACGTCTCTGCGGCCACGCTTCGTCAGATGGGCTTTTCTGACCCGTCTCATGTCCGCGTCTATGGCGCGGGCGGGGCGCAGCTGAGCCATACGGTGGGTGCTGACGGGCGAGACGACTTGAAACTGCTGCCTGCGATGCACACGTCAGACGGCGTGATATTCTACGCCCAAGGCCCCAATGGCGTCGTGGCTCAAGCCGATGGCTACTACGCCCCGTCTCTCAACGCCTATTCCCGCAAGGCGTATTACTATCTCACCTCGGCCGCCAATGTGTCCGATGCCATCATTCGCCGCGAGGCCAACGACGGCGCTCCCGTCCTCACCCTCAGTGAGTATGACAACGTGTGCCTCTACGCCCCGCAGCAGGTCAACGTGGGGCAAACAGGTCGCGAGTGGGTGTCCAGCCCCGTCAAGTCTTCTCGCCCGTCGCTCTCTGTGCCTCTGTCCATGACGGTGTCGCAGGGCGCCGACGTCAGGGTGCGATATAGGCTTGTGGCCCATCTTGCCTCGCAAGGTGGCTGCTCCATTGACATTGACGGCAACAATCTTGCCGACCCTTCGTTTAGTGCCGCCACTGCGCTCACCACGGTGTTCACCGTCAGCCAGGGGGCCGCGTCTTTCACTGCGCCATCCTCCTCGCTCTCCTCTTTGCGTGTTCGCGCCTCGCTGCCTGGTTCCAGTGATTGTGTTTGGCTCTCTTACGTCACGGTCGCCTCGCGCGCCCCGCTCTCTTTGCCGTCTGGCGGCTCCCTTGCGTTCCGCGCTTCGGAGCAAGCGGGCGGCGACGGCCTCGTGGCATTCTCCATCGGCGGGGTTGACGACGCCACAGTGGTGTGGGATGTCACAG
>CAKUYZ010000011.1 GCA_934717675.1 uncultured Bacteroidales bacterium
GCCGCCTCCACAGCCTCCGAACCACGCATTTCAATTCCCCTGCCATCTCACACCTCCATTCGCATGAGGCCGCGGCACGGCACAAAGCGCACGCCAAGCTCCTCTACAGCCCGCGCCACGGACGCAGCAGCCTCATAATCTTCCCAGCAATGCATGGGGACGAACACACGGGGACGCGTCATTCGACAGAACTCAGCGGGTCCATCGGCAATATGGGCCCCCAAATGCGGGTCGGCGGGAAAGAGGGCGACATCGGCCCCCGACACGGCCGCGGACATCTTGCGCAGCTCGGCCTCGAAGTAGCTGTGCATCCGCTTGTTGTCTTCTGCCGCAGCATCGGCGTGCTGCCAGTCGTTGAAGTCTCCCGCATGGAAAAGCCTGCGCCCGTCCGCCCCAATGAGCCAAGAGACGCCGACATCAGTGGAGCCATGCGCCTCTACCGTCACGCGACCATCGGCAAAGACCTCGCCACGGTGCAGCCACGCGATGCGGCCGTCGTCACGCAACGGCTTATTGCGGCGGCGGATGTCTGCCGAGAAGACGTAGCGAATGGGACGCAGCGACTTCCAGAAGAGGGTCTCAGGATTAAAATGGTCGGCATGGGCGTGGCTTGCCAACACGTAGACCTGGGCGTCTGCCTCCGCCACCAAGTCGGCCACGCTCTCATCTCCGTCTTTCCAATAGTCTATGATGACAAGCGCGCCATCGGCCTCGGCAAGAAAGCCGCTATGGTATATGTATGTAAGTTTCATCGTTTTGTGGATATTATATCTAAAGCAGGGCCACAAGTTGGCCTCTCACAGAATAATTTTTCACGCTGACGCAGTCCATGCGAAAACGAGCCAGGCAAACTTACAAAAGATTGCCATCACAAGGCACAAATGCCATCACACCGCGTGCGTTTCATTCAGTGTCTTATTTTTTCGCCAAACACATACACGCACTTCCCACAAAGGACACTTTTGAGGTCGTCTGGCTATATAACTATACCCAAAGATGCTATTTATTCGCGCCGTGAGACATCAAAGTCTCTCAAACAGGACAATCAAAACAGATATGCAATACGGGAGAAATATCATTGTGACAGCGCTCACATCTGCCGCACTTACGCTCACGAGCTGCGGAGGCGGAGCAAAAGACGCAAACCAAGTTGCCAATGCGGTAACAGTCAAAGAGATGACCATAGGCGCAGAGGCTTACGCTAACAACGATTACAGCTATTCAGGAACGATTGAGGCAGGGACCGAGACCGCCCTCAGCTTTGCGTCGGGCGGGACGATCAGTCAGATTTTCGTAAAAGTGGGCGACATGGTGAGCAGCGGCCAACTCATTGCCACAGTAGATCAGACGAACTTGAAGAGCAACTATGAGATGACCCGCGCCAACCGAGTTCAAGCGCAGGACGCCTACGATAGGTATAAACAGGTGTATGACAAAGGCAGCCTGCCAGAAATCAGCTGGGTGGAGGTGCAGAGCAAACTGCAAGAGGCCGTATCGGCCGAGAACATAGCCCAAAAACATTTGAGAGACTGCAACCTATACGCACCGCACGGAGGCATCATATCTGAGAAGGACGCCGAGGTGGGACAAAACGTGGCCCCTGGCGCGCCAGTGGCGAAACTCGTGACTACCAAGATGCTCAACGTGAAGATTTACGTGCCGGAAAGCGAGATGGGCAACGTGAACATTGGCCTGCAGGCCGACATCAGGGTTCGAGCCATAGAAGGAGGCGACTTTCGCGGGCTTGTCTCGGAAAAAAGCGTCGTGGCCGACCCCGTGTCTCGCTCCTATGCCGTGAAGGTCAGAGTGCAAGAGGCAAGCGAGCGCCTTTTGCCAGGCATGATCGCGGACGTGAGGTTCACCGAGCAATCAGAAAAGCCAGACAGCTCCAGTGCCAGCCCAATCCTCATCCCCGCCAACGTCCTCCAACTGGCCGATGACAACTCCATCTTCGTATGGCTTGACGATGGTGGCCGCGCCTTGCGCCAGACCATTGTCTTGGGCGAATACCAGAGCAACGGGGTTGTGGTGAAAAGCGGCCTGAAGGCAGGTGACAGACTGATTGTTGAGGGACAGCAGAAAGTTTGCAACGGGACGATGCTTAGCGTCGCCACAGAATAGGAGGGAAGACCATGGCAGAAGAGAAGAAACGAAACCTTGTGGAGTTGGCGATGCACTATCGCCAAATTGTCATACTCGTGGTGTGCTGCCTCATAGCCTTCGGCATATACAGCCTGCCGAACATGCGCAAAAACGAGTTTCCCGACTTCACGGTCCGTCAGGGCATCGTGGTGGCTGTGGCCCCCGGCAACACGGCCACAGAGATGCAGCAGCAGGTGACAAAGCCTCTGGAGGACTACATTTTCACCTTCGAGGAGGTCAAAAAAGAGAAGACCTACTCAATGAGCCGCGATGGCATCACCTACATCATGGTCCAGCTGAATGACGACTTGAACAACAAAGACGAGTTTTGGTCAAAGTTCAAGCACGGAATACAGGAGTTCAAGGGGAGGCTGCCTAAAAACGTGATGGCCGTAGAGGTGAAAGATGACTTTGGAGACACCTCCGCACTCCTCATCACGTTAGAGAGCTCAGAAAAAACATATCGTGAGCTGTCGGACTATATGGACAGGCTGCAAGACCTGTTCCGCACCATCCCGAGCATAGGCCGCATGACCGTGAGCGGTATGCAGCGAGAGCAAATCACCGTCTCCTTAGACAACAACCACCTGGCCAACTATGGCCTGAGCGACCATACGGTGGCCCTTTCGCTCTTCAAGAAAGGATTCGTCAGCACGGCGGGCCGCATAAAAAACACGGAGTATACGTTGCCCATAAACGTGGCCAAATCTCTCAACAGCATATACGACATAGAGCAGCAAATAGTGTACTCATCCCCTACGGGCACCGTGGTCCGCGTCAAAGACATAGCCACCGTGAAAAGGGAATATCCCGAGGCGGACAGCCGCATAACAAGCAACGGCAAGAAGTGCCTCCTGCTCAGCGTGGAGATGAAGAAGGGGCATAACATAGTGAAGATGGGAGAGGCTGTGGACGAAGCCATGGCGCGGTTTCAGCGCGACCTGCCTCAGGAGGTCAGCATATCCCGCATCACGGACCAGAGTAAAGTTGTGGGCGCCAGCGTCGTCAACTTTCTCCACGAGATTGTCATAGCCATTGTCGCCGTGGTGCTGGTGGTGATGCTCCTCCTGCCCATGCGCGTGGCCTGGGTGGCGGCCTCCACCATCCCCATCACCATATTCACGTCATTGGGGCTGTACTACGCCTTGGGCATTGAGCTTAACACCGTCACGCTGGCCGCGCTCATTGTGACGTTGGGAATGATTGTGGACGACGCCATTGTCATCATAGACAACTATTTGGAGCAGATCGGCGAGGGCGTGAGCCGTTGGCACGCCGCCATCAACAGCGCCACGCGCTTCTTCAAGTCGGTGTTCACGGCCACTCTGGCCATCAGCATCACCTTCTTCCCGTTCCTGTTCATCTGCGAGGGTCAGATACATGACTTCCTCCTTTCGTTCCCGTGGGCCATAAGCATAGTGCTTGTAGTGTCATTGGCAGTCGCCTCGCTGGTCGTGCCGTTCATCCAGTTCTGGTTCATCAGGAAGCCGTTGAAAGACGCGGGCGAGAAGTCATTCTCTTTCCTCTACGTCTTGCAGAAATATTATGACAAACTGCTGAACCTCTGCTTCAAATGGCCCAAGACAACGGTTGCGCTCGGCCTCCTGGCCATCGTGGGCGGCGGACTGTGGATAACCCGATTGCCACAGCAGATGATGCCCTCCGCGCAACGCAACCAGTTTGCCGTGGAGATATACCTCCCCGCGTCCTCGTCTTTGGAAAAGACGGAGCGGGTGGCCGACAGAGTGGAGCAAATCCTCCGCAAAGACCCAAGAGTCGTCTCCGTGACGTCGTTCAAGGGATGCTCCTCGCCCAGATTCCACACCGCCTACGCCCCGCAGATTGCCGACAAGAGCTACGCCCAGTTCATCGTCAACACCACCGACGAAGACGCCACCGAGCAGACGCTCGACGAATATGCCGACAAATACGCCGACATTTTCCCCGAAGCGCAAGTCAAGTTCAAGCAGCTGAGTTACAGCGAGCCCAACTGCCCCATTGAGATAAGGCTGAGCGGCGAGGACAAGAGCGCCATCTTGGCAGACGCCGACAAGATAAAGGCGATATTGAACACAATGCCCGAAATGAACCTTGTCCGCACCGACTACAAAGAACCCCAGACTTCCGTCACAATAAAACTGAAGGAAGATGAGGCGTCGCGCCTGGGCCTCACCAACAGCGACATCGAGGCCATCATGGCCATCAGATATGGCAAGGGCGTGAGCATAGCGGACGTCTGGGAGGGAGACAACGACGTGCCGGTGGTGCTGAAGAGCAGCAGCTCCGATGCCCCGACCGTCAGCGACCTCCTGAACGAGAAAGTGCCTGTTATGGGCGGGCTGAAGAACGTGCCTCTGCGCCAAGTGGCCGACATTGAGCCCACCACGGAAAACGGCCAAATTGTGTGCCGAAACGGCGTGCCAACCGTCACGGTGATGGCAGACCTGAAGCGCGGGCAAAACGCCATAGAGGTCACGTCGCGCATACGCGAGAAAATTAAAAACGCGGAGCTCACCCCTGGCGTGACAATGACGTTCGGAGGCGACTATGAAGACAGCGACGAGAAGATGACGCCCGTGTTCTATAGCCTGGGGGCCGCCGCCGTGATGATTTTCTTCATCCTGCTCTCACACTTCCACAAGATCAACCTCTCGGCCCTCATCTTCACGGCAATGCTGCTGTGCCTCTTCAGCGCGGCCGCCAGCATCAGCATCCAGGGCGTATCGTTCAGCGTGACGTGCGTGCTTGGCCTTGTCTGCCTCATGGGAATCATTGTGCGAAACGGCATCATCATGTATGACTATGCGGAAGAGTTGCGTGAGAAGGAGGGCATGCTGCTGAAAGACGCCATCTGGCACTCCGCCAGCCGCAGAATGCGCCCAATATTCCTGACCTCGGCGGCGGCCTCCATGGGCGTTGTGCCCATGATATTGGGAGGCAGCACATTGTGGATGCCCATGGGCACCGTGATCGGATATGGGGCCATAATATCCATGGCGTTCATCCTCACAGTCTTGCCTGTCGGGTATCTGCTGGTGTTTGAGGGGAAAGAGGCGCGACGCCAAGCCGTGCTCGATATGGAAAAAGAATAACATTGGGGGAGACAAATAATTATGAAAAGAGCAACAAAGATCTCAATAATAGCGATGATTGCGGCGTTCGGGGCGGTCACATTGCCCGCAGCGTCACAAAGCAAGAAACAATACACCCTCGATGAGTGCGTGAGCGAGGCCGTGAGCAACAACCTGAAGCTCCGCAACGCCAACGGGCAGGTGGCCATGTCGGAAGAGCAGCGCAAAGAGGCCTTGACCAAATATTTCCCAACCATCACGGCCTCGGGAGCAGCCTTCACGGCCAACAAGAGCCTGATTCAAGTGAACCTGATGGGCATGGACATGGCTTTTGTCAAAAAAGGCGTGGTGGCTGGCGTGCAGGCCATGCAGCCGGTCTTCAAGGGCGGGCTCATCATAAATAACAACAGGCTCGCAAAAGTGGGCGAAGAGGCCTCTCGCCTGCAGCGAGACCTGACGGAGAATGAGATTCGCCTTGGGGTGGAACAATACTACTGGCAAATTGTCATGCTGGAAGAGAAGCTGGTGACACTCAATCTGCTAGACAAGCAACTAGAAAGCGTCCGCAACGACGCCCAGGTGGCCGTTGACGCCGGCATACGCAACCGCAACGACTTGCTACAGGTGCAGCTGCGCCAAAACGAGGTCAGGACATCAATAATACAGGCTCAAAACGCAATATCCACGGGAAAAGACTTGCTGGCGCAGCTGATGGGACACGCAAACGAAGAGTTTGACGTCAGCTCACAGTTTGGCCTTGGCGAAGATGAAGCCCCAATGCCAGAATCGCCGGAGTCGCTATATCAGTCGCCAGAGACATCGCTCGCGCAGACATATGAATATCAGCTTCTGGATAAAAACATAGAAGCCAACAAGCTACAGCACAAACTGTCCGTGGGGAATAATTTGCCGACGGTGGCCGTGGGTGGCGCATACCAGTATGACAACATCTTGGACAAGTCACAAAACCACCTCATCGGCATGGTCAGCGTCATTGTGCCCCTCACAAACTGGTGGGGCGGCTCGCATGAGATGAAGCGGATGAAAATCCAGACGGCCAACTCCTTAAACGAGAAGCAAGAGCAGAGCGAGATGCTGGTCATAAGGATGCGCAAGGCTTGGAACGACATGACAGACGCATACGAGCAAGTGGCCATTGCGAAAGAGAGCATCGCGCAGAGCGAGGAGAACCTGCGCCTCAACACCGACTACTACCAGGCCGGGACGGCCACCATCAGCGACCTCCTCGACGCGCAAACGCTGTACCAGAAGAGCAAGGACAAATATGTGGAGTCCTATACCCTTTATGAGATAAAAAAGCGCGAATATCTGCTAGTTACCGGCAGAAGATAAGAGATGCGGGCACGCGGCCTACCCGTTGGTCAAAGACGGTAGGGCGCATGCCCTTTTCTCATTTCTGGAGGCGAAAAGCCCTCGGCGACACACCCAACTGCCGTTTCACGTATTTGCCGAAGAAAGACAGGTTCTCGAAACCAGTGTCATTGGCAATCTCCTTGATGGTCTTGTCTGTGAAACGGAGCATCTGATTTATGTAGTTGACAGTCCTCTCGTTGATAAGTTCGGACGCCGTCTTTCCGCTTTGTTGCTTGCACACGGCGGACAAGTGCTTGCGCGAGACACAGAGTTTGTCGGCATAAAAACCCACCTCGTGACGGCATGGGGAGGAGTCGGCAAGCATCCGAGCGAAGCGTTTGAAGAGAATCTCGGAGGCCGTGTAGCCATATCCACCCATATCAAGGTTGAGCTTAGGGGAGAGGAAGTCATAAAACTCATATATGAGCGAGTGGAGCAGCAGTTTGAGCACTTCCTTATGATGCGGCAATTTTGTGTCAATTAGTTTCCTACGAATGATGCCAAGATCAAAGACGGCCCGTTCGACCTCGTCATCATCCATGTGAAACACAGGTTGCTTCTTCACGGCCAAGACGGCTTCCCAATGATTGCCGCCAAGGAAGAACACGCTCTCAAAAAAAGCTGGGGAAATGACCAGACCCACGCATTTGAAGTCGATGCTCACCATGGCATTTTCCACAAAAAGGTCGGGAGGGCCAATCACCAGGTCATGCTTATTTATGTTATGCGTCCTCCCGTCCAACAAGCACTTTCCCTTCCCCTCCAGACAAATGGCCACGATATATGACTCCGTATGGACGTTCGTTATCGGCAGGTCTCCGATCTCGTCAAACACTGCAATATCTTCAGAAGTAAGTTCTTGCAGCTTGCGATTGAACGCCACTTCCTGGCCCCAATTATCTTCCTTGTTCGCCTCTACTTCCATAGTTTTACCGCATTATTGAGCAACGCCAACGCCTCTGGAAACTACTTGACAAATATACATTCTTCAGCTCGCAATCTCCAACCCGCCGCGCAACATTGGATGGACTTGTGCGTATAAGTAATTTGTGACGCGTGCGACATAACGCTGAGTTGAAAACGAAAACACAACACTCTCAAAAATGGCAGAGATAAAATACATTGGCGCAAGTGACCGCCAAATAGACCTTTTTGAAAATCAATATCCCGTGCCTGAAGGCATGGCCTACAACTCCTATGTGATATTGGACGACAAAGTGGCCGTGATGGACACTGTGGACATCAGAGTCGCCGCACGATGGAAAGAGCGTCTTGCGGAAGCCTTGCGCGGGCGCAAGCCAGATTATTTGGTGGTACAGCACCTGGAGCCGGATCATTCGGGCCTCATTGGGTGGTTTGCTGGTCAATATCCCGAGGCGACGGTGGTCTTGTCTGCACGCGCGGCGCAAATGCTGCCCCAGTTCTTCGAGGGCGTCAACTTCAAGACGCTCACGGTGAAAGAGGGCGACACGCTGAGCCTAGGGCATCATGAGCTGCACTTTGTCATGGCGCCTATGGTGCATTGGCCAGAGGTGATGGTGAGCTACGAGAGCGCATCTCGCTCACTCTTCTCGGCCGACGCTTTCGGTGAGTTTGGAGCCCTGGATGACAGCGGCGAGGACGATGACGACTGGGCGCCAGGCGCGCGCCGCTACTACTACAACATCTGCGGCAAATACGGAAGCCCCGTCCAGGCACTGCTGAAAAAGGCCGCACAGCTAGACATTGAGACCATCTACCCGCTCCACGGCCCCATCCTCCGCGGGCAGATGCTGGCCGACGCACTGAGCCACTACAAAAACTGGAGCTCATACACGCCAGAGAAGAGCGGCATAGTGGTGGCTCACGCCTCCATCCACGGCAACACGGCGGCAGCGGCAGAGACGCTGGCTGAGATGCTCAGAGCCAAAGGCGCAGACGTGACGACCATCGACCTGACGCGCACCGACGTGTCTTACGCCCTGGCGGAAGTGATGGACCACGCCAAGACTGTGTTCTGCGCCTCGTCTTATGACGCGGGACTGTTCCCGCCAATGGAGAGCCTGCTGCTCCACCTCAAGGCCAAGAATTATAACGGCCGCAGAGTGGGGCTGGTGGAGAATGGCTCGTGGGCCCCGTGCGCAGGCAAGGTGATGCGCAAGTTGCTAGACGAAATGAAAGGCATTGAGGTGGTTGAGCCGCTCGTGACCATCAAGACGAGACTCAATGCCGACAGCAAGGCCGCCCTGCAAAGCCTAGCCGACGCCATGGACAAATAAGCCACGTAGACCCCGCGGGCAACCCACTTACTGAAAGGAAGCCGCGCCAATCACCCCAAAGGTGGTTGGCGCGGCTCTTTTCTGCACAAACTTCGCATAAAAAAGCCACCCGCATCAGCAGCCCCTACTGAGGGCGACCGATACGGGGGCTTCACGCATTATGAAAAACAGACAAATCTCGAATCTCTCATTCTCAATTCCATCACTTATTACGCATTGTGTCTCACATTGTTTCGCACATTTCACCTAAACATGCCGTCAAAAAACACATTTTGCTAACAAGCCCTCCCCCCAAAAAAAGAAACAAGCCCTTGACTTTATGAAAGTCAAGGGCTTGCCGCAAGAGCCGATACTCAGACTCGAACTGAGGACCCACGCATTACGAATGCGTTGCTCTACCAACTGAGCCATATCGGCGATTCCGCTACAAAAGTAGTAATATTATCTGAAGATACAAACAACTGCCACAATTTTAGCCACGCCCAATTGTGACAAAAAAAGCCTCCCCCTTGGAATGACTCCAAGGGGGGAGGCCCCTTATTTTCCGCACCCCGATTCTCGGCGCACGGGCCTAGATCCTAAAGATTAGATCTCCTGACCATAGTCTATGCGGCTCAGGCGCACGTAGTTGGCGTAGCGTTCCTGAGCGGCCTTCTTGGTAGCCGCATAAAGCTCATCGGCCTTATCGGGCAGAGCCTTGCGGAGGGAGAGGAAGCGGACCTCGCCATCGAGATACTCCTGGAACTTGTCCCAGTCAGGCTTCTTGGAGTCGAGCTGGAACGGGTTCTTGCCCTGCTCAGCGAGGCGCGGGTCGAAGCGCCAGAGATGCCAGTAGCCGCACTCGACGGCCTTAGCCTCCTCTGCCTGGCTCTTGCCCATGCCGCCCTTGGCCTTGAGGCCGTGGTTGATGCACGGGGCGTAGGCTATGATGAGCGATGGGCCAGGATATGCCTCAGCCTCGCGGATGGCCTTGAGGCACTGGTTGTTGTCTGCGCCCATGGCGATCTGTGCCACGTAGACGTAGCCATAGGTTGCCTGCATGAGGCCGAGATCCTTCTTCTTGATGCGCTTGCCAGCGGCGGCGAACTGAGCCACGGCCGCGAGAGGGGTGGCCTTAGAGCTCTGACCGCCGGTGTTGGAGTATACCTCGGTATCGATGACGAAGACGTTGACATCCTCGCCAGAGGCCAAGACGTGGTCAAGTCCGCCGTAGCCGATGTCGTAAGAGGCGCCATCACCGCCAATGATCCACTGGCTCCTCTTGACGAGGTAGTGAGACAGCTCGTCAAGCTGCTGGCAGATTGGGCATCCTGCGGCCGCGCTCTTCTTAATCTCAGGAATGAGCTTGGCTGCGGCCTTCTTGCTGCCCTCGGCATCGTTCTGGTTCTCAATCCACTCCTGCGCGGCGGCCTTGTACTCGGCCGAAGCCTTGTCTGAGGCTATCATCTGCTCCAGGAGCCTCTGGATGCGCGCCTTCATCTTCTTGTTGGCCAAGACCATTCCCATGCCGAACTCGCCAAAGTCCTCGAAGAGGCTGTTAGCCCAAGCCGGGCCCTGGCCTTTCTCGTTCTTGGTGTAAGGAGTTGATGGGATGGAGCCAGAGTAGATGGAGGAGCAGCCCGTGGCGTTGGCAACCATCTGACGGTCACCAAAGAGCTGCGCGATGAGCTTTACATATGGGGTCTCGCCACAGCCGGAGCAGGCGCCGCTGAACTCGAAGAGCGGGGTAGCGAACTGCGAGTTCTTGGGGTTGGCCTTGATGTCTACGAGATCTTGCTTGCTTTTTACCTCCTTGACCAGGAAGTCCCAGTTCTTGGCTTCGGCAAGCTCGCCCTCGAGGGGCACCATGGTGAGGGCCTTCTCTTTGGCCATGCAGACGTCAACGCAGTTGCCGCAGCCGAGACAGTCCATCACGCCCACCTGGATGCGGAAGTGCATGCCCTTCATGGCGGCGGGAGCCTTCATCTCGATGGTGTCGGCAGCAAACTTGGCTTTCTCATCGGCGTCAAGGACAAACGGGCGGATGCAGCTGTGGGGGCAGACAAAGGCGCACTTGTTGCACTGGATACACTTGGAGGCGTCCCATTTCGGGACGAAGGTTGCCACGCCGCGCTTCTCGTAGGCGGCAGTGCCCTGCTCCCAAGTGCCGTCTTCGATGCCCTTGTAGGCCGAGACGGGCAGGAGGTCGCCGTTCTGCGCATTGATGGGGCGGACAAGCTTGGAGATGTACTCTGGCTCGTTGCGAACCACCTCGGCGTCGTCTGGCAGGTTGGCCCATGCGGGGTCCACAGCCAGGGTCTTGTACTCGCCGCCGCGGTCTACGGCCGCGTAGTTCTTATCGACCACATCCTGACCCTTCTTGCCGTAGCTCTTGACGATGAACTTCTTCATCTGCTCAACGGCCAGGTCTACGGGGATGACCTCCGTGATGCGGAAGAAAGCGGACTGGAGGATGGTGTTCGTGCGGTTGCCGAGGCCAATCTCCTGCGCAATCTTGGTCGCGTTGATGTAGTAGACCGCTATGTTGTTCTTGGCGAAGTATTTCTTGACCTTGTTAGGCAGGTTCTTCACCAGCTCCTCGCCCTCCCAGATGGTGTTGAGAAGGAACGTTCCGTTCTTCTGGAGGCCTCGAGTGACATCGTACATATGGAGGTAAGCCTGCACATGGCACGCCACGAAGTTCGGGGTCTTGATCTGGTACGTGGAGCGGATTGGCTTGTCGCCAAAGCGCAGGTGGGAGCAGGTGAAGCCACCAGACTTCTTGGAGTCGTAAGAGAAGTAGGCCTGGCAGTGCTTGTTGGTGTTGTCTCCGATAATCTTGACGGAGTTCTTGTTGGCGCCCACTGTGCCATCGGCGCCAAGGCCGAAGAACTTGGCCTCGAACATGCCTTCGCCACCCATCGGGACCTCCTCCTTGGCGGGAAGCGAAGCGTAGGTTACATCGTCATTGATGCCGATGGTGAAGTGATCTTTAGGATGCGGCAGCTTGAGGTTGTCGTAGACCGAGGTGATCATGGTCGGTGTGGTGTCACAAGAGCCGAGGCCGTAGCGTCCGCCGACGATGACCGGAGCGTTGGGCTGGCCATAGAAAGCGTCCTTCACGTCGAGGTAGAGAGGCTCGCCGTTCGCTCCCGGCTCCTTGGTGCGATCCAGCACCGCGATGGCCTTGACGGTCTTGGGCACTGCGGCGAGCAGGCGCTCCACGGAGAACGGGCGATAGAGGTGCACGCTCACCATACCCACCTTCTCGCCTTGCTTGGTCATGTAGTCGATGGCCTCGCGGGCGGCCTCAGAGGCGGAACCCATAAGGATGATGACGCGGTCGGCGTCTGGCGCGCCGTAATATGTGAATGGCTTATACTCTCGGCCCGTGATCTTGCTGATCTCGGCCATATAGTGCTCAACGACGGCCGGAACGGCATCATAGTAACGGTTGCAGCTCTCACGATGCGCGAAGAAGGTCTCTGGGTTCTCCGCCATGCCCTTTGCCTGCGGATGCTCTGGCGAGAGGGCGCGCTCGCGGAACTCCTTGATGGCCTGCCAGTCTACGAGAGGACGGAGGTCCTCCATGTCCATCATCTCAATCTTGTGGTACTCATGAGACGTGCGGAAGCCGTCGAAGAAGTTGATGAAAGGAACTCGGGTCTTGATGGCGGCCAGGTGCGCCACGGCAGCCAAGTCCATAACCTCTTGCACAGAGCCCTCGCACAGCATGGCGAAGCCCGTCTGACGGCAAGCCATGACGTCAGAGTGGTCTCCGAAGATGCAGAGAGAGTGAGTGGCAATGGTGCGAGCCGAGACGTGGAACACCGACGGCAGAAGCTCACCACCAATCTTGTACATGTTAGGGATCATGAGCAGGAGGCCCTGCGACGCTGTGAACGTCGTGGTCAGCGCGCCAGCCTGAAGAGAGCCGTGGACCGCGCCTGCGGCGCCGCCCTCAGACTGCATTTCCTGGACCGACACGGTGTCTCCGAAGAGATTCTTGCGGCCTTGGGCTGCCCACTCGTCCACGTGCTCCGCCATTGGTGATGACGGGGTGATGGGGTAGATGGCAGCAACCTCCGTGAACATATACGCTATGTGCGCGGCGGCCTCGTTTCCATCACAAGTGATGAATTTCTTTTCCTTTGCCATTGTATGAACTAACAATAAAAGTTAATGTATCGAACTGATATTATATGCGTGGCCATCCACTGCGGGATGACCCAATATCCGCGTTTTTTGTCAATATAGGAACCCGAAGAGCCACAGCGGGATGACGTTGCCGGAGCCCACCTCAATCATCTCGCGGGCGCGGTAGGTGCCGCTGTCGGCCTTGGCCTTGGAGTCGTCGCCCACGGCGAAGCAAGGCCCGCCATTGACACAGAAGTCGCCCACGGGAGCGCGCTCCACAATGTTGCTGTAACCCAACTGATTAAAGAAGAACGTCTTATACAGAGCCTCCCTCTCCACTCCCCCATAGTTGCAGAGATACATGAGGTTGGGGTTCTGCATGAAGATGTGGGCCGGCTTCTTGCTCCCGCTGTCTCCCACCTGATAGAGCAGGTGGATCAGGCGCGCGTGCTTGAGGTAGACCATGTAGTTCATCACCGTGGCCCGGCTCGTGTCAATGGCCGCGGCCAACTTCGAGACGTTTGGCTGGAATGGAGTCTGGCCCACAATGAGATAGAGCAGCTTGCGCAGCTTCGGGATGAGCTTTATGTCAATCTGCTGGAGGTAGCTTATCTCCACCTCAAGGACCAGGTTGATGGTCTTGACCAAGTCGGCATAGACGTTCTTCTGCCCCAGGAAATATGGGTAGAAACCGTGCCGCAGGTAATCACTGAAGTAGGCCAAGGGCTTCACCTTCTGCGCAATGTCTCGGCAGATGTCTTCGTGATGGCTCAAGACATCGTCTAGAGAGAGAGCGGGGAAGGCATTGCCCGACGTGTAGTTGAGGTATTCGCGAAACGAGAAACCGTCTAGGCTGTATACGTCGGCGCGGCCATGCAGTTGCGGATTTTCCTCCTTGAGCCGCATGACGGGCGAGCCGGTGAAGACGATGTGGAGGTCAGGAAAATTGTCATAGCAATACCGGAGCTCGTCAGACCATTCTGGATATTTATACACCTGGTCGAGCAGCAGGGTGTGTCCGCCGGTCTTGACGAACTCATCGGCCAAAGACACGATGGATCGCGATGCGAAGTAGAAGTCGTTGAGGTCGGCATACAAGCATTTTTGCCTGCCACTGAGCATCTTGGCATAATTGAGCAAGAAAGTGGTCTTGCCAATACCCCTTGAGCCTTTGATGCCTATGAGGCGGCTGGACCAGTTGATCTGATCCATCAGCCCTCGCTTGACCCAAGGTTTCAGCTCCGAGAGCAGGTCCCTTTGTATGTTAAACAGCGTTTGCATCGCCCTTTACTCCGTCGGCGTTGAAATTTTCAACGTCATAGGGCAAAAATAATGAACGATACTGATAAAAATGCAATCTACGCTTAGCAATTTCGGCCGCATTTTGCAATTTGAAGAGGATACAAATAAGGGACGGCTCGCCCTTTGGCCGTAGCTCTTTTTATGGCGGCGGGCAACAACTTACGCCAATTTTCTTTAATTTCGTAGGCGGTCGGGTGTAGCCGACAAGCAGAAACTAACCAACAAGGAGACATCTTATTAAAGGAATGGAACCTATTGCCGAGCCTATTTCGCGTGAGGAGCTTATGGGCGAGCTCTCGCGGGCTCACTTTGTCAGAAACACCAACAAGGGCGGCAACCTCATCTATGACTTTGCCGCGCCTGAGGCTCCGGCCCTGATGCGCGAGGTGGGGAGGCTCCGCGAGGAGGCTTTCCGCATGGCGGGCGGCGGCACGGGCAAAGCGTTGGACATTGACGAATATGACACTTCGGCCTACCCTTTTCGGCAGCTGATAGTGTGGGACCCGCAAGACCAGCAGATTCTCGGCGGGTATCGCTACATCCTCTGCAAAAACCTGCCGCAAAGCCAAGAAGGCACAAAATATTTGGCCACGTCGCACATGTTCCACTTCTCGGAAGAGTTCATCCGCGACTATTTCCCTTGCACCATCGAGTTGGGGCGGTCTTTCGTCCAGCCTCTGTATCAGAGCAGCAAGATGGGCGCGAAGAGCCTCTTCGCCCTGGACAACCTGTGGGACGGGTTGGGGTCGCTCGTGGTGGACCACCCCGACGTGACGTACTTCTTCGGCAAAGTGACCATGTACACCCACTTCAACCCGAGGGCCCGCGACTACATTATGGGCTTCTGGCACAAATATTTCGGAGACAGGAGCCGCATGGTCTACGCCTACCACCCCCTGCGCGTGGGGCTGACGGGAGACGAGCAGGCAGCCGTCTTCACGGCAGACAATTTTCAGGACAACTACAAGATACTGGTCCGCAAGGTGCGAGAGCTTGGTGAGAACATCCCGCCACTGGTGAACGCCTATATGACGCTCTCGCCCTCGATGAAGGTGTTTGACACGGCAATAAACGACGAGTTCGGCGACGTGGAGGAGACTGCCATAATCATCAACCTCCACGACCTCTACCCCAGCAAATCGGCCCGTCACATAGACACGTATAAGAAGTAACTTACACTCACACTCCACATGGCCACCCTACGGCACCTACCGCGCATGGCGTCCGCCTTTCTTTTGGCGGCGGCCATGCTCTTGCGCCCCGACGTGGCGCAGGCCACGTGGATCACGTCGGCCGACGACGTGGCGGCCTACGAAGAAGTGACCGACACCCAGACGCCCGCCGAGAGGCAGATTGCCATCGGCCGCGTGCTGTGGCAGGCGGGGCAGGTGGCCAAGGCCGAGAAACTGTTCCTTGACGCACGCCGACAGGCGCAGACATTGGCCGACATGGTCAGAGCCACAGACATCCTCGCCGAATTCTATCAGGCGTGTGGCGAGAACGCCAAGGCCATCAGGGTCTTCGACTCACTGCTCTCTGAGGCCGCGGCCCAGCATGACACGACCACGCTCATCCACGTGTATGACGGCGTGGGGCGCGCCTACGACAGCGGCCGCCAATATGTCAAGGCCATCAAGAGCTACCGCCAAGCCGAGGCCATGCTGCGCCAACGCCCCGACTCTCTGGCAGAGGCCTCAGTGTGCGCAGGAATGGCGCGCACTCTGCACGTGGCAGGAGACGTGTTGGAGGCCAAGAGACTGATAATGAAGGCCCGCGGACTGCTGAGGCCGGACAATCTGTCCGCCATGGCGGCGGTCTTGGACACGGAAGCCAAGATTGAGGCCACACTTGGCGAATATCAGACGGCCTATGAGACCATGGCCAGCTCCGCCACCCTCACGTCTCAACTTAGGGAGAGCGAGATGAAGCAGATGCTCAACTCGTCAAACCCCATATACGCGAGCCAGAGTGAAGAGACGCGCACGCAGTTTGCAAAAGAGGTGGACAGCCTGCGCGCCGTGGCCGATGAGAACGACGCGGCGCGCCGCATGGCTTTCATGGCGTCTTTCGTGCTGTGCCTGCTGCTCGCGCTGGCACTGACCAGCTTCGCCATCGTGATTCATCGCCTACACATGTATAGGCGCAAAGAGTTGGAGATGGAGCAGATGGTCAAAGACTCCGACAGGGTGATGCACATTGTGGCCCACGACGCCACGAACCAATTCAACACGCTCCTGGGCTTCGCCGAAGTGCTGGTGGAGCGCACCCGCAAGAGGGGTGGCGAGGAAGAGATATTCTGCCGTCACATATACACATCGGCGCAGCTCCTGTTCCAAATGACAAGCAACTTGCTCACTTGGAGCAAGACAAAATCTCAACTCAAGCCAAAGCAGGACACCGTGACAGTGTGCGAATGCCTGCAAGGTGTGTTGGAGTCTGCCACGCTGGTGGCAGATGAGAAAGAGATAACCATCCGAAACACGATAAGTGACGACGTCTCGGTGTACGTGGACCCGTCTCATCTGGTCATAATTGTGCGCAACCTGCTCTCCAACGCCATAAAGTTCACGCACCACGGCGGGACGGTGACGCTCTCATCTGCCACATATGGAGACAAGGCCACCATTGTGGTGGAAGACGACGGCGTGGGCATGCCCCCCGAGGCCGTCTCTCTCTTCAACCGCGGCCAGCAATTGCGGACAACCGATGGCACAGACAACGAGAAAGGCAACGGAATTGGCCTGACGATATGCCGCGACCTGGCGAGGAGCAACCGCGGCGACATCATTGTGGAGCCTGGGCGCAAGCGAGGCACATCGGTCACGGTGGTGCTCATGGCGCGGCCGGGCAAGAAAGATAAGAATGATAAGAACTGACGACAGATGGAGCAAAAACAAGACCCGTTTTCTTATGACGAAGCGGTGGCGCAGGTGGAGGCCATTGTGGCCCGACTGGAAAGCCGCGACGCCCAGTCTGGCTTCGACAGCATGATTGCCGACGTGGAGAATGCGCTGAAACTCATAGACCTTTGCAAGAAAAACATTTCAGAGGCCGAGGCTAAGCTTGCCAAGCTCAGCAACTCCGCCGCAGAATAGTCGGCTAGCCCATCCGTCACCGAACCTAATTAAAAGATATGCGACACGCCTTATTGTCACTCGTCCTGTGCGCCCTGCTCGCCCTGACGGCGGCGGGTTGCTCGTCGGCCAAGAGGGGCGCCGCGACCAAGCGCAAGCCCACCACCCACAAGGTGGTGAAGGGCGGTGGCAACGGCCAGCTGCGCGACAACAGGACGGAGAAACCAAGCGGCAACTTGGCCAAGGCGTGCGCGAGACTTGGGGTGAGCCCCAACGGGGTGAAAAACAAGGCCTTGTACATTGAGTCGGCCTCGTGGGTAGGCACGGGCTACAAATATGGCGGGATGTCACGCTCCGGCGTGGACTGCTCTGGGCTGACGGGACTGATTTATAAAGCCGTGTATGGCAAAAATCTGAGCCGTAGCTCGGCCGGCATCTTGCAAGACAACTGCAAAAGGATTAACAAATCGAGCCTGCGGGAGGGCGACTTGGTCTTCTTCCGCACCGACGGCAAACGCTCCAAGACCCCGAACCACGTCGGCATATATCTCAAAGAAGACAAGTTTATCCACTCCTCGTCATCGAAAGGAGTGATTGTGAGCAGCATGGCGCAAGACTACTATGTGAGGAATTTCATTGCCGCCGGCCGAGTCCCCTAGTCTTCACGCCCAACCACACGAGACAATATTTTCCCTGAGGCGAGGTATGTCAGCACCTCATCTCCCTCCTCCACATCGGAGGCCGAGAATAGCCTCTTGCCGCCCGCCGTGGTGACGACACAGAAGCCGCGACGCAAGACTGCCCGCGGGTCTATGGCCGACACGTGGGCGCACAAAGCGTCCGTTCGCTGACGCTCCGCCCTCAACGTGGCCGTGGCCGCCGCCAAGAGGCGCACCCGCAGCGCGTCTTGCGCCCCATCGGCCCTGACGAGACGCGAAGAGGCCGCGCCAATGGCCCGCGCCAACAGGGCAGACAAGGCGGCGCGCTGGCCAGACAGCCTGCCACTCGAAGCTCCGAAGAGCCGCATGGTGAGCTGCGTCAGGAGGGAGCGAGAGTCTCGGGTGGCAATGGATGCGGAGAGGACCACTCGTTGGCGCAAATCATCAAGCAAGGCCAAGAAATCGGCATCGTGGCCAATGATGAACTCGGCCACGGCCGTAGGCGTCTTGGCAAAAGTGTGAGCCACGACATCGGCAATGGAATGGTCTCGCTCATGGCCTATGCCCGTGATGACCGGCAAAGGGAACTGCGCAATGTTGCAGGCCATGAGGTAGGAGTCGAAACACGCCAAATCCATCTTGGAGCCGCCGCCGCGGATTATGGCCACCACGTCGAACTCATCGGCCCGCGCGGCGATGTCGCCCAAAGCGTCCACCACCGAGGCCTCGGCCCCGTCGCCTTGCATGGCGGCCGGGAAGAGCGTCAGGCTGAACGATATGCCATAGGCGTTAGACGCCAGCTGATGACAGAAGTCCCCATAGCCCGCCGCAGTCTCGGAAGACACTATGGCCACGCGCTTGATGACTGTGGGGAGCGGCAGCCCCTTGTTCATATCCACCACGCCCTCCGCCGCCAACTGTGCCAATATGGCTCTCCGTCGCGCCTCCAAGTCGCCAAGCGTATAGGCGGGGTCTACGGCGCAAATCTTGCCAGAGAGGCCATACACCTCGTGATATGAGACGGACACAAACACCATCACCTTCATGCCGACCTCGGGGTCCCCCCCGGTGGCGTCACGAAAGGGCTGCAAGACCTGATCCGCCTCCCGCGCCCAGATGACGCACCGCAACTTGGCAACAGGAGCATCGGCGAAGTCTGACTTCTGAACCAAATCGACGTAATATGTGCCGCGGTTGCGCTGCACCTCGGCCAGCTCAGCCGTCACCCACGCCTGCAGCCTCGCCGCGGCTACAGAGTAACGGATCTGGGCGCAAAATTGCTCTAACGTGAGGCTAGACGCTGTCTGTTCCATCGTCCCTAATGTCTGTGTTTTGTTTGCGGCAAAGGTAAACACTCTTTCGGTCAAAAAGTGATAACTTTGGCCGCTGTCAACCTTTCTCACATTATCAATGTCACAGGAGATTACGGAAGAAGAGGCCTGGCGGACGCTGACCATAGACGTGGATAAGATCATAGCGGCCAAGAGCAAAGGCGCCAAGGTGCCGCGGTTCATTGTCAACTACTTGAAGCGCACCATTCATCAAGATGACGTCAACCAATACATCGTGTCGCGCCGCAACTTCCGCGGCATAGACTTCGCGGACGACATAATAAAGAAGTTCAAGGCCACGGTGGATGTCTACGGGATGGAGAATGTGCCGGACAGCGGGCGATTCATTTTCGCCTCGAACCACCCTATGGGCGGACTGGACGGCATGGCCCTCATCAGCGCGGTGGGGCGCAAGTTTCGCAACCTGAAATTTCCGGTGAACGACATGCTGCTCTTCTTGAAAAACTTCTCCGACATTTTCTTGCCCGTTAACAAGACGGGCGCGACGGGAAGGCATGCGGCGCAACTGATGGAGGAGGCTTTCGCGAGCGACTGCCAGATGCTCATGTTCCCAGCCGGGCTATGCTCCCGCAAGCAGAAAGGCAAGGTTATGGACCTGGAATGGAAAAAGGCGTTCGTGACCAAGGCGGTGGAATTCAAGCGCGACATCATTCCTGTGTACATCACGGGGCGCAACAGCAATTTCTTTTACAACTTGGCCAAGATTCGCAGCGCGCTTGGCATAAAGTTCAACATTGAGATGCTGTATTTGCCAGACGAGATGTATAAGCAAGAGGGCAAGCACGTAGACGTCATCTTCGGCAGCCCCATACCGTGGGAGAGCTTGCAAGGCAAAAACGCGCGCGAGGAGGCGCAGCGCATCAAAGACATGGTCTACGCCATAGGCGAAAGCCACAAAGAGACGCGCTAAAAGGGAAACGCCGTCGGCACCAGTTTGGCGCCGACGGCGTATTTTTTGTGAGTCTCACTCCTCTGCCGCCATGGCCATTGCAGGGTCGGCCCCCGTCCCGTCCCAAGGATTGTAGGCCGTGAGATAGGTGACTGCCTTGGCGGCCTGCACCTGCCGCGAGATGAAGCCCCCGGGGCGACACATGGCCACCACAACCCTCTCCGCGTTGGCCACCATAAACTTGTTTCGGTCGGCGGCCATCCCATATTTGTCAACCCACGGCAAGAGGAAGTCGGCCGTGGTCAAAACGAGCAGCCGGCCGTCTCCTATCGCGTCCACCACGCCAATGGGCCACATCTTGGGCATTGGCTCGGCCAGCACCAAAATGGTGGGGACGCGCCGGCGCAACAGCCCCAAGAAGACATCTCTCTCAAGTTTCTGAATCCCGCCTATCATGACGCAGTCGCCATCGGGAGACAGCGAGTCTAGCCACTCCCTTATGGCAGGGCGGCAAGAGTCTGGCGTCCGCCGCGAAGTGAGGAAAGCAGTCTTGTTGGGGTGGCTAAGGAGGCCAATGTCCCCTATGGGGTCAGATGTGGGAGTGGTCATGCTCTGAGGTGTTGCGTGCCATAGTCTCTAGATGAGCGGGATGCCGCCCTCGGCGCAGCGTTCGCGCATATCATCGGGCCAAATGGAGGCCTGAATCTCACCGATGTGCGCCTTGCGGAGGTAGAACATGCACAGGCGCGACTGCCCTATGCCGCCGCCAATGGACTGTGGCAGCTCGCCCGCCAGCAAACGGCGGTGGAAATAGAGTTCCTTGCGGTCTTGCGCGCCACGGATGTCAAGTTGGCGCAAGAGAGCCTCGCGGTCAACCCTTATGCCCATGCTGGACAGCTCAAACGAGTGGCCCAAGACGTCGTTCCAGACAAGGATGTCGCCATTGAGGCCATGATGCCCGCCCTCCGTCGGGGTGGACCAGTCGTCGTAGTCCGGGGCGCGGCCGTCATGCGGCTCCCCATTTTTCATGGCGCCTCCGATGCCAATGATGAAGACCGCCCCGTATTGCCTCGTCACGGCGTCTTCGCGCTCCTTTGGGGTGAGGTCGGGATATTGCTCGGCCAAATCTTCGGCATGGACAAAGTGAATGTCATCCGGCAGTTGCGGGCGTATTTGTGGATAATGCTCACACACAATGTATTCTGTGCGTTTCATGGCGCCATAGATGCGCTCCACCACCTTTTTGAGGAACGTGAGGTTACGCTCGGCCGCGTCCATGACCATCTCCCAGTCCCACTGGTCAACGTAGAGCGAGTGGATGTTGTCCAGCTCCTCGTCAGAGCGTATGGCGTTCATGTCTGTGTATATGCCGTAGTTACGCTCAATCTTGTAGTCGGCGAGGATCATCCTCTTCCACTTTGCCAACGAATGGACCACCTCCGCCTTCTTGTCTCCCAGGTCCTTGATGGGGAACGTGACGGCCCTCTCGACCCCGTTGAGGTCGTCATTGAGGCCCGTCCCCTTCAAGACGAAGAGCGGTGCCGTGACGCGGCGCAGGCGCAGCTCTGCGGAGAGGTTTTGCTGGAAGAAATCCTTGATATAGTGAATACCCATCTCGGTCTCGCGGAGGTCGAGCAGCGGCTTATAGCCTTTGGGGATGAAAAGTTTCGACATGGTTGTGTAGAGATGCCTAATGGTTACGAATTTCTATTCAGAAGACGTGCAAATCTAACGATTTAAATTCAGATATGCTATGTTGGCTTGTAAATTTATGCTTTTGGCGGCCCATGGGGACAGAATTCATTGAAAAGGGCTAAATTAGTAGCCCATACAGATTTTTGGCCACGGCCACAAGTTCCACTACTGACATTTTTAGCTGATGGCATACGAAACAGGCCTAGTGTTGGAGGGCGGCGGGATGCGCGGCGTCTTCACCGCCGGCGTGTGCGACGCCTTGCTGGATTATGACATATCTTTCCCCTACGTCATAGGCACTTCGGCCGGAGCCAGCAACGGCTGCGTCTACATAGCGCGGCAGCGCGGGCGCAACAGGTTCATAAACATAGATATGCAGACTGCGCACCCCTACGTGGGCCTGCGGCCCATGCTGCGCGGGCAGGGCGTGATAGACCTGGACTTCGTCTTCGAAGAGATACCTAAGAAATATTACCCTTTCGACTTCGAGACATACTCGGCCAGCCCCAGCCGCCTGGTGATGGTCTCGACCAACGCGCAGACGGGCGAAGCGGAATATACGGAAGAGAAGAACGACTTCCGCAGGTTTGTAGACGCTTGCCGCTCCAGCTGCTCGCTGCCGCTCCTGTGCCCTCACTGGCAGATAGACGGCGTGCCGATGGTAGATGGCGGCGTGGCCGACTCCATACCCTATGAGCGCGCCTTGGCCGACGGATGCCGGAGCGTGGTGGTGGTGCTGACCAAAGAGGCCACATACAGAAAGAGCGAGAGCCGGGTGTGGCTGCCAGGGCGCGTGTATAAAGACTTTCCCAAACTGCGCGAGGCACTGCAGACCCGCGGGGCAAGATATAACAGGCAACTAGACCGCCTCGCGGAGCTGGAGAGGCAAGGCGTGGCAAAGGTGATCAGACCCGCCAACCTGCACGGCGTGGGGCGCACCACACAAGACACTGAGCCTCTGGAGGCTCTGTATGACGAAGGCCTGAGAGCCGGCCGCGACCTGGCCAAGTGGATGTCGCGACAGTCCATGGCGCAAGCCGCGCTCTGACACTCACACGCCCCACATCCCCCACACACAAATAAACATCGCAAAAAATGGCAACGCTGAACGTATTCTCGGCCTCGGCCGGCTCTGGCAAAACATATACGCTGGCACGCAAGGTGATTGACCTGCTCGTGCGAGACCCACAGTCCTACGCCCACCTGCTGGCCGTCACGTTTACCAACAAGGCCACAGGCGAGATGAAAGAGCGAATTGTGGGCGACTTGCACATCTTGGCCACAGAAGGGGAACAAGATGAGGCCAAACGCAAAGAGCTGACGGAGTTCCACATGCGCTCCACGGGTATGGATGCCGCCACGCTCCGCTCACGCTGCGCCACGGCACTGCGCAACATTCTCTATGACTATGACCACTTGGCCGTCAGTACGATAGACAAATTCGTGCAACGCCTGCTGCGCTCCTTCGCCTACGAGCAAGGCCTCCCGGCCAACTATGGCGTGCAGCTAGACCAGAGCGACACGGTGAACAGCGCCTTTGACGACATGATGGAGGCAATGACCACAGACACCGCCCTGCGAGACAGCATTGTGGCCATGGCGCAAGACAACATGGAGGCGAACAAGAAATGGACCGTGGACGCGGACATCAAGGCCCTGGGCTCGCTGCTGCTGACCGACGACGCCGAATATCTGCAAGACGAAGAGAACCTGACGCCCGAAAAACTAAAGGGGCTGCAAAAGCTGCTGACAGACATCCGTCAAAAAGCCCTGACCACGACCTACGAGGCCGCCACAGACCTCAAAAACGCCATTGAGCGCACAGGGGTGACGAATTTGAACAAAACCTCTTTCAAAAAATACGACAGGCTCATCACGGAAATGCCGCCATCGGCAGACACCTCCACGGCCGACTTGAGGCGCAACATGCGGGCGTGGGGAGAGGAAATGATGGAAGTGCTGGCGGGGTTGGCCTCAAAAAAAATAACCACGAAGCAGACAAAGGGAGACGCGGAACAGTTCATAACAGCCCTGACTGACATCTCGACCCAAATGGGAGAGACGGCGGTGCGCTACAACACGGTCTGCACCGTGCTGAAAAACGTCAAGACAATGTCCGTCATGAGCCACTTGGCATGGCACATCGCGGAGGTGGAGCGGCGCGACAACACGAAAAACATAGGCAGCTCCGGAGCCATGCTCAAAGAGTTGATAGACGACTGCCCAGTGCCGTTTATCTACGAAAAAAGCGGCGCGCGCTATGACACGATAATGATTGACGAGTTTCAGGACACCAGCCGCGTGCAATACGAGAACTTCGCCCCGCTGCTGCGCAACAGCCTGGACGAGGGCAACGACTGCCTCATTGTGGGCGACGTGAAGCAGAGCATATACCGCTTCCGCGGTGGAGACTGGAGGCTTCTGGGCCGCCAAGTGGAGAGAGACTTTGCGCAATATAGGCACGAGGCGTTGCGTGAGAACTACCGCAGCCGCAATGAGATTGTGCAGCTCAACAACCTGATATTCGGCATCACGCCCAAGGTGATGGACGACACCATGAGCCAAATGGGCGAGAATATTGACACGACGGACACCATGGAGGCCATGTATGCCGAGTGCCAACAAGAGCCCAAGCGCGGCAACGGAGGGATGGCGCAACTGGAAGTGGTGAACGCAGGCGACGCCAAAGGCGCGGCCATGCAATGCGCAAAGGAATACGTAGACCGCCAATATGTGGCCGCGATCAGGGAGCTGCACGATGAGCGCGGATTCGCCTACGCCGACATATGCGTCTTGGTGCGCGCCAACAATGACGGCAAGAAGGTCATCGCCCGCCTGTCTGAAGAGGGCATCCCCTTCATGTCTGACGACTCCCTGCTGGTGATGTCTTCCGACGCCACCCAATGCGTAACCGACGCCATGCGCTACATATCCACAGGAGAGCCGGCACCACTGTTCTCGGCCGTCAAGACTCTGACGGGGCTAGACGTGACCACGGTGAGCCAAGAGTGGCAGACGGCGCAAAGCCTGTGGGCCGAGAGGCTAGACGGCCTCCGGGGGCTGAGCCTGGTGGAGATGGCAGGCGAGCTGGTGAACATGTTGCCCGAGGCCATGCGAGATGCCGAGAGTCCGTTCCTCGACGCATTTTTGCAAAATATGAACGACGCCATCCGCGACGGCACAGCCACGCTAGACGCGTTCCTGCTCCTTGTTGACGCCAACGCCGGGAAATGGGTCGTGAGCGCGACAAGCGGCGCCGACGCCGTGCGAATCATGACCATCCATAAGTCCAAGGGATTGGAATTCAACGTTGTGATCATACCTTTCGCCAACTGGCGCATCGTGATGACGCAAAGAAATGGGCAAAGCGCACCCGTGATATGGTGCGACGCGGCGAAGCTGGGCCTGCCAGACAAGACATGGCAAGGGCGCAAGCTGCCAGTGCCATTCACCCAAAAGCTGCTGAACACAGCCTTCGCGCAAGACTACACGGCCGAAGCGCGCGCACGCATGGAAGACGCCCTCAACTTGGCCTACGTGGCCATGACGCGCCCGAGGGAGATTCTGCTGGCCTGGAGCATATCATCGAAAACGGACAAAAACGACGGCCTTGGCGACATGGGCAACTACCTGTCCGCCACGGTGGCAAACATGCCGAAAGAGGGCGCAGTGGTGGAGACGGAGACGCTGGCATTTGACGAAGAAGAGGATGACGCCGAGACAGAAGAGGATGAGGGGAAAGGCAGCAACGAAGGCAAAAAGAAGGCCGCTAAACTGCCCCCTACGGTGACGCGGATAAAATTTGGCGTCTTGCCCAAAGCCGCGCAAAAACGAGACGACGGCGGCCATGGCCACATAGACATCCCCATGGCGCACGCCTATTGCCCGTCGGCCAGCCCCGCCATAAACACCGAGGTGGAGATGGGCGAATATGAGCGCACCGACATGATAAGCTACGGACTGACCATGCACGGGATTTTTGAGCGCGTGACAACCATGGCCGACCTGCACCCGGCCATTGAGCGCGCCGTGACAGACGGGCTGGTGCTGCCCGCCGACGCCTCAAAACTAGAGGCAGAGATGAGCAAAAAGATGAAAGCCAGGGGCGTGAGCGAATGGTTTGACGGCACAATGACCGACGTCTGGGCCGAGACGACAATGGTGGGGCCAGACCGTCGGCTGCGGCCAGACAGGATCATGACGTCGGGCGGAGGAGAACGGACCGTGATTGTGGACTACAAGTTCGGGCGCACGGAACGCGCCGAGCACCGACGACAAGTGGAACAATATGTGGAATGGCTCACAGCGGCCGGATTCAGGGGCGTGGAGGCATATTTGTGGTACTACACGCTAAACAAAGTTGTCAGAGTGGGCCAATGACAGCATAACACACCATCATCTCACAAGACATTGACAAACAGACTCTTCATAGCACTGGCCACGACGGCTATGCTCCTAGCGAGCTGCACGGCCACGCAGACGGCCAAGACGAGCCAAGAGGACCTGCTGATGCGCCAACAGGCCGACACGTTCCTACGCCGCATGCCGGCCGACCTTCAGAGACGGCAGACAGCGGCCATATGGCGCGCCATGGCGGGAGACAGCCGCGGGCTGGATTCCGTGCGTCTCTCTCGCAACACGGAGTGGCCGTTGCCAGAGGGCGTTTCCGCACGAATGCTCACCCCCACCCTGCGGCTCTATGAGCCCGCGGAGGCGGCGGGACGGGAGCTGCCCACCCTCATCTACCTCCACGGTGGCGGGTGGACGTTTGGCAGCGTCAACAGCTGCTCACGCTTCTGCGGCGCCATGGCGGCCAGCGGCACGGCACGCGTGGTGGCCGTGGACTACAGGTTGGCGCCAGAGAACCCGTTCCCGGCCGGGCTGGAAGACTGCAAGGCTGCCGTGAGATATGTGATTGACCACGCCGAGGAGCTGAAGACGGACACGGCGGCTGTGGCGATAGGAGGCGACAGCTCTGGCGGCAACCTGGCCGTGGCCACGGCTCTCTCGACAGAGTGCCGCGGCAAGGTGGCCATGCTCGTACTGTTCTATCCCGTCACGCTGGCCATAGCCGACGGCTCGGCCTCGTGGCGCGAATTCGGACGCGGCTATGGGCTAGACTCCGACATTATGGAGGCATTTGACAGCGCATACGTGGGCAAGGCAGACGCCAAAGACACGCGCATAAGCGTGGGGCTGTTGCCGGCAGACACTCTGCGCGCCCTGCTGCCGCAGACGCTGCTGCTGGCCGCGGGGCGAGACATCCTCCGCGACCAGGGCAAGGACTTCGCGACACGGGCTGGGCGCAAAGCGCGACGTGAGGAGCTGTCCGAGGCCGTGCACCTGTTCATCACTGTGCCAGGTCAAGACGAGGCGTTCAACAAGGCCGTGAGGCTCGCGGCGGACTTCTTGAGGCAATAGGCGCGCTCATGGCACATCATGGTCATAATGGAATTTTTGAGACATTCATCCTTTCAACTTAAACAAAAAACGACTTCCAAACATATGAGGCACATCATCAAGACACTCCTGGCGGCCATCGCTCTCTTCTCCGCGCCCGCGCCACAGACATCGGCGGCCACCGCCGCCAACAAAGTGCTGGTCTTCGAGCTGCGCGAGGAGATAGGGGCCTCCGCATGGATTCACACTAGCGAGGCCATGCGCAAAGCCCAGGCCGAGAGAGCGAAAGCCATTGTGATGCATATGAACACCTACGGCGGCGAGGTGTCCTTCGCCGACTCCATACGCGCGGCCATCTTGGCGTGCCGAGTGCCGTTCTACGCCTTCATTGACGTCAACGCGGCCTCGGCCGGCGCGCTCATAGCCACGGCCTGCGACTCCATTTTCATGACCCAGGGGGCCAGCATTGGCGCGGCTACCGTGGTTAGCGGGGCCGACGGCGAGAAGATGCCTGACAAATATCAGAGCTACATGCGCGCCATGATGCGCTCCACAGCCGAGGCCCACCCCTACGAGGGACCCGACACCACGCGCCACTACTTGCGCGACCCTCGCCTGGCTGAGGCCTTTGTAGACGAGGCCGTCTCCATCCCCGGCATCATAGACTCCACACACGTCTTGACCCTGACGGCCCGCGAGGCCGTCCGATTGGGCTACTGCGAGGCCATAGTCCCTAACTTGGAGGGCGTGGTGGAGCGCGTGGCCCCAGGCGCGGCCGTGGTGCGCTACGAGCCATCGGCGCTAGACGACATCAAGGGTGGGCTGCTCTCCACGAGCCTGCGCGGCATTTTGATACTGCTCATCATCGGCGGGCTGTATTTTGAGCTTCAGAGCCCCGGCATAGGCCTGGCGCTCTTCGTCTCCATCGGCGCGGCGGTGCTATATTTCGCCCCGCTGTATATCGACGGGTTGGCGCAATATTGGGAGGTGCTGCTCTTCTTGGCCGGCGTGGGGCTGCTCGCGGCCGAGGTGTTCGTCATCCCGGGCTTCGGCATAGCCGGCGTGGCGGGCATAGCGTGCATGGTGACGGGTCTGGTTCTGAGCCTGGTGGGCAATGACGGCCTGTCTTTCGAGGCCGTGTCTTCTCACGCCCTCGCCGTCTCGCTCTGGACGGTCATCATCTCACTGTCGGCCTCCGTGGCCCTGTGCGCCTACCTCGGCAGCCGATTCTTCCGCGCCCGCAAGGGCAGCCCCCTGGCCCGCCTGACGCTGGAGGCCACGCAAGAGGAGGCCGACGGCTTCGTTGGCGTGGAGAAAGACGCCCTGGAGGCCCTGGTGGGGCAGCACGGCGTGGCTCGCACCGACCTGCGGCCGGGCGGCAAGGTGGACGTGGGCGGAGCCACGCACGACGCCATATCTGACGGCCAGTTTGTGGAGCGCGGCAGTGCGGTGGTGGTGACGGCCACATCGTCAGGACAGCTGGTGGTCAAGGCGCAGGAGCGATAAAAAGCCACGCCTGACGTATAAATTTTAATTCGCGGCGTTACAATCTATTCAAAGTTTTCATAACTTTGTCCAGTGGAAATAAACCAACAAAAGAGATGCAGACAATGCGATTTTACTATGGCTTCTATTTTTACTTCTTTGCGTTTAGCAGGGGAGCAGGTGGGTGTCATATGTAAGCGCAAGGAAGCAGAAGCAAGATAACGACGAGGCCCACCTGATGTTTTTCAGGCGGGCCTCAACTTTTTCACATCACAGCAGACAGATGAAGCAGAAAAGACGAGTTGCCATTCAGGGCGTGAGCGGCGCCAACCACGAGATTGCCGCCCGCGAGTTCTTCCGCGACTATGACGTGGAGGTGGTGCCGTGCCTCACATTTGAGGAGCTGTTCCGCCGCGTCCGCGAGGAGGACGACCTCTACGGCATATGCGCCATAGAGAACACCCTGGTGGGCTCCATACAGGCCAACTACACGCTGCTCAAAGACTCTGGCCTAGAGGTGCTTGGCGAGTACAAGCTGCGCATCAAGCACAACCTGATGGCGCTGCCTGGCGTCAAGATGGAAGACATCCGCGAGGTGCACTCCCACCCCATGGCCCTGGCGCAATGCAAGGCCTTTTTTAAAGACTACCCGCAGATACGCCTCATTGAGAGTGAAGACACGGCACTCTCCGCCAAAGAGGTGGCCGAGCGCGGGGCGCGCGACGTGGCGGCCATAGCCCCGGAGATCGCGGCCAGCCTCTATGGGCTGGAGATAATCCGCCGCGGCATAGAGACCAACAAGAAGAACTTCACGCGCTTCCTGGTGGTCAACGAGAGCGGCGTCTTTGACCGCGACGAGCTGCTGGCGCAAAACAGGATTGACCGCGCCTCAATAGTCTTCTCCCTGCCACAGGCCGGCGAGGTAGGCAGCCTCTCAAAGGTGCTGACCGTGCTGGCGTTCTATGGCATCAACCTGACCAAGATACAGTCAAACCCCGTGGTGGGCCACGAGTGGGAATATATATTTTACGTAGACCTCTCGTTCCACAACTACACGCGCTTCGTCCAGGCCATATCGGCAGTGAGGCCGCTGTGCGCGCAGCTCCGAATTTTGGGAGAGTACGAGACGGGGCGGCAAAGCGAGGAGGCCTAAGACGGCCATTGTCAAAAACGAGAAAAAAGCATATCCAATGATAATTTCACCAGCCAACCGCGCGAGCAAAGTGGAGGAGTACTACTTCTCGCGCAACAACCGCCGCCTCGACGCCATGCGCAAGGCCGGAGTGGACGTCATCAACCTAGGCATAGGCAGCCCCGACATGCCTCCAGCGCCCAATGTGATACAGGCCCTGGCGGACTCCGCCGCGCAGCCCAACGTCCATGGCTATCAGCCCTATGTGGGCATCCCGCAGCTCCGACAGGGCTACGCCGACTGGTACAAGAAATGGTATGGCGTGAGCCTAGATCCCGACCACGAGGTGCTGCCGCTCATAGGCTCAAAAGAGGGCATCATGCACATCATGATGGCGTTCATCAACGAGGGCGACGGCGTGGTGGTGCCAGACCCGGGCTACCCGACATACTCATCCGTGGCCAAGCTGGTCGGGGCGCGCACGGTGCAATACAAGCTGCACGAGCACCTGGGGTGGCAGCCAGACTTCGACGAGCTGGAGAAAATGGACCTGACAGGCGTCAAAGTCATGTGGACCAACTACTCAAACATGCCCACAGGCGCGCAGGCCACCATGGAGCTCTATGAGAGGCTGGTGGACTTCGGGCGCCGCCACAACATTCTCATCTGCAATGACAACCCATACAGCTTCATACTTAACGACCACCCGCTCTCCATACTGTCCGTGCCAGGGGCCAAAGACGTGTGCATTGAGCTCAACTCCATGAGCAAGGCCCACAACATGGCGGGCTGGAGGTTCGGCATGGCGGCGTCATCGGCCGAGGTCATCGAGACGGTGCTGAGGGTCAAGAGCAACATGGACAGCGGCGTGTTCCGCCCCATGCAGCTGGCGGCCGTGGAGGCCCTGAAATTGGACAAGGAGTGGTTCGGCGAGCTCAACGCCGAGTATCGCCGCAGGCAGAAATACGCTTTCGCCATAATGGACGCCCTCCACTGCCGCTACAACCCCGCCCAAGGCGGCCTCTTCGTATGGGCCAAGGTGGAAGACAAGTGGAAAGACGCCGAGGAGCAGAGTGACGACATCCTCCACCAGACGGGCGTCTTCATCACCCCCGGCTTCATCTTCGGCAGCCAGGGACGGCGTTTCCTCCGCATATCGCTGTGCGCCAAAGTGCCTGTGTTCGAAGAGGCTCTGAGGCGCATCAGAGCCATGAAATAAACCATAAAAAACAGCGGCGCAAGGGCCTCGGCCCACGCCCTAACGACATAAGAAAGACAATATAAGATGGAAGCAAAACTTGAACTTGAGTCCATACTCCTCCCCGGCGTGGACTCCAAACGCCCACTGGTCATTGCAGGCCCATGCAGCGCCGAGACCGAGGAGCAAGTGATGAACACGGCCCGCGAGCTGGCCGCAAACGGCATCAAGATTTTCCGCGCGGGCATCTGGAAGCCCCGCACCAGGCCCGGCTCCTTTGAGGGCGTAGGGTCGGTGGGCCTGCCGTGGCTCCAGAGGGTGAAGAAAGAGACCGGCATGTACACCGCCGTGGAGGTGGCCACGGCGCAGCACGTCTACGAGGCCATAAAATATGGCGTGGACATGCTCTGGATCGGCGCCCGCACCACGGCCAACCCGTTTGCCGTGCAGGAGGTGGCCGACGCGCTCCGCGGCACCGACATGCCCATCTTGGTCAAGAACCCCGTGAACCCCGACCTGGAGCTGTGGATTGGCGCGCTGGAGAGGCTCAACCGCGCCGGCATCAAGAGGCTTGGCGTGATCCACCGCGGATTCTCGGTATACCAGAAGATCAAGTATCGCAACGACCCCCAGTGGCAAATTGCCATTGAGCTGCACCGCCGCCTGCCCGAGCTGCCCATCATCAACGACCCAAGCCACATATCGGGAGACAGCGAGCTGATTCTCGAAGTGTCGCAGCAAGCCATGGACCTCAACTTCGACGGCCTCATCATAGAGAGCCACGAGTGCCCGGCCCGCGCCTGGTCCGACGCCAAGCAGCAGGTCACGCCGGCGCACCTCAAAATGATACTGAACGACCTTGTGATCCGCGACCCAAAGATCGGAGACAAGCCGCGTACCGAGCTTGACGAGCTGCGACAGCAGATTGACATCCTGGACAAACAGGTGGTGGAGATGATGGCCAAGCGAATGAGCATATCGGAGAAAATAGCCAAATATAAGTTCGACAACGACATAACGGTGCTTCAGAGCCGCCGCTATGACGAGATTCTCCAGAACCGCCGCGCCATTGCCGAGCAGAACCACCTGAACCCCGACTTCGTCATAAAGCTCTACGAGGCCATCCATGAGGAGAGCGTCAACCGCCAGACGGCCGTGATGCTTGAGCTTCAGAAAGCTAAGAAACAGTAACGGCGGAGGGCGAAGAATGAGAATCTGCATTGTTGGCGCGGGCAAGATGGGCTCGTTTCTGGCAGACACCATGTGCCTGCTCCACGATGTCGCCATATTCGACGTGGACGTGCGCAAGCTGCAATATGTCTTCAACACCAGGCGTCTGACGTCGCTTGAGGAGATTCGGGACTTCGACCCCGAGCTGCTCATCAACGCCGTGACGCTCAAATATACGCTCAAGACGTTTGAGGACGTGCTGCCCTACATCTCAGACCGCTGCCTGCTGTCTGACATAGCGTCCGTCAAGACGGGCCTCCTGGAGTTTTATGAGAGAAGCGGCCGGCCTTTCGTCTCGACCCACCCCATGTTCGGCCCCACGTTTGCCAACCTGCGCGAGCTGAGCCAGAACCACGCCGTCATAATAAGCGAGGGCGACCACCTGGGCCGCGTGTTCTTCAAGGACCTCTACGGCAGCCTGGGCCTCCAGCTGCATGAGCTGTCTTTTGAGGAGCATGACGAGATGATGACCTACTCGCTGTCCATCCCGTTCGTCTCCTCCATGGTGTTCGCCGCCAGCATGAAGACGCCCGAGGCGCCCGGCACGACGTTTGCCAAGCACCTGGCCATAGCCAAAGGCGTGCTGTCGGAAGACGACTACCTGGTCTCCGAGATCCTCTTCAGCCCCTACACGCCAGAGAAGGCGGAGAACGTGATATCTCAAATGGAGGATCTGCTGGAGATAATCAAGCGCAAGGACTCCGCCGAGATGAGCAAATATCTCAACCGGCTGCGGGAGAACATAAAGTAGGCCGGGGAGAACTTGAGCCTTTATGCCAGCGGAGGGGGGAGACGCCCCCTCCGCTGGCTTTTTTGTTTATCAGGGGCTGGGCTGCAATACGCCAGGCATCAGCGCACCATAATCTGTTAATATTCCATAAAATCGGGGGGGTAATTCTTAATTTGTATTTTTGTGCGGCTCATAGTGCAATATGCTTTTGAGGCCGGGGAACAATGACATTTCTCAATGAAGAGAACCAGATGGCAATGCCCAAACTTTCTAAATATATATTTTCAGGACACGAGTCATTCCCATGCAAAACACTGTGGCTAAAAAAGGGATTTGATTTTGCCGCAGAAGGGAACGACTTCTGCAAAGCTGACGCCGTGGTCAAACTAGGGGTCGGCAAAAATATGGTCTCATCGATACGCTTCTGGATGAGAGCTTTTGGCCTGACTTCAGCAGACGGACTCACAAGCATTGCCCGCAGCATTTTTGACTCGGCAAGCGGCTACGACCCCTATGCGGAAGACGATGGCACAATATGGATTTTGCACTTCTTGCTAGTTCACACGGGAGAAGCCACTTTGTATGGCTTATTCTTCTCCAACTTTCAGCGAGAGCGCACTAATTTCAAGAAAGAGCATGTGGTCGCCTTTGTCAGGCGCATCATGACGGAGAACTTGCGAATAGGCTCTTTCAATGAGAACACTGTAGCAAAAGACGTCAACGTGTTGCTACTTAACTATATGGGCGGCGGAGCGGCAGATGAGAACCCGCCGTTGTTGGCCGCCCTTAACCTCTTGCGGATGTCTCCAGACGGCAAGCAATACGCATTCAACAAAGAAGGCAAGCGAAAACTTCCGCCAGAGATATTATTGTTCGCCATACTCACCTATTGCGGAAAGGAAAGGACCATAGACTATGACACGCTCCAAGATATCGGCATTATTTTCTGCCTCACAGACATGGAGCTCATCAACCTGCTGATGCAATTGCAGGATATGCACCCGGCCTACATTCGTTACACCGACACGGCTGGCATTCGTCAAATTCAGTTCCTTGATGAATTAACGCCCGACAGCGTACTCGACCACTATTACAAGAATGAGAAATTTTAGCCTTTCCACCAATATAGAGACTGGAGTATCGGGCTGCGCTAAATACATAGTCACACCCAACGTTCTGAGGGCGACCGGCAATATTGTAAGGCACTTTCAGTCCGGGATTCACTCATTCTGCGTCATCGGCACCTACGGCACAGGCAAGTCGAGTTTCCTGCTCACCCTGGAGCAAGACATGCTAAAAATGGGTAATGAAGCCTTGCTGTTGCGCAACCCTTCCGCATTGGCAGATGTGTCCGGCTTCACCATTCTCAACATTGTTGGCGAATACGCGAGTTTGGAGACGCAACTAGACACAAGGCTGGCTAAAAAAACGGATGGGGACTCCGCCATAGGCAAGCTCAACAATTTCTACCAAAAACTCAAGCGGCAGAACAAAATGCTCGTCATTGCAATTGATGAGTTTGGCAAAGTGCTTGAGCATGCAGTAAAGAACAACCCTGAAAAAGAGCTGTACTTTTTGCAACAACTTGCCGAATATGCCAATGCCCCGCAGCGAAACATCCTCCTGATAACCTCGCTCCACCAAAACTTTGGAGCGTACGCCTCACGCCTCAGTCAAACCCAGAAAAATGAGTGGGTGAAAGTGAAAGGCAGGTTTCAGGAAATTGTATTTGCCGAGCCTGTGGAGCAACTGCTATATATGGCAGCAGAGACTCTCCCAGACAAAGAAGCCACAAGTGACGGGCGAGTGGACGCATTATGCAAAATGGCAAAAGACGCCCACATTGCAGAAATGCAAATGGACGAGCATACATTGCGACGCCTGTGGCCGTTAGACGCATTGGCGGCAATTGTTCTAACAAAGGCGATCCAAAGATACGGTCAAAACGAGCGATCGCTATTTTCTTTTCTCAACTCGCATGGAGAAAGCTCAATAAACAAATTTGCAGGCTCTCCAGACCAGACATACAACCTGTCTCTCGTCTACGACTACGTCGTTGAAAATTTCTACTCCAGCCTTCAAGAGGCTAACCTTGACTCAATGTCTTGGAGGGCCATCATTATGGCCATTGACCGCGTTGAGGCCGAACCTTGGGGTGGAGACAATATGATGGCGGCAGCAGTAAGGACTGTGAAAGCCATAGGGATGCTCAACATCTTCGGAGGAGCGGCATTTTCCATGCCTCAAGCTGTTTTTGCGGAATATATGCGCTTGGCAATGGGCATTCGGGATGCCGATGACGTGTTGAAAGAGCTACTACGCTTGAAAATAATACGCTTTGCAGAATATAAGAAGCACCTGATTCTATACGAGGGATCAGACATTGACATAGAGGCCGAGATCGCAAAGGCGCACGCCGTTGTGCCACAACCGACGAACCTGGCAGACGGCTTGCGCAAGTATATGAGCGACTACACGGTACCAGCCAAAGAGTGCAGCTACAACAAAGGGACTCCTCGAAATTTCTGTTACTCATTGTGCAATGAGCCACAAGATATAGCACCGACTGACGAAGTAGACGGCTACGTGGAACTCATATTCTCAACAGACGAAGACATTGTGCGCAAAGTAAAAGAGTTCAGCGGATCATGTTCGCACGCCATAGTCTTTGCTGTTTTCAATGAAGCGGGAGACATCCGAACGCACCTCCACAACATCAGCATCTACGACCACATAGAGCGTACCGTATTGATTGACAAGTCTGACAAAGTAGCGCTTGGCGAAATTGCGGAACTAAAGACCTACGAGGAGAGCCTGCTGCGCCAAAATTTGACAGAAGGACTTTTCTCGCACGGAGACAGCGTCACATGGCTATACC
>CAKUYZ010000012.1 GCA_934717675.1 uncultured Bacteroidales bacterium
GAAGGCTCACAGTCCACATAGACGTAATACCATGTATTGTCCGACGCACCAGAGGAGGTGGCGGTGAGGTGGGCTTCATCACCATCGCAGGTGATGACACCTGCCTGTTCGGTTTTGACCGAGATGGTCGGTTTGTTTGGCTGCGGCTGGATGTCAAACTTATAGACCTCACTCTCGCAGCCTATGAGCGTGCCGCCCTCCTTGGTGGTGACGTAGATGCGAGCCTCGCCAAGGGTGAGGTCGTAGGTCTTGGCTTTGAAAGTGAAGTGGTAGGTGTAGGTGTTGGCTGCCTTGACGAGCGTGGCATCGGTGCTGGGCACAGTGCGGTCCACGCCCGTACCTTCAATATGGATGTCGAACTTGTACCTGTCGATTGGTTTCGGAAGATCCTCCGCATAGACAATGGTGACGTCATATTCAGTGTCCCCATTACCTTCCATACAGAACATCTTGGGTATGCTGGTGGAGATGGTGGGATTGAACTCGCGGCCAACGACCGTTATGGTGTTGGACCTTGCGGACTCACAACCCGCCTCATTCTCAGCCACAACGTAATATTCACCAGTAGGGACATCGGTGAAAGTGATATCTTGCGTGGTGGTCTTGATGGCTTGCTGCTGGACCATGGTCCCGTCAGAGCGGTAGAGCGCGCAGAGGGCAGTGACACTGTCACCGAGCTTAACAGTGACATTCGCCCCGTTAAGGCCACAGAAATAGAACTTAGAGGCCGACGGGACGGGAGCGGCAGGCACACCGGGAACGGTGACGCTGCCAATCACATCTTGCTCGCAGGTGGTGGTGCCGGATGATGCATCTTTGTGGCGCGCAAAAGCCTTGAAGACCTCGGTCTTAGACTGGGTCTTGTGGGTAGTGGGGAATTTAACATCGCCGCCATTGCCTCTGACACTGCCGCGGGGCTTATCCTTGCCCTCACCCTCGACGTAGAGATAATAGTAGTAGTCAGGATTTGTGGCACCCTTGATGGTGAACTGGTAATCGCAACCCGTGTTGGTGTAAACGAGGCTGACATCGGGAGCCTGGGTGTTATCAACGACCTGCTCACCTTCAACAGTCTCACATGAAGGGTTGCTGGTGGTGACGGAGTAGATGCCAGGGTCGGAGGCTACTTGCGTGAACTGATAACCCTTGCCGTCTTTGACTGGGGTGAAAGAGTCAACGATGGTGACATTCCCCTTGGCATCGGTGCGGATGAGGGTGTACGTCACACCCGCGGAGTAGGCGTCGATGCCTATCTTGTAGCTATTGGCTCCGCAGCCTCCTGTGCCGGCGACGGGCGTAGACGTCATATGGCGAGTGGCGCCTTGAGTGATGACGAGCTTGCCGCTCACCTGTTTGGTCTGGCTACAGCCCTCGCGCTGAGCGATGACGGTGTAGACACCGCTTGGGAGGCCATCCAACTTAATCTCGTCAGTGCCGTTGTCGGCCTTGCCAACGGGGTTATAATTCGCATCATTGGCGCTGTGTAGGCGACCATCCTTATAGAGCGAGTATTTTACCTTATACTCAGAGTTTTGGATGTAGAGGATTCGACCCGCCAGGTCGTTTGAGCAGTAATTGTGTGTGCCTATGGTGGTGGCGGGGTTATAGCCACGGACCTCATATATGCCAGAAAGCCAAGCCTCTTCGCCGCCGCACGTGGCCTTTATCTTATACTTGCCCTCATCTGGGATGAAGAAACGGAGAGGCTCGCCACCTGGGTTACCGACTACGGAGTATATCTTAGAGCCACCCGCCGTTGTGGAGAACTGATACTCACTCACAGGGGTACCAGCGTCATCACACTTCCAGACGGTGTAGGTGACGCCATCGGCGGAAGTGGTGGTCTCGATGTGAGTGTCGGCATCATCGGCGCAGCCGTAGGTGCCGTTGGCCGTTATGGACGGCGCTCCCATCTCGGCCTTGGACGGACAGACGGGGCATGGGTCACCGTCTTTAATGCTTACGGTTTCGTCTTGATCGGCTGGGTAGGCTGCTACCAAGGAGTTTATATTAGATATGGCAACATCTTGCCCACCTATTATCGCATTCTCCACGGCTCTTTGAGCGCCAGTAAAAGAAAGTTTGTAATAGCCCGCCCAATTACCGCTATCCTGTAGCCTTGCGGCGATATTTCCACCATTAGTTCCACTTTTAATCGTTAAAGATCCATCTCTCAGACCTGTCGCTACATTACCGTCAACCAAAACTTTAACGTACACTACGGCCATTCCGCTTGTTCTATCCACAATCAGCTGCACGCCTGTGCAGTTGGCGGCAGGCATAAGAGTGGAGAAAGACGGCGACTTGAAAGCCGACACTCCCCACCCCGCAACGGAGGCGGCAAAAGAAGCAGTGGAGACAACGAAAGCCAACGCGGCCGTTAGGAGGCCACGCCGGAGGGAACTCATAGTGAGCTTCATATCTTTAACTTTCATAAAGTTTCTCAGTGATAAGTGACGAGAGGCGGACACGCCCACAAGGGTGTCCGCAGCAGACCCGCACTGGCTGTATACGCCACAATGCGGCACAGGGTTTCGGGACGAGGCGGGGAGCGACCCGCCACCGCACAAACGGCGCATCAGGAGACGACCCAAGCCGAGGGTGGACTCACCGCCCCCGGCAGAAAGAGAGTTGCTCGTAAGATTCTCGTCCATACTTATATAGCAGATGTTTGTTTTCAGATTAGCAGTTTGTAGCAGTTGCCCGGCATGGAGCGGACAAGACCCGCGAACTCCATATTGAGCAGCGCCACGTTGACAGCCGCCATGGGCAGGCGCGTACGCTGGCCTATGAGACTGGCCGAGAGGCAATCCTCAGCACGCAAGGCCGCCGCGATGGCCTGCTGCTCATCGCCCTGCGGCTCGGCAAAGAGCGAGGGTTGCGCCGCTTGCGCCACACGGGCGGCAGCCGGCACATCCCAACAAAGGGCCGCGTCGACATCGTCAGCACTCTCAACGAGGGCGGCGACATTTCGGCGAATGAGGTCGTTGCACCCGCGGCTCTGCTCGCGGCCAGGGAAACCTGGCACGGCCAGGACCTGACGGTCATAGTCAAAAGCGCAGCGTGTGGTGATGAGGCTGCCGCCCTTGACGCCCGTCTCGACGACAAGCGTGGCATCGGCCAAGCCCGCTATGACGCGGTTGCGCGCCACGAAATTGTAGCTCTCCGGCTGCACGCCAAAACAGAACTCCGTGACGAGCGCGCCATTATGTATCATGGCTGAGGCCACATCGCGGTGCTGCGATGGATAGAGGACATCGAGCCCATGGGCCACGACGCCCACCGTGGGCCTGTTGGCGCGAAGTGCCGCCCTATGCGCAGTGACATCGACCCCGAAAGCGAGGCCGGAGACAATGACGACATCAGGATGGCGGCGGCAAAGCTCTGAGACAATGGAGTCGGTCAACTCCCGGCCCTCATCAGTAGGCTTGCGGGTGCCGACGACACTCAGGACTTTGGCGGTCTCGAGATTGACGGCGCCCTTGACGAAAAGCACGGCGGGTGCGTCGGGGCAAGAAGCGAGACGGGAAGGATAGTCAGGATCGGTGTAGCAGAGCATACGGACGCCGTAACGCTCTGCTTTCTCAATTTGCAGATCGGCGTGGCGCAAAGCGTCCTCTCGCCCATCGGTGATGGACTTGACAAGGTGGCGCAAAGCCGCCGGCGCATCGGCAAAAAGCTCTGACCTGGCCGTCAAGACCTCCGCCGCCGTGCCGAAGTGGGCAACGAGCTGCCTGAGGACGGACGGGCCGACACCAGAGATGGCCGAGAGCGCCAAAATATGTCTGAAATCCGCAATCACCTAATTTAGAGGTTTCAGAGGCTGTGAGTGACGACGGTCATGACTTGAAAGGAGTTCCGCCGCGCCACTTTAGGGTTTTTCAAGTAGCGAAGATAATACTTTTTCGCCAAACAACGGGAGAAAGTGGGTAATGTTGCGAATTGCGAGA
Organism: uncultured Bacteroidales bacterium; assembly: GCA_934717675.1. Lineage (GTDB taxonomy): Bacteria > Bacteroidota > Bacteroidia > Bacteroidales > Marinilabiliaceae > W3P20-009. The sequence continues at coordinate 3,951 of CAKUYZ010000012.1, forward strand.
CATTCGGAACGAATGAATGGAGAAGCCCGCACACAAAAAAAGCGAGCCGGCCGCGGCGCAATGCCCGCGGCCGGCTCACAGCCAAAACGTTCAGCCCCTCACCCGCTTACTCGGTGAGCTGGAGCTGGAAGCTGAAGCCCACGTTGATGTTGTTGGTGGGATAGGACGATGAGATGTAGGGGTGCGTGAGGCTCTGGTCGTAGTAGAACTGGACGTTGAACTTGCTGGTCATGGCATAGTCCGCCGCAAACTTAATCTGCGTGGAGCGGGCGCCGCTGGCCAACTCGCTCGTGGCCTCCTCAATGCGGCGCAAGATGGTGTAGCTGTCTCGCTGCGAGAGGCCGAAGGTGAGGTTGAGCGTGTTGTTGAAGCCGCCCTTGGAGTTCTTGCCGACGAAGAGCTTTACATTGTCGAACCTATAGCCGAGCGAGAGAGTCCAGTCGTTGCTGTAACTCTCCGTTATCTGGTTGTTATTGACGCTGAGGGTGAGCGTGCGGCTCTTGTTGGACGCCAAGCTGGCCGTCATGTTATTGACAAATGTGGCCGAGATGCCGAAGAATGGGCTGAACTGCTCGGCGATGGAGACTGACGTGGCGTCATATTGAGGCACGTAGTTGCCGTCTATGTCTCGGACATAGGAGAAGCCGTCGGACTGACGGGACCAATCGAGATTGGACGAGAACTGGCCCATGGTGTATTTTGACGTGTAGCTATGGTTGAGCTCAATGTTACGAACCTTGTCGCGGAGCGCCTTGATGTTGTTGAGGCCGCTGAAGGAGACTCTCCAGTTGGGGCTGATGGCGCGGAGGCGCGGGAGGAAGTCGAGGAATATGGAGCCGGAGGAGCGGCCTGTGTAGGCCGCGAGGAAAGCCGGGATCATGACCTCTTGCGAAGTGAGCCCATAGCCGTCTTGGCCGCCATCGGCCCTTGGCTCGGCAGGGGCGGGAGACATGACTCCGGCCCTGGCGCGCCTCTCGAAGAGGCGGTTGGAGATGGCCGAGCGCGCGGCAAGGAAGTCATCGTAGACCGAATAATTGAGGGCCCCGGTCTTGGACGGCTTCTTGAAAGCGGTGCGGATGGCGTTATATGTCATGGACATGGAGCCCGTCTCCAAGGTGTTGAAGACACCGAGGAAGTCAGACCCGTCAAAGAGATAGTACTCGCTAAAGGCCTTGTCCCGTCCCCTCTGCGCGCTAAGCTCCACCTTCAGGGCGCGAAACATCTCGATGGAGGCGCGGATCTGAAGGTTTTCGGCGTGCGTCATCTCATAAGGCTCGTTGAGGGTGGAGTCGGTCGTCAGCCAACCGTTGTCAACAGCCCGCTGCGCGAAGCCCCTCTCCTGGATTCCCGTGATGAACTTAAAGCCCGGGGCGCGGGAGCCGTTATAGCCATCTGTGCCGAGGAAATGGCTGCCGGGCATATAGCCCGACAGGGTGGTTCCGTTGTTCTCTGAATAGCTAACACTGACGTTCTTGACCGACGTTGCAACCATCAGCACCATGTCTTTGAACACGTTGCGCCGCTCACCCTCATCCTGGCTAATGGTGCCGGAGATGATGATGCGGGCATTGTCACTGGCCATGGTGGGAGTGAAAGTGGCCGTGTTGGCATCCACGGCCTGGAGGGTGCCCTTGAGGCCGTGGCCACGGTTGTCAAAGGCACGGGCGGAGACGTCGGTCGTCTTGAGATTATGGGCAATGACAATGGGCCTGCCCACGACGAACTTGAGGTTCTGCTGCTGATAGGTCACCGTCTTGTTGCCTTGGCGGTTGCGCTGCTGGCGCGTGCTGTTGGAGAGGTTGTAGTGATCGTAGAGCCCGCGGAGATATTTTGACTTGTTGTATATCCCGCCGAGATTGGCCATGGCGTTGACCTGCGCCGTGTTCTTATTAGAGATGGTGTTGCCCCACTCCACCTCGGCCGTCTCCGAGCCGCGCGACCAGGTATAAACGCCCTTATATGACGCGTTGGCCGTGAGGAAGTTAAGATATGGCAGCTTGTTGATGGGGACAGTCCAGCTGAGATCGACATTGTGCTGATAGTCTTGCACCTTGCCGAACTTGCGGATGTTGCTCCACACGGAGTCTCGCCAATGCTTATATTCCTCGGGATACAGATCCTTATTCACAGCGCCCTCCGGCTCATCGATACGGGCGTTGACTACGGAGTTGAAGCCGAACTTGACGTTGCGGGTGATGTTGTATCGGAAATCGAAATAGCGATTCCACAAGAACTCCTTGGTGACACTCACTGGCACCTTGTAGTCGGGATTGGAGACGTTGCGCTTCTGAACCTCCTGATAGTTTCTGTCCACCTCCCACCGATAGCCAAGCTGCGACGGGGCGGTGTAGAACGTCAGATCCTTGATTATGGCGAAATATTTGCTGTCCAGCCCCGAGCCTTTGAGCGGCTGCACCGTCTTGGAGCCGGACGCGAAGCTGTAGGCCAACTGGCCGTTATATTGCTTCGTGAGGTCGTATTCGGTCTCAGGGTCGGTCTTCTCGGTGTGGCTGACGCTATATGACGCGGAGAGATTGGACGGGCTTATGGGCGTAATTTTTTTGCCCTTGGCGGGTTTGAGCCTCACGTTGGTGAAATTGAGGCTCTTGATGGTCTCCGTGGTCTGAGACATCTCCTTGATGCTGTCTTCCTCCGCCTTGCTCTGCGCCTGTGAGAGGACGGTGGACATGAGCACGTCTGAGTCGTAGGGCGAATAGCGCGGCGTGGATGTTGTGCGGCTATAGCCCGCGAAGACGGGCAGGCTGAGCCTGGAGTTGGGGCCAAGGAACTTGCCCATCTCCATATTGGCAGAAATGTCGAACTGCCTGTTCTCACTCATGCTGCGCTCCAGCACGCTCTGGTCAATGCTGCCAAAGCCGACGCTTGAATATTGGCCAGACGCCTGGACTGTGCCAATGTCGGCCAGACGGAGCGTGGCACGCCCCCTAGCGGCCCAACCGCCACGCTCGTCAAAATCGGTGAGGCGCAACTCATTGAACCACACCTCCGCGCTCTTGGTGCCCGCGCCGTGGGCTCGGACACCCATCATCATGACCACGACATTGCCAGCACTGGGGTTGCCCTTGATGCGGACGCGGTTGTTGTTATTGTCGGGGTCGGCCATGGTGAAGACGTCTTGGAGGGTGAGAGACGACCCTGCCCTGCGCCTCTCGGCGTTGCGCTCCAACTTGCACTTTGTGAGCGTGGAGATGGGGATGTTCAGCTCATTGGCCTCGGGCCACACGGCATAGCGATCAGTCCGGCTGTTGCTGGAATAGACTCCGTGGGGCGTGAGGGTGAGCGGAATCTCGTACTCATAATAGTTGTCCTCATAGTCCGAGCCAATCCTCACGAAGGCGCTCACCTGGTTATTCTCAAGAGGGAAGCCGTCGAGAGCCTCGGCGTGGATATACATCTTGAGCCTCCGATAGTTTCGGAAGTCCATATTGAGTTTCTTATACACCGCCCTAGCGTCGCCATTGGCCAGGTCGGTCACTCGGACCGAGTAGGCCTGCTCATTGAGTTGGCGCAACTGCGGGTTGGACGGATCGACCACGCGGTCCACCCCAGGAGGCAAGACGTAGCTCACGGGCGTGCGGCGGTCGTTCTCCTCAATATTCACCGTTGAGGTGGAGAACGTGGTTTGCGCCGACGTGTGGCCGCCATCGTCAACAAGGTCGCCGGAATATTTCCTCCACTCGCCCTTGACAAGCTCCAGAGTGGCCAAGCGGACAATGCACGTGTCTTCAAAACCCGTCATGAATAGGCGTATGAACTGCATAGACGTCATGTCACCCAGGTCTCCCACCACCCTTTCTGGCTGCGAGACGGGAATCTTGAACTGGTACCACTTGATGGTCTCGGTCTTGCCATTCTTGAGCTTCGTGGTGGTCTGCATCTCATCGGCGATGTAGTTGCGCCCCACAATCATGCTGTCTGGCCTCAACGAGATGTGGTACTGGTAGTAGCTCTCGTTCTCGTTGAGGGTGTAGTCGTCATTGAGATCCTCATTGTCGGGCTGCGTGGTGGCGGCCGTGGAGTAGCTCTCTGGCGAGTAGTCGCTTGGGCGCGAGTTTCCCTCAGGGTTGTTGAATTTCTTGTACCTGTCTAGGATGGAGACGCGCTGCTGGTCGTAGTCGGACCCGCGATAGTAGTGATAATCATCGGCCGCGGGGTCGGCCACGATGGCCTCATAGGCCTCTTGGGACAAGTTGCCGTTTTGATACATCTGACGGATCATGTCCATATAGGGATACTCGGGCTTATTGTAGAAATAACGCTCCCTCTCCGAACTCATGCCATTGAGGCCGACATCTTGCGCCAACATGGAGGCGGGGTCGGTATTGAAGCCCTTGACGAGGCTGTTGGTCTTGGGAATGTAGCCCCAGGCCGTGCTGTCCACGTCAAAAGGCTCACCCGGCACGGGCAGGCCATGCTCAAAAGACTTGCGGGAGTCTGGCAACACGTCTTCCGACACCGAGCCGAGGTGGAAGTACAGGTCGCCGCCTCGGCGCGGTGTCTGGTCATAGATGAAAGGATCCATCATCCAGAACTCAATGTACTCGATGTTGGCGTTCTCGAAGTCGGTAGTCTCCAGTTTGCGCTGGATGCCGGCCCATTTCGACACCGGGTCGTCAAGATGCCCGTCTCGGTCGAGACTGGTGGTGAAGTTGTACGGCCCGCGCTCGTTGGGATAGTAGGCGAGGTTGAGCATAGAGATGTTGGTGCTCTCGCCATAGGCGGCCTCGCGGTTGGGGTAAAGCTCGTCTTCATATACCTCGCGGACGTAGTGGTTGCTCTGCTGCTCGGCGTCGTTGCGGATGTGCCGCGGGGTGTTGGTCATGTTTCGGAGGAAGAGCGGGTCGATGCTATACCACGCAAGGCGCGCGCGGTCGAAAACCGCGCTAAGGTCGTTGATCGCCGTGGCGTCCGGCACGAGAGCCCCGGAGCCGGACGGCTAGCCAAGTGCCACCCGCTCCAGGCCTTGATGTCATATTTGACTGACGAGCCCTCAAAGTCGTCAATGAAGGCGGCGTTGATGGAGTTGGAGTGTCCCGCCACAAGACGAGCCACCTCGCCCTCGAAATCTATTGAGCTCTCGGCCTTGGTGCTGACGAGCGGCAAGGCGTCCAGCGCACTGGTGATGAAGGGCAGCTTATGAGAATAGCCCACGTTGAAGCCCATCATGGTATTGGAGATGCTCTCATCGCCATAGGCCACTTTGTTGGTCAACGGCCTCTCTTTCATATGTATGAGCGTAGCTCCGACGTTGAAATCGTCATTGAACTGATAGTTGAGGTGCGTGCCGACGAGCGTCTGCGTCTGCGTGGAGATGGCTGCCTCGTTCTCATAAGATATGTTGATGGCCGTGCCGGAGCTCAGCAACCCCTGGTTGAGAATTCTGACTCGGCCGAGCGAATAATCAACGGTGTAGTCAACGTTCTCGGTGAGCACCTGCCCTCCCGCCGTGACGATGACGGAGCCCTGCGCAATGTTGTAGGCATTGAGCGATATGTCACTAGAGCTTTGGCTTTGGAACTTGCCTCGGATCTTGAACTTGTTTTTTCGCGTCTGCTGCTTGGCGAAGACCTGTGTGCTGTCATAGAGCGCGCGGAAGGCGTATTTTTCTGCCAAGGCTGGCTCATTTTTCAGCTTGTCTGCCAAATAGCCTCCAAAAGGCTCACGCTCGGGGAATATGATGACACCTCGGCGCGAGTTGACGGTGACGCCCTCCACATAGTCATACTTGCCATCGGCCCCCACCTCGTTGTAGCCATTGAGGCGGTCGAGGTTGAGGATCTGGAGATAGGTCTGGCCGTTTTGTCCGCCATTGACGGGTCGTTGGCCCTCGTTGAAATAGTTGAGATATGTGCTGCTGGAGTCGTTGAGATAGACAATGTTGACCTCGAAATCATCGCTCTTGAGATCGTAGCCTCCGAGCGAGTAGACGTTTTTCATCATAAGGTCCCACGCCTTGTATGATGGCGTGAGGGAGGTGCCTTTGAGCATTTTCAGGTAGAGGCAGCTTGGGGCGTTGACACCGCTTGTGGACAGCTCGCCGACGGTGTAGGTGCGGCCACGGTAGGTGTATTGATACGCCACGGCCAAGACCTCGTTATTGTTAAGCGGGCTGTTGAGTGAGATGTAGCCCAGGTGCTCATTGAGGGTATATTCTGATGGGGAGAGCATCCTGGCGTTCTCCACTTTCTCGTAGTCGCGGCCCGTGCGCATGTCCGGGATAGAGCTGATGGTCTGCGAGGTGGAGTTCGGGTCTCTTGCTGCGGCGTAGCCTCCCGTCATGGCGGCGTAGAGGTTGTTGGCGTCGTTAGACGGCATGGCGTCTCGCCCGCTCCACATGGCCTCGTCTTGTATGTTTCCGTCGGTCTCGCCCAAATCGGTGAAACCGACAATGTTTCGCGCGTCGGTGTAGTTGCCGGTCTTGTTGGTGACCCAGACCTCAATTTTACTTATTGAGATGCCAGAGTTGACGGTCGGGAGACGGCGCAGCGCCTGGTCATACATCTCTTTAAACTTGTGGCTGAGGAAGAAGTGCTTGTTTTTCTCATAGTCCGTCACGTCAATCTCAAACTCCTGCGCCGTGGCTCCGTTTTGGACGGTGATGGAGTTGCTCTCGCCTTTTTTTTGCGAGAAGACGGAAGAGACGGTGAGCTTGCCGAACTTCATGTCCATCTTGAAGCCGAAGAGGCTCTGGCTGCCCTGGATGAGCGTGCCAGGGAGGGTCCAGTTGATGTTTCCGGCCTGGATGTCTTGGATGATGTCGTCCTCATCTCCGTTATACTCCATCTTCACCTCGTTCTCGAAAGCGAAGGTGGCCTGAGTGTTGTAGTTGATGCCGAGCTTGAGCTTCTCGCCGATCTGTGAGTTGAGGTTGATCTGTACGCTTTGGTCGAAGTCGAAGCTAGTGGTGGCCCTCATGCGCTCCTGGAGCGTCGGGTTGTCAATCTTATTATATTGCGCGCCGATGCTCACCTGGGCCTGGCCCTGGAGTTTCATGGTGATGTTGTTGCTGCCGAAGATGCTGGCGAAAGCGTCACTATTGACCTGCCACTTGCTATTGAGGAGGCTGTTTTGCCGCTGCTCGCCGGGTTTGGCCACCGCTCCGCGGTCGGCGCTGCCGGCCTGCCGCTGCTTGCCCAGCCAATAGTCCATCATTGAGCGTCGGACGGCATCGTTCTGATAGTCCTCCAACGTCATGGAGTATGGGAGGCGGACGTTGATGCCGCCAATCTTTCGATATATGGTGACGCCGCCCGACGCGGGGTCGTAGACGGCCGAATATTCCAGATTATCGGGGTCGCGAAGATCAATGGGGCTTTGCCCGCCCTCGGCCGGCAATCCGCCCTCTCTTGGCACGTCGCCCTCGTCCGTCATGGGGAACGGGAGAGCCGTGGTGTCCGGCTCCTCGGCGGCCTCAGCCTCGGCGTGGGCAAGGGCTGCATAGGCGGCCCTGTTGATGGCCGGTCGGATGAGCGGGCTTGCCGCACCAGCCAAGGCCAGGAACCCGATGACTGCGGCAGGGAGCGAGATGACGTTTTTCTTCATTCGTTGCGGCTAAAGCATACGGAAAGCCGCCTTGACCACGGCCTCAACTTTCTGATCGGGATTGTCTGCCAAAATCTTGTCCACGGCCTTAGCGGCCTGCGCCTTATTGTAGCCCAAGACCTCGAGGGCTTGCAGGGCCTCATCCTTGACGGGCGAGGCCACGGCCTTGCCCGCAGGCTTGCCGATGGCTCCCGACTCCAAGCCAAGCTTGCCAATCTTGTCTTTCAGCTCCACGATGATTCGCTCCGCCGTCTTGAGGCCTATTCCCTTGACACCTTTCAGCGCTCGGGCGTCTTCCGCCACAATGGCGTTTTGCAGCTCCGCGGCCGAGAGGGCGGAGACGATGACGCGCGCCGTGGCGGCCCCCACGCCGCTGACCGACGTGAGGAGGCGGAAGACCTCGCGCTCATCGGCCGTGGCGAAGCCGTAGAGCTGATAGGCGTCTTCGCGTATGGCCTCGTGGATGAAGAGGCGCGCCTCTTGCCGCCCCTCGAGGGCGGAATATGTGTTGAGGGATATGCTGGCCATATATCCCACCCCGCCGCACTCGATGACGGCGTAGGTGGGGGCGAGGTCGGCAACTCGGCCGTGGAGGAACTCTATCATAGGGATTCTGGACTATTTGGTGCTTTACGGTGACAAGGGCGAGGCTTGCGGCCTATTCGAAAAACTTCCACCCTTGCGCCTTGAGGTCGGCCTCATCGCCGCCCGTGGTGAACATGCGACTCCCCTTGTCCTTGTCGCAGGCGTAGCCCACGGCATAGATCTCGGGTCCAGGCTCGCTCTGGAACTTCTGGTAATCCTCTTGCCTGATGGAGAAGAGCAGCTCGTAGTCCTCCCCGCCATTGAGAGCCGCCACAATGGGGTTGATGTTCAGCTCCGAGCAGAGGCTCTTGGTCTCGGCATGGATAGGCACCTTGTCTTCATAGAGGCGGCACCCCACACCACTCTGCTTGCAGATGTGGAGCAACTCGCTGGAGAGGCCGTCGCTGACGTCCATCATAGAGGTCGGGACGACGCCAATCTTGGCAAGGAAGTCCACAATGTCGAGCCTAGGCTCAGGCTTGAGCTGACGCTCCAAGATGTATTTATATCCGTCGAAAGCGGGGGAGGTTGTCTTGTTGTCTTTGAGCACCCTCTTCTCACGCTCCAGCAGTTGAAGGCCGGCATAGGCCGCACCGAGGTCGCCGCTGACGCAGAAGATGTCGCCAGGCCTCGCCCCGCTCCTATACGCCAATTTGTCAGGCTCTTGCTCACCTATGGCCGTGATGGATATGGTGAGGCCCGTGAGGCTAGACGTGGTGTCTCCGCCGACGAGGTCAACGCCATAGCGCGCGCATGCGGCGTGGATGCCGGAGTAGAGGTCGTCTATGGCTTTGAGAGTGAACTTGCCACTCACGCCTATGGAGACGGTTATCTGCTGGGGGCGGGCGTTCATGGCGCACACGTCGGACAAGTTGACGGCCACGGCCTTATAGCCCAAGTGTTTGAGCGGGCAATATGTGAGGTCGAAGTGTATGCCTTCGAGCAGGAGGTCTGTGGTGACGACTTTGACGCGGCCATCGGTTGAGCCGAGCACTGCGCAATCGTCTCCAATGCCGCGCAGCGTGGTGGGCTGGCTAGCGGTGGCCTGCTTGGCAATGCGGTCTATGAGGCCGAACTCTCCCAAAGTCTCTAAGCTTTCCATTGATATGGTGTTGGTTTGTGTGAAGTGGGGTGATGTTTTCATGACGTGGCGGGCTACGCTCCCGTGATGGAGTCGAGCTGCGCCTTGAGCTTGTCGCTCTCGTCCATAAAATCTATTATGGCGTCGTTGTCAATGGGCTCCGCCGGCGGCATCTCCACCCTGAGGGGGTCAACGGGCTTGCCGTCTCGCAACACCCGGAAGTCGAGGTGCGGCCCCGTGGCCAGACCCGTCTGCCCCACGGCCCCTATGACGTCGCCCTGCCTCACGGACTTACCTTGCGCAACGCCCTTGGCGAAGTTGTTGAGGTGCATATAGACTGACGTGTAGACGCTGTTGTGGCGAATTTTGACATAGTTGCCACCGCCCTTGGCGTCATAGCCTTTGGCCACGACCTTGCCGTCCCCTATGGCCACCACGGGAGTTCCCTTGGGCGCGGCATAGTCAACGCCATGGTGAGGCCTGCGGATCTTCAAGATGGGATGCATCCGCCCGTGGCTGAAGCGGCTGGAGATGCGGCTGAAATGGAGCGGGGCCTTGAGAAACGCCCGCCGGAGGCTGTTGCCCTGGAGGTCGTAGTAGCCCGCGGTGCTGTCTCCCTGGTGGCGAAAGGCGTAGTCTCGGTGTCCGGAGGCCGAGATATGCACCGCAGCGATGACAGGGGCCGTGCCGATGACTTGACCGCCGACCATACGCTCGTCATAGATGATTCCGAAACGGTCTCCGCGCCCCAGGCCAAAGAAATCGACCGTCCAAGCGAAAATGTCGGACAAGTCGAGAGCCACCTGCGGGTCTATGCCCTGCTCGGCCAAGGCGTTCCACAAACTGGAGGATATGGTGGCGGCCACGGTCCTGCGGCGCAAATCAACGCGCGCGTTGACCCTCTCCACGGTCACACTGTCGGCAAAGGAGCAGCGGACGTAGCACGTGGGCGAAACCTCATAGACGAAGTGGCGCAATGGGCCGAGACCCGACGTATCCGCCTGATGGAAGAAACAGCACGGCTGCCCCGCCCTCATCTGGCGGAAGTCGAACACGGGCAACGCCTTCTCATAGGCCTCAAGGGCGTCGGCATAAGGGAGGCCAGCGCCAGTGAGCACTTGCGTTATCATCTGCCCCGGCCTCACCGTGGATTTCTCCACCATAAAAGAATCCATTGGCAACCCATAGAGCATGGCGGCCGGCTCCACGGCCACCGAGTCCACAGCCTCAGCGGGTTGCCCGCCGCCCACGCACCCCGTGGCGGAAAGCCCGAGCCAGAGAGCCAGAGAGGCCGCGGCCACGGGCGCGCAGATAGTCTTTCGTTGTTCCGATTTCATCGCAATGGCGGGGACACACTCCCCTAACATTCGCAAAGATAGTGCATTTATGAATTTAATCGTCGTCCCCTGGCTTAGCTCAGCAGCCTGTCTGGCGTGAGCTTGACCTGCATGGCAATGGTGGGCACATCGCAAGAGACGGGCCTCACGGCGGCCCTCAACTCGTCGAGCGGCAACCCGCCCTTGACGTAGGGTCGGCACACGGGCCTGCAATTTTCGCAGATGCAGATGACGGAACGATAGTCGGGGCTCTTGGGGGCTACGCCCTTGCGGAGCGAGGCCAGATACATGAGCTGCGGCACGTAGTCTAGGCGTCCGTACACATAGTCGAAGTCGAAGCCGCAAATGTCGCACACGTGGCGGTATCGCCTATAGAGGTGAGGATATATGTCTTGTGAGAAGCAGAGCATAGAGGCCGGGCGCAACAGCGTCAGCGCCTTTGGCTTGCGGGCTCGGCCACCCACGGTGGAGAAAGAGTCGAAGTGCGCCACAACGAAATCTAGCCACAAGTCAATAGCCTTGGCCTCTTGCCGCACGTCTAGCCGCACGGCGTCACCGAGGCTCTCCCAGTCAATCTCCGGGATGGCCGCGGCCAAGTCGGCGGCGCGGAGGGTGTCATAGACCTCGGTCTGGAAAAGGTATAGCGGCAAAACCCTGGAGACCTTAAAACCTTGGCGCGGCTCTTCGCCACAATCCTCGTCAAAGGCGGCCACCATGGCCACACCGCCTTTGCAACCATCGGCAGAGTGGCGCAAGACGAAGATTATGTCGTCTCGCACGGCGGCGCAGCCCGACGGCAGCTCCCACGTGCAAGTGAGCAGACGCCCCTCATGGCGCGACGGGTCATGGCCAAGCATGGTCTTCATGATGTCGTCAAACTCTTCGGTGCCAGAAGATGACGCAGAAGAGTCCCAAGGTACAAAATATACGTTCATAATGTCAAAATTACGGCTAATGGTCGAAAGGGCGAAATGCGCCGCGGCCCAAAGGGCATAAAAAAGCACCCCCCGCCTCACCTGTCGCAGGCCGAGGCGGAGGGATGCCACTCACTAATCAAAAACCAAACTATCGCTGTTGTTGTCTATTGGATGTGTATGAGAACTGGCGCAGGGCCGTCAGATTTGCGATTTTATCAATACTGCTGCTCTACGTTCCAGACGAAGGCCCTGATGCCGTTCTCCTTGTTTACGTTGTCAAGTTTCTCGACATATTTAAGCAGGAGCGGCACCATGTCGTCTTCCACGACAGTGATCACCGAGCTGTTCATCTCAGGCCACGCGTGGCTGGCCATGCGCGGCTCGCCGCCGTTGGTGCCTTGGCCAAAGACGAGAGGGAACTTGGTGTAGCCCTTGATCTGGAGGCGGTCGAAGATGTACTCCACACGCTCGGTAAGAGCCTGGTTATATATGATGAATACGGCCTTCATGGTCTCAATTCTTTGTTAGGTTCTTGTTGTCAGGTTATTTGTCAAGCCCCATCCTCTTGCTCTCGGGGAGGTCTCGCCGCGGGTCGAAGTCGGCCATAAAGCGGTATTCCTTCCTCTCGGCCTTCTTCTTGTCTCGGCTTCCGCTCTTGTCCACCGAGGCGTAGACGGCAGGCACAATGAGCATGGTGATGATGGTGGAGAAGACCATGCCGCCAATGACGGCCACGCCCATGGGCTGCCAAGTCTCGGAACCCTCGCTCGTGGAGAGCGCCATAGGCAGCATGCCGAGCATGGTGGTGAGGGATGTCATGAGCACAGGGCGCAGACGGCTGCGGCAGCTGAGGGCTATGGCGTCATAGAGCTTGACGCCGCGCTCGCGCATGAGGTTGATGTAGTCTATCAGCACGATGCCGTTTTTCGTCACGATGCCTATGAGCATCATGGCTCCAAGGGCGGCCACCACGGAGAGGTTGACGTTGAAGATGAGCAGGGCCAAGATTACGCCCGTGAAAGCGAACGGGATGGCCAGCATGATGATGCCGGGCATGACGAAGCTCTCGAACTCGGCCGCCATGACAAGGTAGACGAGGAGGAGCGACAAGACTACGAGCATGCCCAACGCGCCGAACGACTCTTGCTGATCCTCATAGGCTCCGCCAATGTAGATGGAGTATTCTGACGGCACGTCCATCTTGTTGATGACGTTTTGCGCGGCCACGGCGATGTCTCCCATGGCGTAGCCAGCCGCAGGCGTGACGCTGACTTTGAGCATCCTCTGCTTGCTCTTGCGCTCAATGGATGGCGGGTTGTAGCCCTCGCGCAAGTCGCCAAGCTCTTTGAGGCGGACCTTCTCGCCGTGGCCGTCGGTTATGAGCATGTTCTCGATGTCCGCGATCTTGGAGCGATATTTCTCCTCAAGGCGCACAATGATGTCATACTCGTCTCCGTCCTCCTTGAACTTGGAGTTTCTGTAGCCATAGACATAGTAGCGGACGAGGGAGCCCACGCCCGACGTGGTGAGGCCGTGGCGGGCCAGTTTCTCGCGGTCGAGGTGGAGCTGCAGCTCCGTCTTGTCATCGCCTCGGCTTATGAGGATGTCCTCGGCTCCGGGGATGGTCTTGAGTTGCGCCTTCAGCTCCTGCGCAAAGCGGCTGGTGCCGGAGAAGTCGTGACCGAAGACCTCAATGTCCACCGTATTGCCCGTGGAACCGCTAGAGCCGAACGAGAGCTCATAGTCAAGAATCTCGGGGAACGAGTTGAGAATCTTGCGGACGTCATCGCCCATGACGAAGACGGAGCGGTCTCGGTCTTTAAGGTCGACGGTGCGGAGGCGCATGTTGAAGATGTTGTTTCCCGTGGTGCTCATCATTGAGGCGAAAGAGGCCTCCTCCTCAGAGCCGTAGGATGTGGAGATGATGGTGACCTCCGGGATCTTGACGCGGATGATGGAGTCCACCTGCATGGCGATGGCCTTTGTCACCTCCACGCGCTGGCCCTGCTGCATCTTGGCGTAGATGCTGAGGTTGTTCTGGTCGTTTTGCGGGAAGAACTCCGTGTGGAGGAACGGCGCAAGGAAGATGGAGGCTATGAAGAGAGCCGTCATTGACGTGATGGTCAGTGCCTTATGGCCAAGAATCCAGCGTATGAGCTTCTCGTAGAAGTTATCCAGGGCGTTGAGCCACCTCTGGCTCCATCGGTAGAAGCTGAAGCCCTTGTAGGCCTTGTCCTCCTCGGCGTCTCGCAACTTCAGGAACTTGGAGCACAGCATGGGCGTGAGCGAGATGGCCGTGAGCGTGGAGGTGGAGACGCAGATGCATATGATCCATCCGAGGGGCTTGAAGAAGATGCCCATGATGCCTGGGATCATGGTGAGGGGGAAGAAGACGGCTATGGTGACGAGCGTGGTGACGATGACGGACGTCCAGACCTCGTTGGTGCCATATTTGGCGGCCTCCTTGGGCCTGGAGCCGCGATCGACGTGCTTGGTCACGTTTTCCAACACCACGATGGCGTCGTCCACCACCATGCCTATGGCGATGGAGAGCGACATGAGCGTTATGGTGTTGAGCGAGCCGTCAGTGACGGCCAGGTAGATGAACGCCACGATGAGCGAGATTGGGATGGTGAGCGCCACCACGAAGGTGGAGCGCCAACGGCCCAGGAAGAAGAAGACGACGATGACGACGAAGAGCAACGCGTAGAAAAGCGTCTCCTTCAGGTTGTCAATGGCCTTGATGATGAAGTCGGAGTTGTCCGTGATCATCTGGAACTTGATATCGGCCGGCAGCTCTTTCTGCGCTTTCTCAATCTCGGCGCGCGCCTCGGATGCCACAGCCACCGCGTTGGCGTCGGACTGCTTGGTCACGAGCAAGATACAGCCGTTTTGGCGGTTGACCTGGGTCTCCAGGGTTATGTCTTTGAGCGTGTCTCGGACCGAAGCTATGTCCGACAGCTTGACCGTCTTGTCCCCGCTCAGCGCGATGGGGATGTCCTTTATCTCGTCACTCTCCTCAAACTCTCCCTCCACGCGGAGCGAGTAGTCCTCTTTGCCCACCTTGACGTTGCCCGCCGAGATGTCTTTATTCTCGGCCAAGATGGTGTTGCCAATCTGGGCCAAGGTGAGGTTGTAGGCGTCGAGCTTGTTGGGGTCGAGATCCACATAGACCACGCGCTCGGCGATGCCGGACACGTAGGCCGAGGCCACGCCATCGACGCGGTTGAGGTTCATGATGACCTTGTCATCCAATATCTTATAGAGGCCCGAGTAGGACTGCTCCGCCGTGACGGCGTAGACGAGGGTCGGCATCATGGAGGTTGAGATCCTCATGATGGTGGGTCGGTCAATGTCGTCGGGCAGGTTGTTCATGGCCTTGTCCACGGCGTCGCGGACGTCGTTGGAGGCGTTGTCCAGGTTGATGCCCCACTCGAACTCGAGCGTGACGACGGAGAGGTTGTCATATGACGTTGAGGTCATTTCCTTGAGGTCGTCAACCGAGTTGAGCTGATCCTCAAGCTGCTTGGTGACGTTTTGCTCAATATCGGTGGCGTTGGCACCCGGATATGTGGCCATAACCGTGATGTACGGCGGGTCCATCTTGGGGTACTGGTCGATAGGGAGCGTTATGTAGCTGTAGATGCCGATGACGATGACGGCCACGAAGACCATCATTGTCGAGATCGGCTTCTCTACGGCGGTGCTAAATATGCTCATGTCAGAAAGTATGAGTTATGCGTAAACCCGTGTGTGTCTTGTTACTGCTTGATGTTGAGCTTTCGCCCGTCAACGAGCTTGGCCTGGCCAGTGGAGACGATGAGGTCGCCATCCCTAATCTCGCCGTCAAGAGGCTCGATCTCCACCTTGTCGTCATATCGGTTGACCACCTTGACGGAGATTCGCTTGGCCACGCCATCTTTTGCCAAGAAGACGTAACGGTCGTTGGAGCCCTGCACCTTGAGCACCGCGATGGACTGGACGAGCCTGGTGCGCGCCTTGCCCGTGGCGAAGATGACGGTGCCGTACATGCCGGGGCGCAGCTCCTCCGAGGCGTTGTCAAAGAGCAGCTCGACGGAGAATGTGCGCGTCTTGGTGTCTACACTGGGGTAGACAATGCTGACGCGGCCCTTGAAGAGGCGGTCTGGGTACACGTCGCTGCGGAGAGACACGCTCATGCCCTTCTTCACCTCGAGGTAATATTTCTCCGAGATGTTGACAATGGCCTTCATCGGGTTTATCTCCTCGATGGAGATGATGGATGGCTTGGCGGCCCCGCCGTAGGCCCCGCCCATATAGAGCTCGCCCTCCTCCATATATTTGCCTGTGACGACGCCGTTGAACGGCGCCACGAGGCGGGTGTTCTCTTTGAGGTTGGCCATGGCCGTCTTCATGACCTCGTATTGCGTGACGGCGGCGTCGTAGTTCTGCTGCGAGATGGAGCCCGTCTCCATAAGTTTCACGGCGCGGTTATATTCCGTCTCGAGGTTCTTGAGCTGCAGTTTTTGCTGCTCAAGGTTGTTCTCGTCCATCTCCACCAGGAGCTGCCCCTTGCGGATGTGGTCCCCCACCTCGACGTATATCTTCTTTATGCGCGTGCCGGTGAGCGTGGGCGCGTAATAGACCTGCTCGTTGGCCTCGAGGTTGGCGGTGTATTCTATGGTCCTCTCCACATCCGTGGTGCGGATGGTGTCCACCCTTACCAGCACGGCGTCGTCTTCCGTCGTCTGCTCCTGCTGTTTGTCTCCGCCGCAAGCCGTCAGCATGGGCATGGAGATGAGGGCAAGCGAGCCGAATATCAAACTCTTTTCCATTTAATCTATCTTGTGTTTTTTGTTTACTGAAGAAATGTGAACAAGCTTCTCTCGCGCTCCGCCTAGAGCATATTGTAGAGTTTCAGCAGCTTGACCTGCGCGGAAAGGAGGTCGAGGCTGGCCGAGGCGTAGGCGCTCTCTGCCGAGAGGTAGTTGGTGTTGGCCTGCGTGAGGTCGAGGCTGGAGAGCGCTCCCTGGTCATACTTGTTGCGGTAGTTCTGGAGCACCCGGCGCGCCACCTCGAGGTTTTTCTTTTGGAGGTCGTAGGCGTCGGCCGCCGTCTGGAGGTCGAAGGCGTACTGCTCGGCGTTTTGCGCCAAGTTGTCTTCCAGGAGGGCGATGTTGGTCTCTGTCTTGCGGAGGTCAATCTGCGCCTGCTTCAGCTGCGAATGCCTTTGGAAGCCGGAGAATATGGGGATGCTGAGCGTCAGGTTGCCGACGTGGTCGAAGTTCATGAAACCGCCCTTGATGGCGTTGGAATATTGGTATGAGGCCGTGAGTGTGGGTATGTAGGCGAACTTGCGGAGCTTGACCGTCTGCTCGCCCACCTCGCGGCTTATGAGCAGCTGCTTGTATTGGGCGTTTTTGGAGATGTCCAGGCTGGCAGTGTCCACGCCATGGTTGGCCTCCAAGACCGCGTCCAGCGTCTGCGTCACCTCGACTTTTGTGGCGATGTCCACTCCCATCTGCAGCACAAGGAGTTTCTTGGTGCTCTCGAGGCTCCGCTGGAGGGAGAGGATGGAGTTTTGTATGGTGGAGACGTTGATGTTGATCTGGTCAACGTCGGTCTGTTCCAGGGTTCCCACCTCATAGCATCGGGCCGTGTGGTTGGCAATCTCTTGCATGTCCACGAGGTTGTCTTTGAGGATGTCCAGGTTGCGCTTGAGGGTCAATACGGCGTAATACGTGTCTGCCACGTTGGCTTTGACGTCGAGCTCGGTCTGCTCCACGGCGGCGTCAGTGAGCCGCTGGGCAATCTTGGCCACTTTGACGGAGGCCACCTGCTGCATGGCGAACGTCCACGACGCCGTGGCGGCCAAGGTCAGCGAGTTTGGCATCTTGATGGCCATCCCACCGAAGTCCATCTCCTTGCCGAAATATGTGGTGCCGGTGAGCGAGGCGTTGACCTGCGGCAGGCCCTGCGAGCGCGCCTCGCGCACCTTCTGGTAATACGTCTCGCGATCCAGGGCGCTGGCCTGCAACTGCTTGTTGTGTTGCACGGCGCTGCTTATGGCCGTCTGCAGATCCACGCTCATGGCCTCCTGGGCCCTGACCGTCGCGACCGCGGCCAAAGACGCGGCCACTGTGACAATTAAAGCTTTCATCTTGTATTTATATCTCTATCTTGGTGTTTTTCTGCTTGTCCGCCTCCGTCATGCGCGCCAGCAGCGCATCGATCTGCTCCACGCCCTTGGGCGTGGCCATGCCACGGAGGAATATGGCCACGAGGTGGCGGAGCATATAGGGCAAGCTCCATCGGCCCAAGGAGGCGAAACTGGGCAAGTCGCGCCTGTCGTTGCCCAATATGATGTAAGATATGAATTCGGAGTCCACCTCTTTCCTCAGGTAGCCGTCCCTCTTGCCGTCTTCTATGAGGCCTTGCATCTTCTTGCGGTATACGTCCATGCTCTGATTCATAGACTCCCGGACGTTGGCGCAGTTGAGCCTGTTCAAATCCTCAAAAAACACGGGGTTGACAGTCTGAAGAAAACTCATGGCACTATATACGCTCGCCAACATTGTCTCAATGAACGACTTGGAGCTGTCTCGCAAGGCCTCGTCCAGCTTCCGCAGTCTCTCGCTGTAGAGCAGGTCAAAGCAAGAGACCAGCAGCGCGTCTTTGCTAGCAAACGTCTCATATAGAGTCCGCTTGCTTATGCCAACGCTCTTGGCCACATCGTCCATGGAGACGGCCTTGATGCCCCGGTCGAAAAAAAGTTTTATAGACGCCTCTTTTATCTTGTCGGCAAGATCCATTCTTATCTTATCTCGTTTACGCGCTAAGTTATTGCGAAAACTCTGAACGACAAAACCGTTTTCTTGATTTAAGTTTTATTTCCTTTCGTGGCCGTTTAGCACAACATACGTTAAATGAAAGGCCGCTTGGCCAGTGCGACTAGCTACAGTGCCACAAAAACATATCTTTGTGACATAAATACATACACACATTATAACAGATGACGATGAAAAGACTGTTTTTGGCCTTGGCCGGGCTGGCGGCGTTCGGGGCGAACGCGTTGGCCGACGAGGGCATGTGGATTCTCAGCCTGCTGAGCCGCCACAACATTGACGTGATGCGGCAAGAGGGCTGCAAACTGACCAAAGAGCAGATATATAGCGTGAACCATGGCTCCATCAAAGACGCCGTGATAATATTTGGCGGCGGGTGCACGGGCGAGATTGTGTCTGACAACGGCCTCATCTTCACCAACCATCACTGCGGATATTCATCAATACAGCAGCTCTCGTCTGTAGACCACAACTACCTGCGCGACGGCTACTGGTCTCGCTCTTTTGACGAGGATCTGCCCGTCGACGGACTCGAGGTCCGCTTCCTCCACTCTTTTGACGACGTGACAAACAGAGTGATGGACTCGCTGCCAGCCGACATCTCCCCAGAGGCCAAGGCCAACCTCATCAAGAGCCGCTGCCGCGACATTGAAAACGCCAGCGGAGAAGACGGCAAATACGAGGCGTCTGTAGAGAGCTTCTTTGAAGGCAACCAATATTTCCTGATACGCTACAAGGTCTACACCGACGTGCGCCTTGTGGCCACACCGCCCGAGAGCATTGGCAAGTTCGGCCACGACACCGACAACTGGCAGTGGCCGCGCCACACGGGAGACTTCTCCATCTTCCGCGTATACGCGGGGCAAGACAATGAGCCGGCGGACTACTCGGCCAGCAACAAGCCCTATAAGCCCGCGCACCATCTGCCCGTCTCGCTCAAAGGCATGAAGCCCGGCGACTTTGCCATGACCATCGGATACCCTGGCTCAACAGACAGGTATGCATCGTCTTGGGCCGTGAAACAGACGCGAGACGTGGACAACGCCAGCCGCATAGAGCCGCGAGACATAAAGCAGAAGATATGGCTCGCCGACATGCTCGCCGACCAGGCCACATACATCAAGTACGCCTCGAAATATTCGCGGAGCACCAACTATTACAAGAACAGTATCGGCATGAACCGAGGCATTGACAACCTCGACGTCATAGGGCGCAAGGAGGCCGAGGAGGCCGCGTTCCGCAAATGGGCCAAGAAAAATGGCACAAGCGAGCAGAAAGCCGTCCTCAAAAACCTGAAAAAGCTCACAGCCGAGGCCGAGCCATACGTCAAGGCGGGCGACTACTGGTTCGAGTGCCTATTCGCCGGCCCCGAGATCTTCCGCTTCGCCTACAAGATGAACCAGTTGGCAGCCAAAGACTCCGCCGACACGCAAGCCATGACCGAAGCGGCCAACGCCTTCTTCAAAGACTACAGCCCGGCCACCGACCGCAAGACCACAGCAGCCCTGCTGGCCTACTATGCCAAGCACATCAGCGGCAAGTTCCACCCCGCGTTCTTCAAAGACATTGCCAACGAGGCGGCGTTCGCGCGCTTTGCCAACGAGCTATTCACCCAAAGCATCTTCGCCGACTCCGCAAAGCTCAACAAGGCACTGAGAGACAACCGCGTTGACGACATCAAGAACGACAAGGCCACGCTCTGCGCCACCGACATGATAGACGTCTACGCAAACAAGATCGTGAGCCAATCTTCAGCCATCCTCGACCGCCTGGCCGAGGCCAAGAGAATATACATGGCCGGCAGGATGCAGATGCAGCCCGACCGCGACTTCTACTCCGACGCCAACTTCACCATGCGCCTGAGCTACGGCCAAGTGGGCGGATACTCGACGGCCGACACCACATATACCTACTTCACAGACATGGACGGCCTCATGGCAAAAGAGGACCCGACAAACTGGGAGTTCGTGGTGGACCCGAAGCTCAAAGAGCTGTATGGAAAGAAAGATTTCGGTCCATATGCCGACAAGGACGGCAAAATGCACGTCTGCTTCATCACGAACAATGACATCACCGGAGGCAACTCGGGCAGCCCCGTGATTGGAGGAGACGGATCTTTGCTCGGCCTGGCCTTTGACGGCAACTGGGAGGCCATGAGCGGAGACATAATCTTCGAGCCTAAAGTCCAGAGGTGCATTTGCGTAGACATCCGCTACGTACTCTTCGTGATCGACAAAATAGGCGGCGCGCAAAACATCATTGACGAGCTGACCATAAACAAATAGCCCAACAGGGCTGGCCGCACGCCAGACACAGGGCGCGGCGCATGGCACACCCCCATGCGCCGCGCCTTTTCCATATAATATGACCGAGCAAAAAGCGGACGCTCGCAACGCAATAAACGCTGTCATTTCGTATATTCGCAAGGCAAAAAAGGACTCTCACGATGCAAAAATTCACAGCACGCACGCCGGAAGAGATGGACGCCATCGCACCCGACATCATCAACGCCATAGGCGACAGCCGAGTGGTGGCCATGGACGCGCCCATGGGCGCAGGCAAAACAACTCTTGTCAAGGCCATATGCAAAGCCCTCGGCACATCTAGCGTGGTCAACAGCCCAACATTCGCCATCATAAACGACTATGAGCTGCCAGGAGGCAAGGCTCTCTATCATTTTGACCTCTACAGGCTTAAAGACATAAACGAAGCTTTCAACATGGGCTTCGACGAATATTTCTACTCTGGCAACTACTGTTTTGTGGAGTGGCCAGCCATTGCGGAGGACATTTTGCCCGACGACACCAAGACACTCCGCATATCGGTGGAGGAAGACGGGACGAGAGTGATCGCCATTGAGTAACCAACCATCCCCCCCATGGACCAGCAACTGACCCCCTGCGAGGAGACCCTCATGGTCCGCTCCTCGCGCCGACAACTCACCATAGGGATTCCCGCGGAAGACCCCAACGAGGAGACCCGCACGCCACTCACCCCCCAGGGCGTGGAGGTGCTGACGGCCAAGGGACACAAAGTGCTGATGCAAAAGGGAGCCGGACTGCCGTCAAGATTTTCTGACGAACAATATGCCCAGGCGGGAGCCACAATGACGGACTGCCGCAGGCAGGCGCTGGGAGCCGACCTGGTGCTTAAAGTGTCTCCCCCGACAGAAGACGACGCGGCGCAAATGGGTCCCGAGCCCACCGTGGCCTGCCTGACGGGAAGGCACGTGCGAGGCAAGGAGGCGTTCCGACGCCTGGCGGCACAAAAGGCAACCATCATCGCCACAGACGCCATGACAGACGAGCCCGGGGCCGAGCCTGCCCTCGCCAAGAGCCTGGGCGAGATGGAGGGACAGATGGCCATAGCCACGGCGGCGAGGCTGTTGGAAGCCACAGGTGGCGGCAAAGGCGTCATTGTGGGGGGCGTGACGGGAGTGCCGCCCACCGAGGTGGTCATAATAGGCTCCGGCATGGCGGCCCTGGCGGCCGCGCGCACGGCAGACGCGCTGGGAGCCTACGTCAAAGTGTTCGACGCCAGCCACAATGGCCTGCAGAGCCTGTCAACAGGACTGACGCATCACATCTTCACGTCCGTCATGCACCCGCAGGCCATCACCAAGGCCTTGCGCTCGGCCGACGTGGTTGTGGGCACGCGCGCACGCTGCCAAGACGACAGCTGCTACATCCCAGACGAATACCTGTCGCTACTCAAACACGAGGCCGTGATTGTGGACCTAGACACCACCAACGGCGGGCGCACAGAGGCCTCGCACCCCACCACGCTGGCCAGGCCCGCCTACCGTCATGGAAACATCATCTTCCACTGCCTGCCAGACATCACAGTCTTGGCCCCACACACAGCCACCATTGTCATGAGCGACATCCTGACACCCCTCATCTCAATGTTGGCCGACGAAGGCAGCACCGCCAGCGCGGCCAGGTTCCGCCCCCAGGTGCAATCCGCCATTGCCATGTATAAGGGCGCCGCCACAAATCGAGACTTGGCGAGAAAATCAGGGCTAGAGCACCTAGATATCAAGCTGCTGCTCATTTAGTCGGCTTGTTTAACTTTATTTATCATTACGCGCTTCGTCACCGCAGCGATGCGCCTCGTCACTTCCGCACGAGAGCAAATCACATTTTCATCACCACAAAATTGACCAAATGAAGCCGCACCCCATCTGAACGCCGCGCCTCACGACACCCCTGCATAACTTTTGAACCAGATTAGCGTAAATAGCCACAGGTAACGAAAAGAAAAGATATGAAAACTCTGGCTATAACGTTCATCTCCGCGCTCACCATCATCTGCGTGGCGCTGGCGTTTGACAAATCATCGGCTGCAGGCCCCGCGGGCGACGGATGCCTTGTGGGCAAAACCATCGTGACGCACGATGCGCTAGGCCGCGTGTGCAATGAGCTTACCCTCACCACAAACGGTAAGGAGTGGGAAGAGACCATGATGAGGCGCACAAGCTATGATGGCGACAACGTGGAGGCCGTGACCTATAAGCGCAAAGACGGCGACTGGCAGGCCACGACCAAAATGACATTTTCCAAGGCGGGCGAGACCTTGGCCTGCACAGCCGTGGCTGTCATGGAGGCCGACGGCGAGTGGCGCCAAGTGGCCAAGAGGGACCTTACGGACCTGAGCGACGGAGACGGGCTGGTGGACGACATGGTGTTTGACAGCAAAGGCAACCTGATCATGAAGGCCACATACGTATATGAGAGCGGCCGAAAGGTGGGGCTTGACAAAGAGGAATACACGTATAACGACGGTCGGGCGCGGCAGCGCACAAGCTACTCGTGGGACGACGGGGCGTGGCAGCGACAAGTGGTGGCCAACGTCGTGACAAAAGAGTAGGAAACAAGCCAAAGCGCAAGGCCATGGAAAACAAGAATCCGGAAGGGAGACCACAATGACGGGAGACCTTTCGGGTTCTTTGCCGTATAAAACGGATACGGCTCGGCGCACGTCCGTGGAAATATGAACAGCAAGAAAATTTCAGAGGCGCGCAGCGGCCAAATCAGCCCTCAGCAAAGGCATAAATAGAAAAAAAATAGTTATGTTTGCGTGCGTGGGGTAGGAACACACAGACAACAGACAACAACAGATACAGCGCATCAAAAAGCTGCCACAAGAACGAGACCTACAACCAGCCTTGCCGCGACCGCAAAGGGCACACCTGCACACCTACCCACGAACCCTACGAGCCAGCGAGCGGCGGAGCCGCGCCTTGGCTCTACCGCGCAGACTTGTGGCAGCGGCACCTCATTTTCATGATAAGAACGAAAAGAAATATGAAGTACATTCAGTTTGACAGCAAGGTACTCCCCAACTTGGAGTATTCACTCTTTAAGGAGATCTTGCAGACGAACAGATCCGGCGCCTATCTGAGCACCACCATAATAGGGTGCAACACCCGAAAGTACCATGGGCTCTTGGTATGCCCCATAAAGCAGTTCGGGGGCGAGAGCTATGTAATGCTGTCGTCTCTGCAGTGCAGCATATCCACCGGCGACAAGCCGTTCAACCTCGGTGTGCAAGAGTATAAGGGAGACTACTTCGAGCCTAAGGGTCACAAATATATGATCGGCTACGAGGCGTCGCCATCTTCCACCATGACGTATCGCGTGGGAGCCACCGTCATCAAGCAGCAATACATATTGTCGGAAAACGAGAATCAGACCATGATCCGCTACACCGTGGTTGAGGCTCCCGAGAAGTTCACCATGAGGCTCAAGCCGTTCCTAGCGTTCCGAAACGTGCACCAACTCACCCATGAGAACATGGAGGCCGACACCCACTATAATGAGGTGGACGGAGGCGTCTCGTTCAGGCTCTATAAGGACTTTCCCGACCTTTACATACAGGCCAGCAAGAGTATGGACTTCGTGGCCATGCCCGACTGGTATCGCGACATCGAATATATCCAGGAGCGTTACCGCGGATATGGATTCCGTGAAGACCTCTACGTTCCCGGCTTCTTCGAGACCGAGATGCAGGAGGGCGACACCGTAGTTGTATCTGCCTCCCTGACCCCGGCCAACCCTAAGCAGCTCAAGGCCAAATTCACCCGCGAAGAGAAAAGCCGGCAGCCCAAGGACTCGCTAAAAGACGTTCTCATAAACGCCGCCCAGCAGTTCACAGAGCGCGAGCCTGACGGGTCGCTGATGCTCAAAGCCGGGTTCCACTGGAAGAGGCCGCAGCTCCGAGACACGTTCCTCGCCCTGCCGGGACTCATGATATTTCAGCAAGACAAGAGGGTGTTTGACGAGATCCTGCGCACCTGCTTGCCAAACTTGCGCCGGCTCTATATCGACGAGGCATCGGTCAACAACACGTCAATAGACATCCCGCTCTGGTTCTTCCACTGCCTCAACGAGATGGAGCGTTTCCGCACCGACAATTTCGACACTGCGGAATATTATGACACCATGAAGTCGCTCCTCGACCACTATTGGGTTGGCGTGCCTGGCAAGATGCACCGTCAGAGTGACGGGCTGATATACGCCCGCAACGAGGGCCACCCCCAGCAGTGGATGAACGCCCAGACGAGCTACGGACACATGGTCACGCCTCGATACGGCTGCGCCGTAGAGGTCAACGCCTTGTGGTATAACGCCATCGCCACAACCATAGAAGTGGCGGAGCGGCTGGGCGACAAGGCTTTCGCCGATGAGTGGAGACCGAGGCTGGAGCAAATAGGCAAGGCTTTCCAAGCCACTTTCGTCAAGCCGGACGGCACTCTCTTCGACCGCACCGATGGCGAATATCGCTCGCCAAAAATCCGCGCCAACCAGGTCATAGCGGCAGGCCTCAAGTTCTCTCCCCTCACGCGAGAGCAGAAGAAGGCCGTCGTGGACCTGGCCACCGCCAAGTTGCTCACACCCTATGGCCTGCGCACCCTCTCTCCTGAGAGCGAGGACTATCACGGAGCCGTAGAGGGCGATGAGGACGAGCGCGCATTCTGCGCCCACCAAGGCACCGCCTACCCATGGCTACTCTCGTTCTATGCCGACGCCCTCATGGCGGTCCACAAAAACTCCTGCATGGCGCAGCTGCGCCGCCTCGCGGACGGCTTCGAGGCCGTGGTGAAAGACCATGGCATAGGCTCCATCAGCGAGAGCTACAACGGCAACCCGCCATACAAAAGCGAGGGCTGCATATCCATGGCCAGTAGCGTGGCCGCGGTGCTCAAACTTCTGAAACTCATCGAACCAAAATAAACACTCATGAAAGTATTAATGTTTGGATGGGAGTTCCCACCTCACATTAGCGGCGGCCTCGGCACGGCTTGCTACGGTATAACCCGCGGCCTCGCCACCATCCCCGACGTGCAGGTCCTCTTCGTCGTCCCTAAAGCCTTTGGAGACGAGGACAAGAGCAAGGTCGAGGACATTATTGGAGCCAACAACGTGTCAATCATCAACAAGCGCATCCGATATAGCCAGCAAAGCAAGCAGCTTGACTATATTGAGGTGGACTCCAAGCTCGTCCCCTATGTTGACCCTGAGGAGTACTATAAACTCCGCACCCTCAACGTGGGCGACGGCTTCCGCTACTTCCAGACCGACGAGAACGGCAAGTTCCACTTCTCCGGCGGCTACGGGGCGGACCTGATGCAAGAGATCCGCAACTACGCCATCATAGGCAACGTCATTGCGCAAGAAAACACGTTCGACGTCATCCACGCCCACGACTGGCTCACCTACCCCGCCGGCATCGCCGCCAAAGAGGCCACAGGCAAGCCGCTCGTGGTGCACGTGCACGCCACGGACTTCGACCGCTCCGGCGGACGCGTCAACCCCGTTGTCTTTGACATTGAGAAGAGGGGAATGGAGGCCGCGGACAAAGTGATCACCGTCTCTAACCTCACAAGGAACACGGTGATTGAGAAATATGGCATCCCCGCGGACAAGGTGGTGACGGTCTACAACGCCGTTGACCCCATCCGCAGCGACTATAACAACTTCGTCCACAAAGGCGTAGACGAGAAAATTGTCACTTTCTTGGGCCGCATAACCATGCAAAAGGGCCCAGAATACTTCATTGAGGCGGCCTACAAGGTTCTCCAAAAGATGAACAATGTGCGCTTCGTCATGGCCGGCAACGGAGACATGATGGAGAAGATGGTGCGCCGCGCGGCCAGCCTCAAGATAATGGACAAGTTCAGCTTCACGGGCTTCTTGCGAGGGCAAGACGTATACTCAATGCTCCGCATGAGCGACCTCTACGTCATGCCGTCAGTCTCCGAGCCTTTCGGCATCTCGCCACTGGAGGCAATGCAGAGCAACGTGCCCGTGCTGATATCATACCAGAGCGGCGTGGCCGAAATCCTGACCTACGCCATCAAGACCGACTTCTGGGACGTGGACGCCATGGCCGACGCCATGTATGGCGTGCTCAACTACCCGTCTCTCGGCAAAATGTTCGCCAAATATGGCAAGGAGGAGGTAGACTCCCTCAAATGGGAGAACTCCGCCAAGCAGATCAAGAAAGTCTACGATTCTGTGGTTCGCTAGCGCAGCCCACAAGAAAGCACCATTAAAAGAACATTAAGACAATGAAAAATATTTGCTTATATTTCCAGCTCCATCAGCCTGTCAGGCTGCGCCGATACAGATTCTTCGACATAGGCAACGACCACTATTACTATGACGACTACGCCAACGAGAGCAACATCAACAAGCTGGCGCACACGTGCTACTTGCCGACGAACAAAATCTTGACCGACCTGCTCAAGAGGTTCAAGGGCAAGTTCTCCGTGGCGTTCTCCATCAGCGGCGCCATGCTGGATCAGCTCAAGATATACGCCCCCGAGGTCATTGACAGCTTCAAGGAGATGATAAAGGTTGGCGGCGTGGAGCTGCTCGCCGAGACGTCGGCCAGCTCACTGGCCTCTGTGCGCGACATGGAGGAGTTCAAGCGCCAGGTGGCCGCGCAGGTCAAGGCCATTGAGGAGACTTTCGGCCAAGTGCCCACGGCATTCCGCAACACGCAGCTCATATATTCCGACCAGATAGGCGAGGCCGTGTCCGCCATGGGCTTCAAGGTCATGCTGGCCGAGGGCGCCAAGCAGACACTCGGATGGAAGAGTCCCAACTATATGTATTGCAACGCCATAGACCCGCATCTAAAAGTCTTGGCCCGCAACTATCACCTGAGTGACGACATCGCGCTCCGCTTCTCTAATCAGAGTTGGACGGAGTGGCCGCTGACGGCGCAGAAATACAAGAGCTGGATCGACGGCCTGCCAGAGAATGAGGAGATCGTAAACCTCTTTATGGACTATGAGACGTTCGGAGCCGTCCACTCCCCCGAGACCGGCATCCAGGAGTTCCTCAAAGCCCTGCCAAACATATTCCTCGAGGACAAGAACTACGCTTTCATCACCCCCTCCAAGGCCGCCCAGAAGCTGCAACCCGTCTCGGCCATCAACGTGCCGTCGGCTACCAGTTGGGTGGATGAGGAGCGCGACCTTACCGCTTGGCTTGGCAACGAGATGCAGACCGAGGCCGTGGACAAGCTCTACGCCCTAGCCCCAAAAGTGGCGCGCTGCACCGACTCCGCCATCCTCAAAGACTGGCAATACCTCCAATCGTCAGAGAACTTCTACTTCATGGGCACGAAGTTCTTCGCCAACGGAGCCTCACACACCTACTCGTCTCCCTACCCCACCCCCTACGAGGCGTTCATCAACTACATGAACATCCTAAGCGACTTCGCGGAGAGGCTGAAAGTGGCCGTGCCTGACGACGACACCAACGAGATCAAGGAGCTGAAAGCCGAAAACGACAAGCTCCAAGACGAGGTGACGAGCCTGGAGAAACAACTTGTCAAGGCTGGCCTTGAGCCCACTGCAAAAAAGGCGCCGGCAAAAAGGACGACGCGCAAGGCCGCCGAAAAGACCGACAGCGAGGACGCCACAAAAACCGTCAAGAAGACGACTCGAAAGACCGACCCCAAGAAGACGACAGGCAAAAAAACAGACCCCAAAGAGTAACCAATACATAGCAAAGACTGTATCACGTGCTGATGTGTGTGAGACAGCGCCAACCATCCTCCCGTGACTGCCCGCGCCACAAGGGGCGGACAGTCACGGAGCGACAGGCCCAGACAAACAAGGCCGAGGCGCGGTCCATAGGCATGCATTAAACCAAAAACCAACAATGGATAACAAGCAAAACTTTGCACCTTCCGCCGAGCCACTGTGGAAGTCCATCATCGTCAAGTCCAAGCTCCCCGCTGAGCTTACTTGCCTCCACGAGCTGTCTCGCAACATCTGGTGGGTGTGGAACTATGAGGCCACAGAGCTCTTCAACGAGATAGACACCAAGCTCTGGCATCAGGTGGAGAAAAACCCCATCCTGCTTCTGGAGCGCGTGTCATACACCCGCCTCAACGAGTTGGCCAAAGACGTAGACTTCGTGTCGCGGCTCAATGGCGTCTATGCCAAGTTCAAGTCTTATCTTGAGCAGCCTTTCGCCTACGAGCCTTCCATAGCCTACTTCAGCATGGAGTATGGTCTCAGCAACATCTTGAAGATCTACTCCGGCGGCCTCGGCATCTTGGCGGGAGACTATCTCAAGGAGGCATCTGACAGCCGCGTCAACATGACGGCCATCGGCCTGCTCTATCGCTATGGCTACTTCAAGCAGAGCCTCTCCATCAATGGTGAGCAGCAAGCCATCTATGAGGCTCAGGAGTTCCAGAGCATTCCTGTGGATGAGGTTCGCACAGAAGACGGCAAGCAGCTCTACATCCCCATCAACTTCCCGGGCCGACAGGTGCAGCTCAAAGTGTGGCGCGTCAACGTGGGCCGCGTGAGCCTCTACCTGCTCGACGCCGACCACCCGCTCAACAGTGCGGAAGATCGCACCCTCACCCACACGCTCTACGGCGGCGACTGGGAGAACCGTCTGAAGCAGGAGATCATCTTGGGCATGGGCGGCGTGCGCCTGCTCAACGCCCTCGGCATCAAGAGCGACATTTACCACTGCAACGAGGGTCATGCCGCGCTGCTCAACATCCAGCGCCTCATTGACTACACCGACAACGGCCTCAGCTACCAGGAGGCCCTCGAGGTGGTTCGCGCGTCGTCTCTCTTCACCACCCACACCCCCGTCCCAGCCGGCCACGACAAGTTCGATGAAGGCCTCGTGGGCAAATATCTCGGCCACGTGCCCGAGTTGCTCGGCATCTCTTGGCAGCAGTTCATGCAGCTGGGCCGAGAGAACGACGGCAAATTCTCCATGAGCGTCTTGGCCGCCTACACGTCGCAGGAAATGAACGGCGTAAGCTGGCTCCACGGCGAGGTGACGAAGAACATGTTCAAGCACCTCTGGCCCGGCTTCACGGCCGACGAGCTCCACATCAGCTACGTGACCAATGGCGTCCACTACGGCACATGGGCCTCGTCTGAGATGCAGCGTTTCAACAAGAAATATCTTGACGCCGACCTGCTCAAGGACGTGAGCAACAAGGCTTATTGGGAAAAGGTCCAGAGCGTTGACGATGCCGCCATCTGGGACGTGCGCCGTCAGCTCAAAAAGAAGCTCTACGACTACATCCACGCGCGCAAAGAGAGTACCCTCTACACCACCAACGACCCCAGCCGCGCGCTGGACGTCATTGAGGGCATCAAGCCCAACGCGCTGACCATAGGCTTCGCGCGCCGCTTCGCCACGTACAAGCGCGCGCACCTGCTCTTCTCCGACCTCAACCGCCTGGCCAAGATTGTCAACAACCCCGACAAGCCTGTGCAGTTCATCTTCGCCGGCAAGGCTCACCCTGCCGACCAGGGTGGCCAGAACCTCATCAAGAGCATTGTGGAGATCTCGCACAGGCCTGAGTTCATCGGCAAGATCATCTTCTTGGAGAACTACGATATGGAGTTGGCACACAGGCTCGTGAGTGGCGTTGACGTTTGGCTCAACACCCCGACGCGTCCTCTCGAGGCCTCCGGCACGTCTGGCCAGAAGGCCGAGCTGAACGGCGTGCTGAACTTCTCCGTCCTTGACGGATGGTGGTACGAGGGCTACAAGCAGGGCGCAGGCTGGGCTCTGACCGACAAGCAGACCTACCAAGACACCAACTATCAGGACGAGCTCGACGCCTCCACCATATACTATATGCTGGAGCAGGAGATCATCCCCCTCTATTACGACCAGCAGGACGAGATTCCTCACCGTTGGATTCAGGCCATCAAGAACTCGCTCTGCCAAATCGCGCCCGAGTTCACCACCAAGCGCATGATCACGGACTACCTCAACCGCTTCTACATCCCGCAGGCCAAGCGCAGCGCCATCCTCAAGGCGAACGACTACAAGGCCGCGCGCGACCTCACGGCTTGGAAGAGCAAGGTGCGCAACATCTGGGATCGCATCCAAGTGGTCAACGTGGATATGCCAGACATTGCCAAGGAGCAGCTTGGCATTGGCCAGATCTACCCGATCTCCATCACTCTCGACAAGGTGGACCCCGACATCGAGCTTGGCGTGGAGATGGTCTTCGCCAGTGGCGCGGACGAGAACAACATGAAGGTTGTGCATGCGGAGCCGTTCACCGTGGCAGAGCGCAATGGCTCGCAGGTGACCTACAAGGTGTCGCTCTCGCTCAACTACCCTGGCGTGTTCCGCTTCGGGCTGCGCATCTACCCGTCTAACCCGCTCCTGCCTAACAAGCAGGACTTCCCTCTCTTGAAGTGGATTTAACCCAATAGAGACAGGAGAGGTAACTCACCAATGCGGGGCGCGCCAATGTTTGGCGCGTCCCGCTCTTTTTTATATCTTTTGAGCCGTCACGAGCATAAGGGGCAAGGATGCCGCACCATGGCCAGAAGCCCAATAAAGCCACAAGGCAATGCCACAGAGTTCAAAAAACCAAAATATTTCTCCTTGCGCCCTTGCTTTGTATTCAAATTTCACTACCTTTGCAACGCATTCGGGAGATAACACACCATTAAGACATATTGCGGGGTGGAGCAGTGGTAGCTCGTTGGGCTCATAACCCAAAGGTCAGTCGTTCGAGTCGGCTCCCCGCTACTAAGGTTTATCCCACGAATCGCAAAGACATATTGCGGGGTGGAGCAGTGGTAGCTCGTTGGGCTCATAACCCAAAGGTCAGTCGTTCGAGTCGGCTCCCCGCTACTAAGGTTTATCCCACGAATCGCAAAGACATATTGCGGGGTGGAGCAGTGGTAGCTCGTTGGGCTCATAACCCAAAGGTCAGTCGTTCGAGTCGGCTCCCC
>CAKUYZ010000013.1 GCA_934717675.1 uncultured Bacteroidales bacterium
ACGCCACGTCGCCGCGTCAGGAGAACTTGGAGAGGGGCTCCGGTGGCCGCGCCTCCTTTAAGGCCGACGGCGGGAAGGTGCGGGAATATGTGGCGTTTGGCCCGTCGTCCGTCCTCCCGTCTCCTGCCGACGAGGGCTCTGTGGCTTGCCACAACCTCCACGCCCATAAGTCGGTCAACTATCTCATTGTCACCTCGCCGCTTTTCGCCGACGTGGCGAATGAGTTCTGCGCTGTCCATACCCAGGCGCAAGGCCTCTCCTCGCGCGTCGTCATGGTAGACGACATTTATGACGAGTTCTCTGCGGGACGGCCCGAGGCTCCCGCCATCCGTAACTACATCAAGATGCTCTACGACCGCGGCAAAGGCACGCAAGACAGGCTGATGTGTGTCTTCCTGCTCGGCTCCGGCTCCTATGACAATTTCGACCGTTCCCGCCCCGAAAATGTCATCCCCGTCTATGAGAGCGAGAACTCCAGCGGCACCCTTACGAGCTACGCCACGGACGACTTCTATGGCTGGATGGACAAGGGCGAGGGCGCGACCGACACGCGCGGATCCGTCGATGTGGGCATTGGCAGGCTCCCAGCCTCCACACTGGCCGAGGCGGAAGCCTATCTGGCCAAGGTGAAGGCATATATGTCGGCACCCGAGCAAGGCGCGTGGCGTTCTAAGGCCGTCTTTGTGGGTATATCGGGAGACGCTAATGAGCATACGCAATATGCCGATATGCAGGCCTCGGCTTTCGAAGACGAGAATCCCGACATGGAGACGATAAGGATTTTCTCCGAGGCCTATTTGGCTCAGAAAACATCCACGGGCATCTCTTTCCCGCTCGCAGCGTCCACTCTCCATAACCTTATGGAGAGTGGAGTCTCGCTCTTCCACTACACTGGCCATAGCAGCCCCCGCGCCATTGCCGAGAATTATCTGACGACGGAGCTGGCCTCGCGGCTGACCAACTTCTCGCGCCCCTTTGTCTTCGCCTCGGCCTCTTGTGACATTGTGCCGTTTGACCACAACACAGGTTGCCTTGGCGCGAGGGGGCTGTATAACCCCAATGGCGGCTTCATCGGCGTCTTCGCCGCTACGCGCGACGTCTATGGCAACGGCAACTACAACGTCACCCGCCAGTTTGTCAAGTATCTCTACTCTCTCAGTGCCGACGGCTCGGGGCGCGTCACCATGGGCGAGGCAACACAAAAGGCCAAAGTCTACGCCAACCGCTCCATTAACTCCGTAAAATATTGTTTCCTGGGAGACCCTGCCCTTGTCATCAGCACACCTTTGGAGCCTCACCTTGAGCTCGACTCCATCAATGGCGTGCCGGCGGGCGAGCAGCAAGACCCCATACGAGCCCTCGAGCCGTCGTCAATATGTGGCTCCGTCCGCAATGCGGCTGGCGAAGTTGACACAACTTTCACCGGCACGGCCACCCTTTCTCTCTACGACAAGCGGCAAAACCGCTCCACGTCTGGCGTAAAGAGCGGAGCGCCTTATGCTTATAGCGAATATAGAGTGCGGCTCTTCTCCGGCAAGGTGGCTGTGGAGCGCGGGCGTTTCTCCGCGTCTTTCATCTTGTCAAAGGAACTGGATCTTTCTGTCGGTTTCGGCAGGCTCCATATGTACGCCTCGGCCAATGACGGGCGCGATGCCATGGGTGCGACGGATGCCGTCCTTATTGGCGGTGTCTCCGACGTCCTGCTCTCCGACACCATAGGGCCGGTCATCAACGCGTGGGTTGACTTTGAACGAGACGCTGAAGGCCATGCGACCGGCTCCACTCCGGTTCTCTACGCCGAGATCTCTGACGCCCAAGGTGTCAACGTCTCCGGCATGGGCGTAGGCCACGATCTCAGCCTCGTCATAGATGCTGACAGGGTTGGGGCCATCTCTCTCAACGACTATTTCGTCTACGCCAACGGCAGCTCCACGTCTGGCCTCCTCTCTTATCCCCTCAACGGGGTGAGCCTCAGCAAGCACGCTCTCACCATCAAGGCTTGGGACAATCTGAACAATTCGTCGTCCGTCACTTTCAAGGTCAATCTCAACCCCTCCTCACACAAGGTGACTTTGGAGCAGGAGGCCCTCTCGCTCGATGACGATTTGCGTCTCAGTTTCATGTCCGACGCTTTCGGGGAGCATGTGCGCGTCAAGACTTGCGTCTACACCCCGACAGGCGTGCTTGTGGGTGTGACAGACCAGGTAATGCCGCAGCGCAACGGTTCGCAAAGAGTCTCCGTCAGCTTGCGCCCGCAACTTACGCGGCGCGGCGTCTACGTGGTGCGCTGCCAGGTGAGCGGCAACGGACGTAAGGCCGAAATCTCAAAAAGAATATTAATGGGACGTTGACAAATTGCGGCGCGTCTCGCCATATATTGCTAACTTAGCCCAACGAGAATACTTACCAACTGATGAAAACCAAAGCGTTTCTGCTCCTCGGCTTGCTCTCAGTCCCCGCCAGCCTCTTGGCGCAGGATGATGACGCCTCAACGACCATCTCCAACGACTATAACCCCATCCCCACAAGCGTGCAGATGCTCAACATCGCCCCAGAGGCGAGGGGTACGTCAATGGGCGATGCCGGCGTGGCGTCTACTCCAGACATCAACTCGCAATATTGGAACCCGGCCAAATATGTGCGCATGGAGAGCCGGGCGGGAGCGGCCATTTCCGTCACGCCGTGGCTGCGCAACATCATATCAGACATCAATTTGTTCAATATGATGGGCTATTACAAAATCAACGAGCGCAACGCCGTGAGCGCCAGCGTCCGCTACTTCTCTCTCGGCAAGTTGGAGTTCTATAATGACAATGGCGACCTCCAGGGAGACTATAAGCCAAACGAGTTCAGCATAGACGCAGCATATTCATTGGCACTTTCCAAGACCCTCTCTGGCGCCATAGCCCTCCGTTTCATACATTCCGACCTCGGTTTCCAAGTGGACGATGACGGCTATTCCAAGGGAAACGCCGTGGCTGCCGACATCGCGTTCTATTACAAGAAACCTGTCTCCGTGGCAGGCGCTAAGGCCGACCTTATGGTGGGCCTCAACATCACGAACATAGGCACCAAGATAACATACGATAACGGCGTCACCAACGAATATTTGCCAGCCAACCTCCGTCTCGGCGTGGGCTTCTGGTACGAGATTGACAACTACAACAAGATTGGCGCTACGGTAGATTTCAACAAACTCCTTGTCCCGACTCCAGACTACCGCAACACCGATGACGACGAGGCCATGTACGAAAAACGCCAAAAATATTATGACAAGTCTGTCATCGCGTCCATATTCTCAAGCTTCACTGACGCCCCTCGCGGCGGCAAGGAGGAGCTCGAAGAGATTGATGTCTGCGGCGGCATAGAGTATACATATAACAATATGTTCTCCGCCCGCGTCGGCTATCACAACAACCCCGAGAATAAGGGCAACCTGAAGTACGCCTCGGCCGGCCTCGGGGTCAAGTATCAGATGATCGAGGTGGCCGCCAGCTACATATTCCCCGTGGGCAACGCCAACAGCAACTCGGCCTTGGCCAACACGGTGAGAATATCGCTCGGCTTCGATATCGGCAAATTCCTGAAATAGAGCGACTATGACAAACATCAGGGTTGGCTTTGGCTATGACGTTCACCGCCTGCAAGACGGGCTGCCTATGACCATAGGCGGCGTGAGCGTCCCCTATGAGCGAGGCTGGGTGGCTCACTCTGACGGAGACGTGCTCATCCACGCCGTGTGCGATGCTCTGCTGGGGGCCGCAAACATGCGCGACATTGGGTTCCACTTCCCCGACAACAGCGGAGAATATGCCGGCATAGACAGCAAGATATTGTTGGCCAAAGTCATAGACATCATTGCCGCGAAGGGCTATAGGGTTGTCAACGTAGATTGCACCATAGCCCTCCAAAGGCCCAAGATCATGCCGCTCATACCACTTATGAGCCAGGCCATGGCGCAGGCTATGGGTGTGGAGGCCGACTGCGTGTCGGTCAAAGCCACGACCACGGAAAAGCTTGGCTTTGAGGGACGTGGCGAGGGCGGCGCGGCCTATGCGGTCGCACTGATTGAAAAAGATTAGCCCCGCGGGCAACAGTTATCGCGCTTTTTGCGTAGATAAGTGCGAGCGAATTTTTAATTTTGCGTCTGCTCGGTGCGTTTTCTGCGCTCCTTGCAGGCACTCGTAACAGAATCAAGAGGATAAGATATGATAAGGAAAGTCAAAGGTGTGGCCGTGTGCGCGGCTGCCACACTGGCAACAATGGCACTCTTCTCGTCGTGCAGCATCTTCGGCGGGAAGAGCGGCGGCCGAGGTGGTGAGGTCTCCACGGCCACCGGCTGGGCCTACAACGACCCGCAATACGGTGGCTTCGAATACACCTCCGGCTATGAGCAGGAGACGGGCCCTGGCCTCGTGTTTATCGAGGGCGGCACTTTCGTTATGGGGCGAGTGGAGCAAGACGTGATGTCATACAACAACGCCACGCCGCGCCGAGCCACCGTCACTTCGTTCTATATGGACCAGTATGAGGTCAGCAACGCCAACTACCGCGAGTGGCTCTACTGGATCAACTTGGTTTTCAAGGAGAACAAAGAGGTATATCGAGATGCGCTGCCCGACACCCTCGTATGGCGCAGGCCATTGGCCTATAACGAGCCATATGTCGAGAACTATTTGCGCCACCCTGCCTATGCCGACTATCCTGTTGTCGGTGTGAGCTGGATTCAGGCGAATAAATATTGCGCATGGCGTACTGACCGCGTAAACGAGAACATTCTCTATGAGCGCGGTATCATCGAGCTCAACGTCAACGACCAGGCCGAGGAGAACAACTTCAACACCGACGCCTACCTCTATGGCCAGTATGCCGTAACTGACGGACCTAAGCCTGTGCAAGACTTGGCCAACGAGGGCCAGACGCGCCGCGTCCGTCAAGACGACGGCATCCTCCTGCCAAAGTATGAGCTGCCCACCGAGGCGCAGTGGGAGTTCGCCGCTCTCGGTCTCATTGGCAACACGGTGGACGAGCGCATGGCCGACCGTAAGATTTACCCGTGGAACTCACACGTGGTCCGTAACGCCGAGGATCGCTACCGCGGCCAGATGATGGCCAACTTCGTCCGTGGCAACGGCGACTATATGGGTACCGCCGGCTACCTCAACGATAAAGGCGACATCACCGTGCGCGTAGACTCCTATTGGGCCAACGACTACGGCCTATATTGCATGGCGGGCAACGTCAACGAGTGGGTGCGCGATGTCTACCGTCCACTCACTTTCGATGATGCCGACGAGCTCAACCCGTTCCGTGGCAACGTCTTTGAGCATCTCAAGGTTGACGACTCCGGCAACCTGGTTGAGAAAGACTCCATCGGACGCCTCATCCGTGTCCCAGAGAACGCCGAGGACATCAGCGACCGTTGGAACTATCGCACTGCCGACGCCATCAACTACCTTGATGGTGACAACGCCTCCAACATCAACATGAACTCTGAGGACTGGGCCTCTGGCAAGAACACCAACACCATGTACGGCGGCATGCCGTCTATCGGTGAGGATGGCGAGGCCTCAAAGTACAACGAGGTGGGCAAACAGCTCGGTAACCTGATCTCTGATAAGATGCGCGTCTACAAGGGCGGCGGTTGGCGCGACCGCGCCTACTGGCTCAGCCCTGGCACGCGCCGCGCCCTTGACGAGCGCGAGAGCCGCGACGACATCGGTTTCCGCTGCGCCATGGTGCACGTAGGCTCGCCCGAGCAGAAGGGACGCAGCCAGATGCGCTAAACTTGGGCCTCTTGAAAATTTAAGGCGAGGGGGGGCGGATGCCTTTCCTCGCCTATTTTTGTTGGCATACAGCCACTTCTCATTGCATATTAAATGCCTTATGCCTAAATTCGCGCCTTGAAAAGACTCCACGTATCGTTCTACACTGGAAGTTTCGAAACTATATAAATAATCAACCAATGAAGAAGAACATCCATCCGGAGAGCTACAGGCTAGTAGCCTTCACGGATATGTCCAACAACGAGACTTTCGTTGTCCGCTCTTGCGCCACCACGAAAGACTCCATCGAGATTGACGGCGTGACCTATCCGCAGGTTAAACTCGAAATCTCCAGCAGCTCTCACCCGTTCTACACCGGTAAGATGAAGCTCGTCGATACGGCCGGCCGCGTCGATAAGTTCATGAACCGTTACGGCAAGCGCTTCGAGAACAGGAAGAAGTAATCTTCTCGCCCTGGTTTCTCGTGAGCGTGTGCAAAGAGTTGCACAAACTTCGGGCGCATAGGCGTACGGCGGGTGCTCGACGGCTTCCTTGCCGATGATTCCGCACGACATTGGCGCATTGAACTCATGAGTTTGGCGACCCGCGCTGCCCAGGCAGCGCGGGTCGCCTTCGTTTTCCCGTTCCTTGAACATATTTCACCATAACATGATAGACACTGCCAGTTTCGCCCCGCGCAGAGTGGCTTTCCACACCCTCGGGTGCAAACTCAACTTTAGTGAGACGAGCGATATGGCCAGGCGCATGGCGCAAGCTGGTTTCGAGAGGGTGGACTTTGACGAAGTGGCGGACATCTACGTCATCAACACCTGCACGGTGACCGAGGAGGCTAACAAAAAATGCCGCCAGATGATTGGCCGCTGCCTGCGTCACAATCCCGACGCCTTTGTGGTCGTGACGGGCTGCTTCGCTCAGCTTCAGGCCGACAAGATTGCCCAGATGGATGGCGTGTCGCTAGTCTTGGGCAGCAATACCAAAGACAGGCTCGTCGCTCTGGTCGAGGATGGCCTCAGGCAGAGAGGCGAAGCCAAAGTGGTGACGACCGACATTCTCCGCGACCGCGCCTTCGTCGGCAGCTATTCCAGTGGAGACCGTACGCGGTCGTTCCTGAAAGTGCAAGACGGTTGCGACTATTTCTGTTCCTATTGCACCATTCCCATGGCCAGGGGGCTTAGCCGCAGTGCCACGGTGGCCCAGACGGTAGATTTGGCCCGCAAGGCGGCGGCCGATGGCGCAAAAGAGATTGTACTCACGGGCGTCAACATTGGGGACTTTGGCCGTCATCACGGGGAGTCGTTTCTCGACCTTGTCAAGGCGTTGGAGGGTGTTGAGAGTGTTGAGAGGTATAGGATTTCGTCCATTGAGCCCAACCTCCTCACTGACGATGTCATTGCCCACTGCGCCCAATCGTCAAAGTTCATGCCCCACTTCCACATCCCCCTTCAGTCTGGCTCTGACCATATGCTGCGGCTCATGCGCCGACGCTACGACACCGCCCTCTATTCGGCCAAAATTGATAAAGTGCGCAGCCTTATCCCCGACGCTTTCATTGGCGCTGACGTCATTGTGGGCGTCAACGGCGAGACTGCCGATCTTTTTGAGCAGACCCGCGCCTTCATTGAGGGGCTGCCCGTCACGCAGCTTCATGTTTTCACATATTCTGAGCGACCCGGCACCAGGGCGTTGGACATTAAGCCTGTGGTGCCTGTGGCTGAAAGACATGAGCGAAATGCTGTCTTGCATCAAATTTCAGAGCGGAAGAGGATTTGCTTCTACAAGGCGCACGAGGGGCGTGAGGCGAAGGTGCTTGTCGAGGCCAGCGTGAGAGACGGCTTCCACGTGGGCTTCACGGAGAACTACATAAGGGTGGAGGTCCCCGCAAGTGTCGCCGAAGTGAACTCGGTGGTCGGCGTGCGCCTGGGTTCGCTCTCGCCAGACGCGATGACCCTTATGGCGCGCAGGCTCTGATGCTGTTTTCACCTCTTATGCCAAATTTTTCACCCATGGCGCAATATTCCCTCGGTAATGTGTTGACAATTGCCCCGAAAGGGATAACTTTGCGTTTGTATTATACTAATGACGTTAAGATATTAAAACCATAGATCAATGAAGGTACTGAAGTTCGGTGGCACGTCGGTCGGCTCGGCCGCGCGCATGAAGGATGTGGCAAAGCTCGTGCTCGAAGATGGCCAAGTCAAGATTGTTGTCCTCTCCGCAATGTCCGGCACCACAAACAGCCTTGTGGAAATATCAAACTATCTCTACAAGAAGAATGCCGACGGCGCGAACGAGGTCATCAGCAAGCTCGAGGCCAAGTATGCGCAACACGTGGCTGAGCTGTACTCCTCTGACGAGTATAAGGAGAAAGGGCTGGCCCTCATCCGCGAGCGGTTCAACTACATCAAGTCGTTCACCAACAATGTCTTCACTGTCTTCGAGGAGAAAGAGATCTTGTCTCAGGGCGAGCTCATCTCCACTGGCATGTTCAATCTCTACCTCCTTGAGCAGGGCGTCAAGTCTTGCCTCTTACCCGCGCTTGACTACATGCGCATAGACAAGAACAACGAGCCCGACACGGCATACATCCGCGAGAACCTCAAGGCACTCCTTGAGAAGAACGCCGGATTTGACATATACATCACTCAGGGCTACATCTGCCGCAACTCTTTCGGCGAGGTGGACAACCTGCAGCGCGGTGGCTCTGACTACACCGCCTCGCTCATAGGCGCCGCCATCCTTGCCGACGAGATCCAGATATGGACCGACATCGATGGCATGCACAATAACGACCCGCGCTTCGTGGAGAACACAAAGCCCGTCAGCGAGCTCTCTTTTGACGAGGCCGCAGAGCTGGCCTACTTCGGCGCCAAGATTCTCCACCCGACGTGCGTCTTGCCCGCCAAGGTGAACAACATCCCCGTCCGTCTGCTCAACACCATGGACCCCAAGGCCCACGGCACCCTCATCAGCGGCCATCAGTGCCCCGACCGCGTGGCGGCCATAGCGGCCAAGGACAACATCACGGCCCTCCGAATCAAGAGCAGCCGTATGCTCCTGGCTTACGGCTTCATGCGCAAGGTCTTCGAGATCTTCGAGAGCTACAAGACCCCCATCGACATGATCACCACCTCAGAGGTCGGAGTCTCCGTCACCATCGACAATGACCGTCACCTCTACGACATCATCGACGACCTCAAGAAATATGGCACCGTCGAGGTGGATAAGGACCAGTGCATCATCTGCATTGCCGGAGACTTCAGCGCTGGCAAGAAGGGCTACGCCTCCAAGATCTTCGACGCGCTGAGCGAAGTGCCGGTGCGCATGATATCCTACGGAGGCTCCTCACACAATGTCTCCATCCTTGTGGCCGCCACAGACAAGGTCGCGGCTCTCCGCGGCCTGAGCGCGAACCTCTTCAACTAAAAGAGAGGAGCCCATGGCCACACGGTTTCCACTGGACCGCTTCGCCCAGATGGCGACGCCGTTCTATTACTATGACATGAGCCTCCTCCGCCAAACTCTCCAGACGGTGACGAGGCTCGCCGAAAGACACGACTTCGCCGTCCATTTCGCGGTGAAGGCCAATGCCAACACCCGCATCTTGGACGAGGTGCGAAACTTCGGCTTGGGCATCGATTGCGTAAGCGGCAACGAGGTGCGCTGCGCCCTTGAGCATGGCTTCGACAGCAAAAAAATCGTCTACGCCGGCGTGGGCAAGGCCGACTGGGAGATCAACCTCGCGCTAGACGCGGGCATCGAGTGCTTCAACGTCGAGTCAATCCCCGAGATGGAGGTCATCAACGAGCTGGCCTGCCGCAAGGGCAAGGTGGCCGACGTGGCCCTACGCATAAACCCGAACGTAGACGCGCACACCCACCAATACATCACCACGGGTCTCGAGGAGAACAAGTTCGGCATCGGGCTGTGGGAGGTCGAGGCCGCGGCGCGCAAGGCCATCGAGCTGAGCAACATAAACCTGGTGGGCCTGCACTTCCACATAGGCTCGCAGATAACGGACATGGGCGCCTTTCAGGCTCTCTGCACCCGCGTCAACGAGATTCAGAGGCAGTTTGAGCAAAACAAGATCCGCCTCTCCGTCATCAACGTGGGCGGCGGCCTCGGCGTTGACTATGAGCACCCCGACGAGGTGCCTGTGCCAGATTTCGAGGAGTATTTCAACACCTTTGCCAAGCACCTGGAACTCCGTGAGGGGCAGAAAGTTCATTTCGAGCTTGGCCGAAGCCTCGTGGCACAGTGCGGCTCGCTCATCACGCGCGTGCTCTATGTCAAGAAAGGCCAGAAGAAGCAATTCGCCATTGTGGATGCCGGCATGAACGACCTCATTCGTCCTGCGCTCTATCACGCTTTTCATAAGATAGAGAACATCAGCAGCTCCGCCGCGACGGAGAAATATGACGTGGTGGGCCCCGTGTGCGAGTCGTCAGACTGCTTCGGCAAAGAGGTTGTGCTCCCGGCCACAAGCCGAGGCGACCTCATTGCCATCCGCTCCGCCGGGGCCTACGGCGAGGTGATGAGCTCGCGCTACAACCTCCGCGAGTTCGCCGCAAGCCACTACTCGGAGTAGCCCGTCTCGCATTTCCCTGTGCGCGGGAAGATACGCGTCCTCGCCCTGCTCGCTTGGCTCGCCCAGGCCGCGGAGGCGAGGGCTTTATTTCCCCCTCCCGAAACTCTTGCGGGGCGGCTGCGGCAAAACGCCTTTGGGCGGCAAGCCTGCGCCTTAAATCCACTTTTTGCGCCAACCATTTTGCGGTCTCGGCAAAAGGTCATATATTTGCACTGCCTTTCGGGGATGACCCCTAAGGCGGTTTCTAATCTTTTGATTGAAATTCGGGCCTATAGCTCAGTTGGTTAGTAGCATCTGACTCATAATCAGAGGGTCCTTGGTTCAAGCCCAAGTGGGCCCACCCTCACAAACGATTAGTTGAGCCTCGTCAACCTGCGTGTGACGAGGCTTTTTTTGTAGCCTGAGCGAAGGCGAGATTATCCCTACACAAGCACATATGACAGACCCCTACGGCGAGGCCATAAAGGCATATTTTGAGGGCGACATGGCAGCGGCCCTCACAGTGGAAAGCGACTTGGCGGAGACCGACGAGTGGCCCGTGAGCGAGTTTTTCCATAATTGGGACACCATGGGCCAGTTGGAGAAAAGAGCCATGAGCCTGGCCTCGGGGCGCGTGCTAGACGTTGGCGCGGGCTCTGGCAGCCACTCTCTCTGGCTTCAGCAGCACGGCATGGACGTCGAGGCCGTGGAGATCTCGCCATTGGCGGCCAACGTCATCCGAGATCGTGGCGTGAAAAAGGTGACTACGGCCGATTTCTACACCTTCGAGACCACCAGGCGATATGACACCCTGCTCATGCTCATGAACGGGGCCGGCCTCGCCGGCACGCTCCAAGGGCTTGACCGCTTGCTTGCAAAGGCCAAGAGCCTCTTGGCCCCCGGAGGGCAGATTCTGCTGGATTCGTCAGACCTCATATACCTCTACGAGGAGGAAGACGGCAGCTACGCCCTGCCAATCGGAGGCCGCTACTACGGCGAGCTGGAATATGTCTACGAGTTTCGAGGCTCGCGCTCCGAAGCTTTCCCATGGGTTTTTGTCGATCAAACATCACTGGCCGACGCCGCAGAGCGCAATGGCCTGTCTTTTACCCTTGTGGCCGAAGGCGAGCACTATGACTACCTCGCCCGCCTCGCCACCGATGAAATGTAAAAAACAACGTCCCCTCCCTATGGCACTAGAAATATTTGAGGATAAGGATCTCCACATATTCGACCTCGGCAACGTCCTC
The DNA here is from genome assembly GCA_934717675.1 of uncultured Bacteroidales bacterium. Taxonomy (GTDB): domain Bacteria; phylum Bacteroidota; class Bacteroidia; order Bacteroidales; family Marinilabiliaceae; genus W3P20-009. The sequence continues at coordinate 11,601 of CAKUYZ010000013.1, forward strand.
TACTCCGTCGACGCCCGCCTCACCTTCGCGGCCTTTGAGGCTCTCGGCATGCCTCATCAAGACATCAAGGTGAGCAACAGCCATGCCGCGGGCGGCGTGTTCAGCCTCTACTGCGACGGCAAAGTGACCACCGACGAGTTCTATGACGGCGTGAGGCGTGCGTGCCTCATTCCCAATGCCACAGACAATGACATCCGCCAGGCGTGGGACGCCATGCTGATAGGCTTCCGCCCGGGCGCCTTGGCCGCCGTCCGAAGCCTTCGCCAAAGTGGGCGCAAAGTGGCGCTTCTGAGCAACTGCAACGACCTCCACGCTCAGGTCTGCCGGGCGCAATACCCTGGCCCCGGGTCGTTCGACGACCTTTTCAACGGTGTATTCTTCTCACACGAGATTGGCATGAGCAAGCCCGACCCTCGCACTTGGCAGCTGGTGCTGCGCCAAATGGGCGTAGACGCCCCGCGAGCCTGCTTCTATGACGACTCCGACATCAACGTGCGTGCGGCTCTCTCGCTAGGCATAGCCTCGCGCGTGGTCTAAGACGCGTTTTTGCTCATTTTATGACATTTACGGTCGCCTTGCGGTTGCGCGGGGCGATTTTTTTCTTAACTTCGCACCCGATTATTATCCGACTATGTGGGGCAACGTGTGCCCTCGGGTGTGAGCTCGCGCAGTTGAAGTTGGTCAAAAGGTGCGCGCCAAGGCTCGGATGCAACTCCCGCGGGCGGCAGTCCCACGCGATTAGTTAATAATTAAGTCTATCACATTTACAAAACAAAGACTGTGGACACATTAAGTTACAAGACCGTGTCGGCCAACAAGGCCACCGTCGATAAGCAGTGGCTGCTCATCGACGCTACGGATCAGATTCTTGGCCGCCTCGCTTCTAGGGTAGCCAGGGCGCTCAGGGGCAAGAACAAGCCCAACTTCACGCCTCATGTAGACTGCGGCGACAACGTCGTCATCATCAATGCCGCAAAGGTCAAAATGACCGGCAACAAGATGCAGGACAGGGTCATCTACTCCTACTCCGGCTATCCTGGCGGCCGTCATGACAAGACCGCTGCCGAGATCATGGCAAAGGACCCGCGCAAGCTCATCGAGCACGCCGTCAAGGGCATGCTCCCAAAGAACCGCCTCGGAGCCCAGCTCTTCAGGAACCTCTACGTCTACTCCGGCGCAGAGCACGACCAGGAGGCGCAGCAGCCTAAAAAGATTGACGTTAACGACATATTGTAATGAGCGCAGAAGTAACCAACGCCTTAGGCAGAAGAAAGGCAGCAGTAGCACGCGTCTACCTCACCGCAGGTAAGGGCGTCATCTCCATCAACAGCAGGGACATTGAGAACTATTTCCCTGACAAGAACCTCCAGTTCATCGTCAAGCAGCCCCTCGCAACCCTCGGCGTGACCGAGAGCTACGACATCAAGGCCAACCTCGACGGTGGCGGCATCAAGGGTCAGGCCGAGGCTCTCCGCCTCGCCATCGCGCGCGCCCTCGTCAAGATCAACGCCGAGGACAAACCCGCCCTCAAGGCACAGGGCTTCATGACGCGAGACTCTCGCGTCGTTGAGCGTAAGAAGCCTGGTCAGCCCAAGGCACGCAAGAAATTCCAGTTCAGCAAGCGTTAATACCGCCAGCCCGAACGGAAGCGAGTGTTTAGTATCTAAATCGGAGGGATGCCTGGCATCTGGGCCGCGCCGCGTCGCGATGGCCGCCTAGCCTACCATCCGGTTGATGAAACAGAAGGTAAACAACCCCAGAAAACAAGACAAAATGTCAAGAACTAGTTTCGATCAGCTTTTGGACGCAGGTGTGCACTTCGGCCACCTGAAGCGCAAGTGGAATCCCGCCATGAAGCCGTACATCTTCATGGAGAAAAACGGCATCCACATCCTCGATCTGCATAAGACTGTAGCTAAGATTGACGAGGCCGCCGAGGCCCTCAAGCAAATCGCTAAGTCCGGTCGCAAGGTGCTCTTCGTAGCCACCAAGAGGCAGGCCCGCGACATCGTCGCCGAGAAGGTCGGCGCTGTCGGCATGCCTTTCGTCGTGGAGCGCTGGCCGGGTGGTATGCTCACCAACTTCCCTACCATCCGCAAGACCGTCAAGAAGATGGGCTCGCTCGACAAGCTCATCGCCGATCCCGTTTTCAACAGTCTTTCTAAGAGGGAGAGGCTCCAGATCAACCGCCAGCGAGAGAAGCTGAACAAGAACCTCGGCTCCATAGCCGACCTCAACCGTCTCCCGGCCGCAATGTTCGTCGTTGACGTCACCAAGGAGCACATCGCCATCAAGGAGGCCAACCGTCTCTGCATCCCGGTCTTCGCAATGGTCGACACCAACTCCAACCCTTCCGACGTTGACTACGTCATCCCCGCTAACGACGACGCTTCGAAGTCCATCGAGCTCGTTGTAGACGTCATGACGCAGGCCATCCGCGAGGGTCTCGAGGAGCGCAAGGCTGAGAAGCTCGATGACGAGGAGCAGCCCAAGGAGAAGAAGCAGGCCCCCAAGACCGGCGCCCGCAAGGCTCGCAAGCCCGAGGCCGCTGCCGATGAGGCTCCCGCCGCAGAGGCTCCCGCTGCCGAGTAACAAACAGCAGTAATATGGCGGCCGCAAGCCGCCAGTCAAATACAGACGCCCGCGCCTCCGCCCTGCCTCGGCTCGGCCAGCGTGGGCGTCTTTCCACTTTCCTGATTAACCCATAAAAATTATATCCAACAATTATGGCAATTACTGCACAAGACGTCAAGAAGCTGCGCGACCTGACCAACGCCGGCATGATGGACTGCAAGAAAGCTCTCACCGAGGCCAATGGCGATTTTGACCGCGCGCGCGACATTCTCCGCGAGCGTGGCCAGCTCGTAGCCGCAAAACGCGCTGACCGCGAGGCTAAAGACGGAGTGGCCATCGCCAAGGCTTCTGCTGACGGCACGCACGCCGCTGCCATCATCCTCAACGCCGAGACCGACTTCGTGGCCGAGAATGAGAAGTTCCTCAACCTCGCCAACGCCATCCTCGACCTCGCCGTCGAGTCCCGCCCCGCTGACCTCGAGGCTCTCAAGGCCCTCTCTCTCAACGGTCACACCGTGGCAGAGAACGTCAATGAGCTCACCGGCGTCATCGGCGAGAAGATTGACCTCTCCGCATATCAGCAGCTCGATGCTGAGCAAGTCGCCATCTACGTTCATAACAAGAAGATCGCAGCCGTTGTCGGCTTCAACGAGGTTGTAGACGCCGAGGTGGGCAAGAAGATTGCCATGCAGGTTGCCACCATGAGCCCTGTGGCTGTAGACAAGACCCAGGTTCCTCAGGAGGTCATCGACCATGAGCTCGAGGTGGGCAAGGAGCAGGCCCGCAACGAGAACAAGCCCGAGGCCATGATTGAGAAGATCGCTCAGGGCCGCCTTGGCAAGTTCTTCAAGGAGAACACCCTTATGGAGCAGGCCTTCTTCGCCGGAGACGGCGATGAGAGCAAGCTCTCCGTAGGCCAGTACCTCGCCACCGTCAGCAAGACCCTCAAGCCTGTCGGCATGATCCGTCTCGCTTTGGCATAAAGCAAAAGGTGCCTCTGCCTTAGCTGCCTCGCATATGGCAGCTAAGCGTGGCCAGGCATAGCCCCGCGGCTCCCGTTCCGGAGCCGCGGGGCTTGTTTTTCCCCAGTCTTGGCCTTTCTCCTTGTCAAGACCTGTCAGTAAACATGTCAATTACCAACAGCCGCTTTCTGTGTTCAGTGCCATATCAGTTTGATCCTATGGAATTTAGCATCGGCGACAATTATCAACAGGTGTCAGTAGTAATTTGTCAATAAGTCGTGGAACGTGGCAAAAGGAGTCAGTCTGTGACGGCAAGTTATTGAGCCATAATCAGTAAGCCGTTAGCCAATAGGCCCGCCACCCCGTGGAACACTGTTTGGTTGTGACAAATAAAGAGTATCTTTGTCAAGTCATAAAGCAAAGAAACATAATCGACCACAATAATGGCAAGAGTCATATCAATAGCCAACCAGAAAGGCGGAGTGGGCAAGACGACTACCGCAATCAACCTTGGCGCGAGCCTCGCGGTGCTCGAGAAGAAAGTGCTCATAATAGACGCCGACGCCCAGGCCAACTCAACGTCTGGTCTCGGCTTCAACGTCAACGAGGTGAAGCCCACCATCTATGAGTGCATGGTGGGAGACGTAGACCCAAAGAGCGCGGTCTTGAAGTGCGAGATTGACAACCTCTACATTATGCCGTCTCACATCGACCTTGTCGGTGCCGAGATCGAGATGCTCAAGATGACGGACCGAGAGACCATCATGAAGCGCATGGTGGACAAGATTCGTGATCAGTTTGACTATATCCTCATCGACTGCTGCCCTTCGCTCGGCCTCATCACGGTGAACGCACTCACGGCGTCAGACTCCGTCATCGTCCCCGTCCAGTGCGAATATTTTGCTCTTGAGGGCCTTGGCAAGCTGCTCCACACCATCCGAATCATCCAGAAGAGGCTCAACCCGTCGCTCGAGATTGAGGGCTTCCTGCTCACCATGTACGACTCGCGAAACAACCTCTCCAACCAAGTGCTTGACGAGGTGCGCCGCCACTTCCAAAACATGGTCTTCCAGACCCTCATCGCGCGCAACGTCCGCCTATCCGAGGCCCCAAGTCACGGCCAGGCGGCCATAAGCTACGACGCCACGAGCAAAGGCGCGCAAAACTATCTCAACCTGGCCCGCGAGCTGCTGGAACGCAACGAGAAAAAGTAAGGGAGGCGAAGACAAATGGCAAAAAGTTTTGGACTTGGCAAAGGCGGCGGCATGGGGCTTGAGGCCCTGCTGGGGCGTGAGGCTAATGACGACGCTCAGGCGCAGTCGGCGCTAGACGAGATTGCCGTCGGGCTCATTGACGCCAACCCGTGGCAACCGAGGACCGATTTCAGCCAGGACGACCTGGAAGAGCTGGCCTCATCCATCAGGAGCGTGGGCATCATCCAGCCGCTCACGCTGCGCAAGATTGAGGAGACCGGAAGGTATCAGATAATAGCGGGAGAGAGGCGTTTCCGCGCCGCCAAGATGGTGGGCTTGGCCACTGTGCCGGCCTACGTCCGCGAGGTGTCTGATGACAAGATGCTGGCCGTCGCCCTCATTGAGAACATCCAGAGGTCTAACCTCAACCCCATAGAGGAGGCGCTAAGCTACCAGAGGCTCATTGACGAGTGCAACCTCACGCAAGAGACTCTGGCCGACCAGGTGGGCAAAAAACGCTCCACGGTGACCAACTACCTCCGACTGCTGAAGCTCCCCGAGGAGATCCGAAATGGCTTGAGAGACAAAGTAATCTCCATGGGCCACGCCCGCGCCATCATGGGCGTGGAGGATGAGGAGACGCAGCTCATGCTCTTCCACGAGACGGTGGAGCAGGGCTACTCCGTGCGCCGCATTGAGGAGATGGTCCGCGAGTATAACGACCCTCAGGCCGGCTCCGCGCCAGAGGGACAGGAGGCTCATCCCGAGGCCAAGAAACCCAAGACCAAGGCGCAGACGCCAGAGGAATATAGGGCCTTGGGAGATCACCTCTCATCCTATTTCCATGCCAACGTCAAGCTGGCCTGCTCCGCCGACGGCAAAGGCAAGATCACCATCCCCTTCACCTCGGCCGATGATTTGGAAAGAATTATTGAGATTCTCGACTCCTCCAGACAGCGACCCGCCGATGCATAGGCTCCCACTCTGCATACTGAGGCTTACGCTCTCCCTGATGGCTCTGGCCGTCAGCGGGGGGCTTTTTGCGCAAAAAGACACCGCCCGCGTGGAGGGAGACCCCAACATAATAGACGCCAAGACGGAGAATGTGGCCATTGACCCGCGGGAGCCTGTCCTTGAGGTCATTTCCGACTCGCTCATCATGGTGGACGGCGAGACGGTCCGCCTCATCCGGTCGGTGCATGTCGGGGGGCTTGGCCACTCGCCACACACCGCCACCATGTATGCGGCCATCTTACCCGGCCTAGGCCAGATATATAACCGGAAATATTGGAAACTGCCGCTGCTCTACGGCGGCGCGGCCGCGCTCATCTACGCCATTCATTTCAACAACAAGTATTACAAGAAATACAGCAGCGCATATCGTGATTTCCTCCTGGGAGACCCGAACAACAAAAGCTACATGTATTTCGTAGAGCGCGCCCATCTGACCGAAGAACTTGTGCAAGGCACGTATAAGCAGTGGTTTCAGACGTCCCTCAAAAACAAGAAGGACTATTATCGTCGCTACCGCGACCTCTCCATTTTCGGCATGGTAGGCCTCTACGCCCTGCAAATTGTCGATGCTTGCGTAGACGCGCATTTCTTCAATTTCGACGTGAGCGACGACCTCTCCCTCAACTGGAGTCCGGCGCTAGATCCCGCGTCGCGTGAGTTTGGCGCCAGACTGGCGCTGAGGTTCTAGAGCTTTCTTATGCAAATTGACATCTTGCCAACGGCCCAAGCCGCCGAGACCTACGATTTCAAGGGCTGCGAGGCCGTGGTGATAGACGTTTTGCGCGCCACGAGCGTCATGACAATGGCTCTGGCCAACGGGGCCGAGGCCATCTTGCCCGTGGCGTCGGTCGATGAGGCTTTTGCCTCGGCCGAGAGGCTGGGCCGCGAGATGGTCATCTTGGGCGGTGAGCGCAACGCCGACCGCATTGAGGGGTTCGACCTCGGCAATTCGCCACAAGACTACACTCACGCCCGCATAGGCGGCAAGACTGTGGTTCTGACCACCACCAATGGCACGCTGGCCATGCGAAACGCGGCCAGCGCCGATGGCGTCATTGCGGCCTCGATGCTCAATCGGCTCGCCGTGGTGAGGCTCTTGGCTAATGCCGCGGCCGGCTCGCGTGTCGTCATTGTCTGCTCCGGAAACTATGGCCTGCCCACTTTGGAAGACTGCCTCTGCGCTGCCCTGTTGGCCAAAGGCGCGGAAGACGCGGGGCTGCGCGTGACCTACGCGTCGGACTACGCCATCTGCGTCCGTATGATGGCCGAGGCCTATGAGAGCGACGACGGGCTGAGATGGTTCGCCAACTCTCGTCACTACAACCGACTGATTGCCAAGGGCTACGCCGCCGATGTCGAAGTCTGCCTGCGCCACGATGGCAGCGTGTCTGCCGTGCCCAGGCTCATGGCCGATGGCTTCGTGAGGATGGCATAGGCAACAGGTTAGTGAGTCAGGGGCGCGCATTGGCACCATATGCCTTGCGCGCCTTTTCTGTGCCAGGCCCATCCTCACCGCCTTTCGCGCCACTGTCTTGCAGCCAGCGCCGGAGCGCGAGGCGGCTAATAAAAATGTGCTTTTTTAGTGCCTCCGAGGCTAACAAGTCTCGCGCATATTGCATATTTTTGCAAGACGATTGAATAAAAATGCAACAAGTAAAGAACGGCGCAAAGGCCCGCCGTCTGGAGGCCATTCTGAATATAGTGCGGTTTGTCCGCGTAGACAGTCAAGAGACAATGCTCCGACTGCTGGGAGACAGGGGCTACGCCGTGACGCAGGCCACTCTCTCGCGAGACTTCGCCGAGCTGAAGATTGTGAAGGTGCCAGATGGCGACGGCGGCTATCGCTACATGCCTCACCCCGATGATGACAACAAACGCTCCCAACTGTCGGGCCTGGTGAGCGTCGAGGTGTCTGGCCAAATGGCCGTCCTGCGCACCCGGCCGGGCTACGCCAGCTTCATGGCCGCCAACATAGACGACACTAGGCTCACCAACGTGATGGGCACCGTGGCAGGAGACGACACCGTGCTGGTGATCCTGAGAGCGGGGGCCGACACGGAGGCCTTCATGTCGGAGCTCAGCACCATCATGCCCGACGCGCGCACCAAGGCCATCTGAGCCGGCGCGCAGCCTCAAGAAAAGAAAGATAACATCATACACAAAAGAACGAGATGAGCAAGTCTGACGATAAGTTCCCCAACCTGAAGGTGGTTGTGGCCACGGAGGAACACCTCAAATACGTCGACGAGATTCTGCAGACCATCACGGCCGCCGCCAAAGTGCGCGGCACGGGCATCGCCAAGCGCAACCCGGGCTACGTGAAGCAGAAGATGCGCGAGGGCAAGGCCGTCATAGCCCTCGATGGCGAGACGTTCGCCGGTTTCAGCTACATTGAGACGTGGGGCGGCAAGCACTATGTCACCACATCCGGCCTCATTGTCCGAGACGAGTACCGCGGCTGCGGCCTCTCCCGGCGCATCAAGCACATGACGTTCACCTTGGCGCGCCTGCGCTGGCCGCAAGCCAAGATCTTCAGCCTCACAAGCGGCGCGGCGGTGATGAAACTCAACACCGACCACGGCTACGTGCCTGTCACATTCGCGCAACTCACAGACGATGAGACATTTTGGCACGGCTGCGAGGGGTGCATCAACCACGACATCCTCGTCCGTACGGGCCGCCGCTACTGCGTCTGCACCGGAATGCTCTACGACCCCGAGCGCCCCCGCAGCGTCCGCGACGCCGACGAGGAGCTGGCCAAGGACCCCGGCGTGGTGGACCGCATCATGGAGGCTTTCCCGAACGGCTTCCCCAAGGAAGATTAGCCGGCGCGAGGCTCATTGCGCGGCATAAATGGGTATATTTGCGAAAAGAGTACAACGAATAAGAAAATATCTACATACATGGATGCTAAGAAAAAAGTCGTAGTGGCCTTCAGTGGCGGTCTCGACACATCGTTCACGGTCATGTATTTGGCCAAGGAGAAAGGGTATGAGGTCTATGCCGCCTGCGCCAACACCGGCGGCTTCAGCCCCGAGCAGCTCAAGGCAAACGAGGAGAACGCCTACAAGCTGGGCGCGAAAGAGTACGTCACGCTAGACGTGACCCGCGAATACTACTCCAAGAGCATCCGATACATGATTTTCGGAAACGTCCTCCGAAACAACACATACCCCATCTCCGTCAGCTCCGAGCGCATCTTCCAGGGCATGGCCATCGCGCGCTATGCCAAGCAGATCGGGGCTCAGGCCATAGCCCACGGCTCCACCGGCGCGGGGAACGACCAGGTGCGTTTTGATATGACGTTCCTCGTCATGGCCCCTGAGATGGAGATCATCACCCTGACGCGAGACATGGCCTTGACGCGCCAATATGAGGTGGACTACCTCAACAACCATGGCTTCAAGGCAGACTTCACTAAACTCAAATACTCTTACAACGTCGGCATCTGGGGCACCAGCATCTGCGGTGGCGAGATTCTTGACAGCACGCAAGGCCTGCCAGAGACCGCCTACCTCAAGCAGGTGGAGAAGAATGGCGAGGAGGAGATCAAGATTGAGTTTGAGAAAGGCGAGATTGTGGCCGTCAACGGTGAGAAATTCTCAGACAAGGTCAAGGCTATCCAGAAGATTGAGGCCATTGCCGCGCCCTATGGCATTGGACGAGATATGCACGTGGGAGACACCATCATAGGCATCAAGGGCAGGGTCGGCTTCGAGGCCGCCGCACCCATGCTCATCATTGCCGCGCACAGGTTCTTGGAGAAGTATACGCTCTCAAAGTGGCAGCAATATTGGAAAGACCAGGTGGCAAACTGGTACGGCATGTTCCTCCACGAGAGCCAATACCTTGAGCCGGTGATGCGAGACATTGAGGCCATGCTTGAGGAGAGCCAGCGAAACGTGACCGGCACGGCCATCATGAAGCTCATGCCGCGCACCTTCGCCACCGTGGGCGTGGACTCCCCAAACGACCTTGTCAAGAACAAGTTCGGCGAATATGGCGAGATGCAGAAAGGCTGGACCAGCGAAGACGCCAAAGGCTTCATCAAGGTTCTCTCCACGCCGCTGCGCGCCTACTACTCCAACCACAAAGACGAGGGCGCGAAGCTCGAGGAGGAACTCTAAGAATTCAAAAACAAGCAACGGCGCAAGCCGCAAGGGCTATTGCCCTGCGGCGCGCAGCCCCCTGTCCCACACTCTAAATGATTCAAGTAGGAATAATCGGCGCGGCAGGCTACACCGGCGGTGAGCTGATGCGCATCCTCATAAACCACCCTTGGGCCAACATCCTCTTCGCGCAGAGCGAGAGCCACGCCGGCGAGCCGGTATGGACGGCGCATCGCGACCTCATTGGCGAGACTACGCTCACTTTCTCTGCCGACGCTCCCGTCAACACGGCGGACGTCATCTTCCTCTGCATGGGTCACGGCAAGAGCCGCGGCTATGTTGAGAGACTGCCCAAGGACTTCAACGGCAAGATTATCGACCTCTCCAACGACTTTCGCCTCCAAGACAGCGCCGACGGCTTTGTCTATGGCCTGCCGGAGGCCTTCCGCCGCGAGATCAAGGCTGCCGACCGCATCGCCAACCCCGGCTGCTTCGCCACCAGCATTCAGCTTGCCCTGCTGCCAATGGCCAAGCTGGACAAGCTCGGAGAGATTCACGTGACCGGCATAACAGGCTCCACGGGCGCGGGGCAGAAACCCTCCGAGACCACTCACTTCAGCTGGCGCGAGGGAAACCTGTCAGTCTACAAGGCCTTCACCCACCAGCACTTGGGCGAGGTCAATGAGACGCTCGCGAGGCTGGCCCCGCACTACAAGGGCACCCTCAACTTCGTGCCTGTGAGAGGCTGCCACACGCGCGGCATCATGACGTCGGTCTACTTCGACTGCGACCTTGACGAGGCCGATGCTGTCGAGGTCTATAAGTCTTATTATAAAGACGAGCCTTTCGTCAACGTGGTGGACTTCAACCCCGACCTCAAGATGGTGGTCAACACCAACAAATGCGTCCTATACGTCAAAAAGTATGGCCAGAAGCTCCACGTCTTGTCTTTTATTGACAACCTGGTGAAAGGCGCGGCCGGTCAGGCCGTGGAGAATATGAACCTCCTCTTTGGCCTGCCGGAGAACACTGGCCTCAACCTCAAGCCGTCTGGCTTCTGAGCCTGGCGGCCGCAAAAAAAACAGAACATATGAACCTTTTCGACGTCTACACTCTCTTCGACGTTGTGCCTGTGCGCGGCAAGGGATGCCACGTGTGGGACGACAAAGGCAACGAATATCTCGACCTCTACGGCGGCCACGCCGTCATATCCGTGGGGCATAGCCACCCGCGCTACGTCCAGGCCATAACCGAGCAGCTCAACAAGATAGCTTTCTACTCCAACAGCGTCATCAACCCACTCCAGTCGGTCTTGGCGCAAAAGATTGGTGAGCTGAGCGGGCTGACGGACTATAGCCTATTTGTCTGCAACAGCGGGGCCGAGGCCAATGAGAACTGTCTGAAACTGGCATCGTTCCACACTGGCCGCAGCAAGGTGGTGGCTTTCCGCCGCAGTTTCCATGGGCGCACGAGCGGCGCCGTGGCCGTGACGGACAACCCCAAGATTAACTCGCCGTTCAACATGCAGCACGAGGTGCTGTGGGCCGACCTCAACGACTTGGCCTCCGTGGCCACGCATGTTGAGAAAAACGACGTCGCCGCAGTGATCATTGAGGGCATACAGGGCTGCGGTGGCATCCACATCCCCTCGGAGCAATTCCTCAAAGACTTGCTCAATCTGTGCCACGCCCACGGCACCGTCCTCATTGTGGATGAGATCCAGAGCGGTTACGGTCGTTCCGGCAAATTCTTCGCGCACCAGTATGCCGGCATCAAGCCCGACCTCATCTCCATGGCCAAAGGCATTGCCAACGGATTCCCTGTGGGCGCCGTGCTGATTAGCCCAGAGTTCAAGGCCGTGAAGGGTATGCTCGGCACCACCTTCGGCGGCAACTACCTCGGAATGGCGGCCGCCATCGCCGTGGCGGACATATATCGAGACGAGAAACTGGAGGAGAACTCGGCTCGTGTTGGCAAGTATCTTTTAGACAATATGCCCAAGAGCGCGAGAATCAAGGAGGTGCGCGGGCGCGGCCTCATGATTGGCATTGAGTTCAACGAGCCCGTAAGCCCCATCCGTCAGAAGCTCCTTTATGACAAGCATATCTTCACCGGCGTGGCAGGCCAAAATATGGTGCGCATCTTGCCGCCGCTCTGTCTGACCACAGGGCAGGCCGATCAGTTCCTTGCCGCGCTCGGCGAAGTGCTGGAGGGCAAGTAGCAGGGAACTTTAAAAGCTAAAAACTGAAATCCAACCGCGAGGCGAAAGTCCTCTGCGGTTGGATTTTTGTGGTTATTGTCTGAGCAAAATCTGTCATAGTGCGCCGGCATAATATTCATTGTGATTTGAAGAGCCTCTCAAACCGTGGATTATTACATATCTTTGGGCGTTGAAAAATTGAATTTATGGCGCATCAAACCAGTAAGCCAGGCCTATTCGGGCAGCCGCAGGGACACTCAAGCCGTGACTATACGCAAGCTTATTGTTGGGGAAAGAATCAGTTCAATAGCTCTTTCCCTGCTTCTCTTGTAGCATATATGCACAGCAAAAATCTGAAACCTGTCTATCTGCGAACGGACAATGACAACAATGTGATTCACTCGAAGATAAGTGCTGACGCGCTATTGGGAATAGATCCGTTAGCTGATAACGCTTTTTATAATTACGAGGCAGGTTTTGCGCCATATGAGCGTTTCTATTCGGGAGAAAGGGAAAAGATAGATCTTGTGATGAACGACTTGGCGGCAGATAACAAGCCACTTGTAGGCTTGGAGGTTAAGTTGACGGCGCTGCCTGATAATACGACTAAAAATAGAAACGAGGATGAATATGGGGCAGAGATGGTCGTCCGTCCGCCAACAATCTGTTTTCTAGCGTGTTCTATGTGTGCAAACTATGCTACTGACGAGCGGAGAATTAAGCTTCTCAAAATGCTCAGTGTTGTACCGCAAATTAACCATTGGGACGAGGCTGATGAGGTGGTAAGACATTACGAGGCTATAGAGAATGCGGTAATAACTGTGTGCGAAGATATTAATAGTAGCCAAGCTCCCTTAATTCTTCAGCCCGTGTGGAAGACACAAGGTGCCAAAATGAGATTAGCTGATGATTGTCTCGACGTTTTCGTGTGGTCTAACCTAGCTCTCTTGCAGTTATGTGTACGTCAGTCGCGTACTGTCGGGATCAGTAGGTTTAAACGGACTGTCATATGGGTTTATAGAATGCTCTTTGAGTATTGCGTTCATGGGGTGTTCGATTATGTTCGAATCATTAAACAACATTCTTATACATACGCTAACGATAAAGCCTTTGCTGTCAGTGGGGCAATCAGTCTTCCTTTTATGCGGTGTGATGAGTTGGCGTATCCGAGGATTGGTAAAAACGAGATAAAAAACATAATTCTTGGGGGTGGCCAAAATTTGCTCAGTCCCGAAAGGCGTTTCGATGCCGTTCTTGTTAACAGTCCAGAAATATTTGATTGAAAGATGAGAGTAGTAGATCTTTTTGCGGGATGTGGGGGCTTGAGTCTAGGGCTTCAGAATGCTGGTTTTGATGTAGTAGCCGCTTTTGACAATTGGGACAAAGCCGTGGCTACATACAGATACAACTTTTCCCACCCTGCTTTTCGGGCAGACTTAATGGAAGATGAGGATGTTAGCTTAAAGATAGCAGAATTCAAGCCGGGTATGATAGTCGGTGGCCCTCCTTGTCAGGATTATAGTTCAGCAGGCAAGAGAAATGAAGATGGTGGGCGCGCCATACTAACCGTAAAGTTTGCCAAAATCGTAAGCCGAGTCTCTCCTGAGTGGTTCGTTATGGAGAACGTTCACAATATTGGAAAATACAAAATGGTGTATGAGGCGATTGACATTCTGAAACGTTGTGGCTATGGAATTTCTTCCGCTGTACTTGATGCTTCTTTTTGTGGAGTGCCCCAGAAGCGGAAAAGGTTCATAATGGTCGGGAAGAAAGGTGTCCAGGACGGCTTCTTTGATACTTATTTTAAAAACGGACTAGCCAAAGAGCCAATGACAGTGGCCGATTATTTTGGCGATAAGCTAGATATAAAGGCTTATTATAGACATCCAAGAAGCTATGCGCGCAGGGGAATTTTCAGCGTAAATGAGCCGTCTCCCACCATCAGGGGCGTCAATAGGCCCATTCCGTCAGGCTATCAGATACACGCAAACGACGCGGCAACCTCTTTGGATGGCGTGCGGCCTCTATCCACCCGCGAGAGAGCCTCAATTCAGACATTCCCTGAGAGCTTTGAGTTCTTTGGAAGCAGAACCGAAGTTGAACAGATGATAGGTAATGCGGTCCCCGTTAACTTGGCAAAATTTGTGGGGAATGCCATAAACTCCTATTTGAAGGATAACAATATGTAAAAACGATTCCCGACTGGCGCAAGCCGCGGCCAGTCGGGAAACGTCCATTATATATTTCTCGTTTTACTCCTTGTACAGCGCGCCGGCGAGCGCGCTGACGCCCTCTTCCCCTGCCAACGCGGGGAAAGCGTCCTTGAGGGCCGATGCGAAGCCGTTGGCAGTCTTCTGCTCGTCCAGAAGTCTCTTGACCGTTTCGAGATAGGCCAACTTGAACTCCACGGCCTCGCGGCTCGACACTCCGCCATGTCCGCCGACGAAAAGCTCCGCGCCCGATTCCAGCTCGCGCCTCGTCTCCTCAATCTCAGCGTCAACAGCCGCCCTGGAGCCTATCTGTAGCGGGCTGACGTGAGCCTTGGCCGGGGCCCAGTGGGTGTAATAGACCTTGCCGCCGATAATTATGCTGGCCGCTGGGAAGTCGGATGCCGCGCCGTGGCGAAATAAGACGCTGACTCCCGCCAGTGTCTCCTCCTTGTCAAAGGCCACCTCCGTGGGGGTGATGTCTAGGAGTGGCACAATGGCCGAGCCGAAAGACTTGGCGAAGCCCGCCATCATGCCGCTGTAGACGGGTCCCTTGGTGAATGCGTGCATGCCCTTGGGCATGACAACGCCGGCCCGTTGGCTGCCTACGTGGTAGTCACTGATGACGTTGGCCACGGGCTTGCCTATGGCTTTGAGCAACTGGTCGAACTCCGCCACATTGTCCTTGAAAAGCGGCTCTTCCATAGTCACCACCGCGTCCGCCCCCTCAATGATGAAGCTGGCGTCTCCCAGGGCGTCGTTGGTGTTGTACACATGGAATCTGAAGTTCTCAAAGTCAAAAGTCTGCACGCTGCCTTTCTGCTGCGCCGCAGCGGAGGCCGATATGGCCGCAAGGGCTATGCCCAATGTTTTCTTCATGGTTGTATAGGTTTGATTGTCAATATTACTACCTTTGTGAAACTTGCTATCTCTGTTTCACAATGCAAATATGGCAATCTGTCCTCTGCCGCGCAAGTAGGCACGTGTGGTTCACAAGGTTACGCCAAAGTAACCTTTGCTGTGGAACAGCAGGTTATGGAGAAGACTTTTTTGGTAAAAATGAGATATGGATCGGAACACCCTGATAGACCCTCTATTTCCTGACTGCCCGGTGAGGAACATCCTGTCGCGCATAGGCGACAAATGGTCCATCCTTACGCTTCACACATTGGAGGAGGCGGGCGGGGCTCCCGTGCGCTTCAAGGAGCTCCAGCGCCGCATGCCAGACATCTCGCAAAAGATGCTCTCTGTGACGCTGCGTACGCTGGAGGAGGACGGCTATGTCTTGCGCAAGGTTTATGCAGAAGTCCCTCCGCGGGTGGAGTATAGCCTCACGCCACTGTCTTTTTCCCTCCTGCCGCATATCAACACGCTCGTGGCATGGGCCATAGCCCACTATGACGAGGTCATGGCTTGCCGGAGGGGGCAGGCTTGCGCGCCGCCGGCATCCCTTCAAGCGCCACAATCATATCCTCGCTGAGCGTGATGGTCATCTCCACTCGGCGGTTCTTCTCCCTCCCCTCGATCAGGTGATTGTTGGCCAGCGGGTAGTCATATGAGAATCCGCGGGCAGATATGCGCATCGAGTCCACGCCCTGGCGAGTGAGCAGGCCGGCGATGGCCGTTGCGCGGCGGAAAGACACCGTCATGTTCTCATCATACGGCCCCACGTTGTCCGTATGCCCGTCCACGGTGATGTCTGCCAAGGCCCAAGGCCCCGTCAGTTGCGCCGCTATGGCCGTAATGGCCTCTCGCGTGGCCGTGTTGTAGCCCGTCACGTTGGGTTCGGCCGGGAGTCCCGTCCCGCTGAAGACAATCCTTATGGCCGTCAGGCCGTTCACGTCGCCCACGGTCGTCACTTCAGCCCCGGCCACGGAGTGGCGCAGGCTGTCCGCCTTGGCGCGCACGGCTTTGTCCAGCCGTCTCGCCTCGCGGCTGTCGGGCTTGCCGCCCATGAGTGTCCCCACGGCGGGCGTCTGCCCCGTCGTGGTCCAGTCGGTGCGTTGCGCGTCTGCCGCCGTGGCGGCGCACAGTGTGGCCAGCGCGAAGGCCGTCAATGCTCTCTTCATGGTCTCTAAGGTACAAAAAAAAGCGTCGCGCCCCATGTGTGGCGCGACGCTCTGTGTCTGTCAGAAGACCCGTTGGGCGGGACTATTTCTCGCTCTCTGCGGCCTTGATCATGTCTTGGCTAGCCGTGATGTATACCTCGACGCGACGGTTCTGCGCGCGGCCTGCGACAGTGCTGTTGTCTGCCACGGGGTACTCGGAGGCCAGGCCGCGGGTGGTGATGCGAGATGCCGGCACGCCGTTCTTGACCAGGAAGTCGGTCACGGCCTTTGCGCGAGCCGCGGAGACTTTCTCGTTAGCGGCCTGTGAGCCGGTGCTGTCGGTGTGGCCCTCAACGGTGATGTCTGCGGCGGAGACATCCTCGCCAGAGGTCAGCGTCTTGGCGAAGTTCTTGAGGTTGGTCTGGGCCGATGCGCTCAGGTCATGCTTGCCGGTGGCGAACTTGATGCCGTCCTCGCCAAAGGTCACCTGGATGGCTTTCAGGCCATTCTGATCCTGAACCTCATTGACTTGGGCGTTCTGAAGTGCCTCAAGCTCCTTCTTCTTCTTGTCCATCTTCTTGCCGATGATGATGCCCGCCGTGGTGCCAACGGCCGCGCCAGCGGCCGCGCCAATGAGCGCGCCCTTCTTGCGGTTGTTCTTGGCCACGAGAGCGCCTACGCCTGCGCCAACAGCCGCGCCTGCGCCGCCACCAATGAGGCCACCCTTCGTCGCGCTGCTAGCGTTGCAACCAGTCAATACAATGGCCACGCTCAGGCCGGCCATCACGATAAGATTCTTCAGTTTCATTGTGTTGTGTATGTTATGTTTGTTGTTAGCGAACGTCTCGCGCTTGCCATACTCCTCGCAAGCACGCAGCCATATACGCAAAAGACCGCGCTAGGTTTCTTGCCTCTGCGTTATTTATGTCATAAATTTATCTCTCTTTCCTTGCGTTCATTCGCATTGCCAGACCTCTCGCGTCGTCATAATGTCGCGGGGCTTCACTACCTTTGCGCCCGTAAGGAAAAAATGATTAGCTCTACACAAAATGATTGAATACGTAGACCACACGAAATACACCTATAAGGTGGCGGACATCAACCTGGCGCAGTTCGGCAGGGATGAGATAACAATCTCTGAGCTCGAGATGCCAGGCCTCATGGCCCTCCGCGAAAGGTATAAGGGGCAGAAGCCCCTCAAGGGCGCGCGCATCACCGGCTCGCTCCACATGACCGTGCAGACGGCCGTGCTCATTGAAACTCTCGTGGCCCTTGGCGCCGACGTGCGCTGGTGCTCTTGCAACATATATTCCACGCAAGACCACGCCGCGGCGGCAATTGCCAAGGCTGGCGTGCCCGTCTTCGCATGGAAGGGCGAGAGCCTGGCCGAGTACTGGTGGTGCACCAAGATGGCGCTCGACTTCGGCAACGGCCTCGGCCCCAACCTCATTGTCGATGACGGGGGAGACGCCACCCTCCTCATCCACAAGGGCGTTGAGTTCACTGACCACCCAGAACTCTACTCCAAGAGCTATGCCGACTGCGGAGAGGACTTTCAGGAGCTCGTGGAGCTGCTGCACACCGTCCGCGGGCAGTTCGACTGGAAGAAGATCGCCGCGGGTGTCAAGGGCGTGAGTGAGGAGACGACCACGGGCGTGCATCGCCTCTATCAGATGATGGAGCGCGGCGAGCTGCTCTTCCCCGCCATCAACGTCAACGACTCCGTCACCAAGAGCAAGTTCGACAACCTCTACGGTTGCCGCGAGAGCCTGGCCGACGGCATCAAGCGCGGCACCGACGTCATGATTGCCGGCAAGGTGGTCGTGGTGTGCGGCTATGGCGACGTGGGCAAGGGCTGCGCCCAGAGCATGAGGGGCTTCGGCGCGCGCGTCATCGTGACGGAGATTGACCCCATCTGCGCTCTCCAGGCGGCCATGGAGGGCTATGAGGTCCGCACGGTGGACGAGGTCGTGGAGCAGGCCGACATATTTGTCACCTGCACCGGCAATTGCGACATCATCACGGCGGAGCATATGGCCAAGATGAAGAACCAGGCCATTGTCTGCAACATTGGCCATTTTGACAATGAGATTCAGGTGAGCCGCCTTGAGCAGTGGCCCGGCATCAAGGAGCATAACATCAAGCCGCAGGTAGATCAGTTCACGTTCCCCGACGGCCACTGCATCATCCTGCTCAGCCGAGGCCGCCTGGTCAACCTCGGCAACGCCACGGGCCACGCTAGCTTCGTTATGAGCAACTCGTTCACCAACCAGACGCTGGCTCAGCTCGACTTGTGGCAGAAAGACTATAAGGTGGGCGTATACCGCCTGCCCAAGGAGCTTGACGAGGAGGTGGCGCGCCTCCACTTGGCCAAGCTCGGGGTGCACCTCACCACACTGTCGCAGAAGCAGGCCGACTACATCGGCGTGAAAGTCGAAGGCCCCTATAAGGCAGATTTCTATCGCTATTAGTCTGCGGCGGGAGCGTCAAAAGCCTCGCCCCCACTCAAGCCAAAACGGCACGGGTGGGGGCGAGGCTCTTTTTTATGTCTTTCCCGCGTGCGAGGTCAGAAGAAGCCTAGCCGGCTCGTGGGGGTCACGTCCGGCTCGTCGTCCATGTCTTCCTCTTCCCCGTAGTCCCAGCGCGGCGTGGCGTTCACCGAGTCGGCCTTCACGGCCATCCCGCCTGTCGCGTAGGCTCCCACGAAGCCGTAGCCTCCGTTCACGTTTTGGCTCACGGCCAGTGGGTACTCATATGCCAGGTCGTCATTGCTGTCTTCATAGTCCGCCATGCTTGTCAGGTGGCGCGCCGTGTTGTCAGAGAGCGTCATGACGTCCACAATGACGGAGTCCAGGGCACGCGTGCGGTAGTAACTGTATGCCCGCAGCGTCTCGCCCTCGCTGCCCGACGTGCGCGCGGCCATGCCGCCTGTGAAGAACAGCGGGGCGTGGCACAGGCCATAGCGGTAGGCGCGCAAGACGCAGCATGCCGTCTGACGTGGCTGGGCGGTGACGAAGCGAGCGAAAAAATTGGCATATCTGCCGTCATAATAAGTCTCGGCCCATACGGTGTCCACCACGGGTGGCTGCGGCACCGTCTCTGGCTCCGACTCCGCCGTGCCGTAGGTGGCGCTTGTCGCCCTCAAGGAGTAGGCGTGGCCTGGGACAATGTCCACCTCGCTCGGCAGCAGGTAGTAGGCGTAGCGCGTGGCCACGTCGGCGCTCAGCCTGCGCCGTGTGTTGCGGTGGAGCGTGGCCACAGTCTGCCCGTCGAGCAGCAGTGCGACGGTGGCGTCCGTCACGCTGTCGGCCTCCTCGGCTCGCTCTGGCGGCAGGCTGTGATGCACCTCGGCAAAGACTCCGTGCCCCGCCGAGATGTAGCCGTTGAGTACCAACTGGTCGCCGGCATAGTCAGACGTGTAGTCTTCATAAGACACCATCTCGAAATTACCTGGCAGAAAGTAGTCGCAGCCCGTGGCCATGATGGCCCATGCAGATACCATGGCCGCTGCCAATGTGTTAGTCTTCTTCATCTTTTTTCTCTTTTCAGATCGATCCCGCGCCGCTCAGAACCATATCGAGTAGCTGAGTGATGGCAATATGGAGTAGTCCGATTCCACCTCGGCCTTGCTGTCTCGGCCACCATATTTCACTCTAGATGGGTTTTTGTGGGCGTAGGCGTTATATATGTTCATGGTCCACTTCATCCTCACCCCTCTTCGGCCCGTATGTTCGCGTGAGGCGTTAAGATCCAGACGGTGGTAGGCGGGCGTGCGGCGGTTGTTTATGTCGGTGTATACCAAGTAGCTGAAGTCGCTGGCCATGTCGCCTCTAATCCTGGCCGTGGGCATGGTGAAAGGGTTGCCTGAGGCCAGGTTGAACGTGGCGCTGGCGTCCCACAGCTTGTTTATCTTCCACAGGGCCACGAGCGTCAGTTGGTGCTTGCGGTCGAAGAGGAAAGGAAACCACCGCCCGTCGTTGATGTTGGCGAACTTGCGCTCACTCACTTGAAGGGTGTAGGCGGCGTTGAGGCTCACCCCGTGGTCAAAGTCCTTCGAGGCCATCAGCTCCAGGCCATATGCCCGCCCGTTGCCGTCGGTGCTCACGCCCTTGTCTAGCGTCTTGCCTCCGCCGTCAAGCACCTTCATGCTGCGGAAGTGGAGCAGGTGGCTCATCTTCTTGTAGAATCCCTCCACCGAGATGTTTATGCGTCTCGCGTCATCGGCAAAAAAGAGGCCTGCGGCCCATTGGTTTGCGTGCTGCGGAGGCATCTGTCTCGTGGCGGCCATCCACGCCTCGCTCTCCACCTCCCCCACGTAGTTGAGAATGGCGTGGTTGAACTGGTTAGAAGAGCTATATCCGGCCTTGACCGACAGCCTCGGCGATATGAGAAAACGCGTGGAGAGGCGCGGCTCCAGGCGCATATATGTCGTGTCGTCAACGTGATATGCCGTGGCGCGAAGCCCCGCGTCCAGGCTCCATCGGCTCGTGAGCCTCATCTCGTTGTCGGCATACAGGCTCGCCTCCACGGAATGCGTCTTGCCTCCTGCCGCCGAGGTGCTGTCTTTACGGGCTCCCTTCGCGTCGATGTCATAAAACTTCATTCTCGATGGCCTGAAGGCATATCGGCTCACCTCGGCTCCACCTTTCATATGGCATATGCCCGCATCCGCCTCCACGCGGCTGTTGAGAGACAGGTCTTGGAGTTCGCTAGTGTGCTTCATGCCGCTGTGTGTCAGCTCTTTGCTTGTCAAGTTTCTCGTGTCGGTGTCGCTCCGGGTGGTGTTCCTGTAACTTGTCAGTGAGGCCTGTGTGCGCCAGAAGACGCGCGCGAAACTTTTTGAGAGTGCCAAGGAGGCGGCGTTGTTGCGTATGGCCGTGCGGCCCACTTCACGGTCGGCCAGGGTGTTGCCGCCAATGGCCTCGCCCCAGTGTTCGAAGTCCGACCCTATGATGGTGGAGAGCGTCAGCGACGTCGTGGGAGTCACTCGCCACCTCAAGCGGCCATTTATGTCATAAAAAGAGTCGCTGACGTAGTTGGAGTTCATCGAGTTGTAAGTCGCGGGGGCGGTGAAATCCAGATTGTAGAAGTCCCTCTTGGCCGCCATGTTGAACAAGTCGTTATATCCCGCCCTGGCCGCCAGGCTGTATGTCAGCCTCCCGTCCCCTATCGGGCCTTCAGAAGACAGCGTGCTGGACAGCATGCCCACGCTCAAGTGGTGGTGTCGTTCCTCCGTGTTCCCGTCTCGGCTAAGCACATTTATCACCGACGCCAGCCGACCTCCATATTCGGCGGGGAAGATGCCCTTGAAGACGTCAACGTTCCTCACAATGTCCGTGTTGAAAAGCGATACGAGGCCAAACAGATGGTTGGAGTTGTA
The DNA here is from genome assembly GCA_934717675.1 of uncultured Bacteroidales bacterium. Taxonomy (GTDB): domain Bacteria; phylum Bacteroidota; class Bacteroidia; order Bacteroidales; family Marinilabiliaceae; genus W3P20-009. The sequence goes on from CAKUYZ010000013.1 coordinate 33,288, forward strand.
TATCTTCATCCCGTCTAGCAAAATGAGGTTTTGCCCCCGGTCGCCGCCGCGCACAAAGATGTCTGACATCCCGTCTCGCCCGGCCGAGACGCCTGGCAAGAACGTTATGGCCTTCATCACGTCCGGCTCTCCCGAAAACGACGGCATGTCCCCCACCAGAGCCACAGGCACCGAGCTTTTGCTCATCTGCGTCATCTCCACCTGAGGCACAGTGGCGCTCACCGTCACCTCGTCTAGTGTCAAGTCTTTGGGTTTAAGGCGGATCACCAACGAGCTGTCAGTCCATTGCGCGGCCTTTAGCTCCACGGGGTCGTATCCCATGCAAGATATTGTCAGGCTGGCGTCAGGTGTGGCTTGCAGGCTGAAAAATCCGTAGCTGTTCGTCGTCGTGCCTCGCCCCGTTGCGGGGTCGGCGCAGCTGGCGAAGGCCACGCTTTCGCCCGTGCGCGCGTCAACCACCTGGCCGCTCACAGTCCGCGTCTGGCCAATAGTGCCTGGGCTGGCCGCTGCCAAGATCGCCGCGGTCAGCATCCTTAATCTCTGCGTATTCACGTCTCTTCTCTTGATAAAAAGTTCAGAAAATCCTGTAGCCAATCTTGCCCGTCACCTGCCTGACGCGAAATGAGCTCATGCTTTGTGTGTCATCCTCCCAAAAGTCGTTCAGGTCGCGGCGCACTGCTATGCCAGCGATGAACCGCTTGAACTCCAGGTTGAGGCCGAAAAGGAACGTTGGCGTCACGGCGTGATATTTAAAAGTGCCTCGATAAAGAGAGCTTAGATCTCCGCTCCCATAGGTCTTTTGCGTGAAATTTATCCCTTTATGCACCAAAAACGAGGCTCCCAGCCCCACATACGGCCTTACGATACCGCGCAATGTCCTGTATTCAAGTTTTAGCGGTACTGTCACAAAGTCAAAAGAGTGCTTGTGCAGCGGCATCTTATGCATCACTCCATGCACGTCATAGTAAGGGCGCAACGCACCATATGTGCGGATGTGGTCATACAGTGCGCCGGAATATAGTCCCAAGCCATACTTGAACTCGTAGCCAGCATTGACGTCTGCTCCCCAGGAGAAAGAAGCGTGAAATGTCATGGGCAAATGACTCTTGCGCCTGTCCTCATCTTGCATAAACCTCAGGTTGCTGCGCCCCATTCGCACGCCGCCGTCAAGTCGCCATTGAGCGTTCGCCGAGATTGAAAGTAGAAATAAGATGAGGGTAATTGTTGTTTTCATGACTATTTTCTGTACTCTTCTTCGAAAAGGTTGTATAGGGATGTGTCTGAAGAGCCAATGGTATTCATCTCTTCTGAAGATATGGATCCGTTAAGACCAAGGAAATAGGGCGCTTCTGGACTTATTTCAAAGGCTCTCCCCCTGTATAAGTCTTTTACAGGCGCAATGTGACTGTGGTTTACTCGGTTCGACTTGCCATAGTAGTCGCCCGGATATAACTCTTCACAGTGCAAGCCCCTTATCTCTGGCAGTGACGGGTGGTGAACTCTGGCCATAACACCTCGGTAGACGTTTGAACACCGGTGCTCTCTCCATCTGCGCCTCTTCTTTTCGAAGTTCTTAGACCTTTGCTCAATTTGTATCTGCGCATGCTCAATTGGTGTTTTACCGTCTTGCACCAACTCTACACAAATTGAGTAATCCATCCAGTGGTGCTGGTTTCTTGTCTTGCCGCTTAATCTGGTGATTCTCTTTTCAGTAGTGGTGGCTTTGAGATTTCCTCCTACTCTGTGATTTAGAACATTGCCCGATAAGCCATTGGGAACTACCCCCCGTGCGCAAGGCTGCGT